>SVKE01000067.1 GCA_015068615.1 Oscillospiraceae bacterium | reverse complement strand
ACACAAAAAACTCCACTGCGTTGTGGGGGAAAAACTCCTTAAACTCCGCGCAGAGCTGAGAGGCCAGTATTTTGTTGTGGGCCAGAACCAGAGTAGGGCGATTCACCTTCTCTATGACGTTTGCCATGGTAAAGGTTTTACCGGAGCCGGTTACGCCGAGCAAAATCTGCTCCTTTTTGCCTGCTAACACGCCGGCAGAAAGCTCATCGATGGCCTGTATCTGGTCGCCCATGGGACTGTAGTCTGAAATTAGCTGAAAATCCATATTTTACCTCGTATCATTTATAGGTACCGCAGTCATTTAATTATTGTATCATTTCCCAACGAAAAAATCAAGGCTTATATAAAAGGGGCGGTCACACATAAGAGGGCAGAAGCATATAGTGTAATATATCGCAAAAGGAGGCGGTCTTTGTGAGGTTTAAATACAGGCTTTGGGGAGCGGTTGCAACAGCTTTTTGCATCGGCGTTTTTGCCGGCATGATTCTGCCGCCCATCTGGCTTGTGGTCGCAGAAGGCCTGCTGATTATTTTTATCACCTTTTGCTGGTTGTGTAGTTAGCCGAGGCTGTTCGGCACAAAAGGACGGTGTCTTATTATGAAGGTTGTCGTAGTCAGATTTCCCAGGTTTATCAACAGCATCCTAAAATCCTTCCTAAAAATTAAATGATGCATAAAAACACCTCCGGCAGTCCCGGAGGTGTTTTTATGTGGTGACTTTTGGCAAAAAAGGAATTCCGTTTTTATCGGAAGAGCGATATTATACGGCATTTCTTCGATGGCCGATTAACCTGATTGCCTTGCTGACCTCCATGACAACAAAGGGAATTAAAATCAGACCGAGTCCCAGGAGATAAAGATAAGCGGGCAGGGTGATTAACCCAAAGATGCCGGAAAGCGGCGTAAACAGCACCATGGCCACCAAGGCGGTGGAAATTAGGGCGGCGCCGTTTAGCTTGCTGTTTGAAAAAATGCCGATGGTAAAGAGAGAATGCTCAGACCGCATATTATAAGCCTGCACCACCTGGCAAAGCGCCAGCACCATAAAGGCCAGCGTTTGGCCACCCTCTAAAACGCCGGTCGCGGCTTCGCCTACCTTAAAGCCGATTAAGGTGAGAATTGCAAACATAACACCCTGAAGGAACACGCGAATTCCCAGACCATTGGCAAAAATGCCTTCCTCTTTAGGCTTCGGCGCTTTGTCCATTACATCCTTTTCCACAGCCTCCATGCCGAGGGCAATGGCCGGCATACTGTCTGTGACCAGATTGATCCACAAAAGCTGCATGGAAAGCAGGGGCGTTTTGTGCCAGAGCAGCATGGCAATAAAGACGGTAATGACCTCGCCGATGTTTGTTCCCAGCAAAAAGCCAACCACCTTTTTTATGTTGGCGTAAATGCCACGGCCTTCACGAACAGCTTCTACAATGGTGGCAAAGTTATCGTCCGTAAGGGTCATGTCTGCCGCTCCCTTGGCAACATCGGTGCCGGTGATTCCCATAGCGCAGCCGATATCAGCCGCCTTTAATGCCGGGGCATCATTCACGCCGTCACCGGTCATGGAAACCACCTGACCGCGACGTTGCCAAGCCTTGACAATACGTATTTTGTTTTCGGGCGACACACGGGCATAGACAGAAATGCTTGCCACAGCCTCATCCAACTCTGCATCTGTCATGGCGTCTAGCTCGGCGCCGGTGATGGCATGGTCGCCTTTTTCTAAAATGCCCAGCTCCTTTGCAATGGCCGAGGCAGTCACAACGTGGTCACCGGTGATCATAACAGGCTTAATACCGGCTTTGCGGCAAACGGAAACAGCCTCCTTAGCCTCGGGACGGGGCGGGTCAATCATACCCACAAGCCCCATAAAGTTCAATCCGTTTTCTAATTCCTCGGAGGTGGGAATCGCCGGAAGCGTGTCAATTTCTTTATATCCGACAGCCAGCACACGGAGCGCGTTTTCGCTCATTTTCTCTGTCATTATCTTGGCGGTCTCCAAATCACCGGCAATGCAACGGGTTGCCATCACATCAAAGGCACCCTTTACAATCACAATGTTTTTTCCGTCAATGCGATTGATGGTCGACATCAGCTTGCGGTCGGAATCAAAGGGCAGCTCGGCGAGACGAGGATACTGTTTTTCTAAGTCATCCTTCGGCAGGCCGTTCTTATGAGCTGCCAGCACAATGGCGGTTTCGGTGGGGTCGCCGATGTGTTTTTCCTCGCCGCCCTCAAAGCGAACGGAGCCATCACAGCATAGGGTGCTGTAGGCAAGCAGTCTTTTGACTTCTTCTGTGTTAGTCGTGCTGATGTCCTCAAGATTACCGGCGCCGTCTGTATAGGCCTTTACTAAGGTCATACGATTCTGGGTTAAGGTGCCGGTTTTATCCGAACAGATGACAGAGGCTCCGCCCAGCGTTTCCACAGCAGGCAAACGCCTGATTAAGGCGTTGCGCTTAACCATTCGCTGTACGCCGATAGAGAGCACGATTGTTACAATAGCGGGGAGCCCCTCCGGAATGGCAGATACAGCAAGAGAAACAGAGGTCATGAAAATTTCCATGACGGGAATATGGTTGAGGATACCCACAACAAAAATAACGGCACAAGCAGCCAGAGCAACAATGCCCAAGTATTTACCCAATTGTGCAAGCTTCTTTTGCAGCGGGGTTTGCGTTTCGTTTTCGCTGTCTAAAAGATTGGCGATTTTACCCATTTCTGTATCCATGCCCGTGGCGGTGACGACGGCGGTTGCTGTACCATAGGTGATGCTGCAGCCGGAGAATACCATGTTACTACGATCGCCCAGAGGTGCGTTTTCTGCAATTTCTGATGCAGCGTCTTTTTCGGAAGGAACAGATTCACCCGTTAGAGCCGATTCCTCGCTTTTTAAGCTGACGCTATGGATTAGCCTTGCATCTGCCGGAATAAAATCGCCGGCCTCTAAGTGGATGATATCGCCGGGGACGAGAAGAGAAGCATCTATCACTTCCTCCTTGCCGTCACGAAGCACGCGGGCATGCAGAGCAGACATGCTCTTTAAAGCATCCAGAGCCTTTTCTGCCTTGCTTTCCTGCAGTACGCCCATCACGGCGTTTAAAATAACAATCAAAAGAATCAACAGAGGCTCAAAAAATTCTCTTGGATTCCTTTCCACGCAGGCGATGACGAAGGAAACAGCAGCCGCAGCAATCAGAATTAGAATCATCACATCCTTAAACTGATCAAAAAAACGCTCTATATTGCCTTTCTTTTTCTTTTCCTTCAATTTGTTCGGGCCGTACTGCTGTGTCAGGGTTTCAACCTGTGCGGCAGTGAGTCCGCCCTCTGCCGTTGTGTGTAAGGCTTTTAATACCTCTTCTTTGGGCTGGTTGTAGAATATCAATGTGATTCCTCCTTGTTTTTTCGGCGCAATTGTCTGTCATTATATGTCTAATTTATAAAGAATCGCATTACAATATACATGTTTTCTCTCAAAATAGACAAATAAAAAACGAGACTCATCCACCATGGTAGATAAGTCTCGTCAATTAAGGCTAAGCAGGAAATATTTCCGAACTGTTGCTTTGCCGCACAATCGTGCCGACTACTCCCTTATATGACCATATTCTACCATATGTCTGAAAGGAAATCAAGCACTTTTATATGAATAAATTTTAAACTTTTACCTTGATAAGATGCCTCCGTCACGCGCCAAGGCCTCAACGCTCCTATCATAGGTGACCATGACAGGATACATAATGTCCTTTATCGTGAATGATATCTTGCTTTTGGTAAAATTTTATTCATTTTCGGTTTGTTTTGTTACTTTTTTGCGAAAGAGGCTTTGTTTTTTGTCGTTTGTCGTCAAATATGGATGGAATATGTTTAATATTCTATTTTTATGATGAATTTTGCGATATATTTTACTGGAAATTTCGCTTGAAATACTATATAATGTATTTGCAAAAAGACAATGGCACAAGATAAAGTTATTTTGAAAGGGGATTATGACCATGAGAAGATTGATTCAAACTGTCAGTGTCAACGAAGAACCAAATGAACACACAGGCTTTTTTCTGGATTACTATGTCCTGCAAAAAGAAGTTACCTTAGAAGAACGTACATATAGTCGCTTCGGTCTTGAAATCTGTAAGCGCGCTTGTCGCTCTGACGGTACACCATATATAGAATACAGAAAAATTTTTGACGTGTTCCATACAGAAGGCGAGGCAGAACAGGTGCTCTTGCAAATGGCGCGCAACACGGTCACGCCGATTTCCATGAAGGATATTCTGGAGGATTTACTCGGAACGACTGATTTCCAGGCAGAAGAGCTCTTTGTGGAGGCGGTGTGAGG
>SVKE01000009.1 GCA_015068615.1 Oscillospiraceae bacterium | reverse complement strand
CTATAATAATAGCATATTGTAATTGGAAAAAGATTGTAAGAATACAATTTTAAGTGGTAAAAATCGTTAAAAACGTTTTTTTAGATTAAAATGCTTTGCACTTTGAACAAACTTCACCTCTCGGCGTGCCCACGTACGCCTTCGGGACTCAGTTTGTCCAATCTGCGCTATTTTTCGTCCATCCCCTAAGGGGCTGTAGCATTTTGCTACAGCCCCTTAGAAATTTTTGGGTAGCGATAAGACGTGAAAGTACATGCCTGTAACTGTATCCAGAAAAATCTTGCCGATACATCCAAAATAGGAAAATAGCAAATTTCTATTGACTTTTTCTGCGAAAAATTATAGAATTTAAAGTAAGACGATACAGGCTATTTGCCCGCCCGCGGCAGACTCTGTACATTTTTTATTCAAGCGGGCAGAAAGGTTTTGAAACCAGCATGAAAAAATTGATGTTGGGCAATGAAGCCGTTGCCAGGGGTGCCTATGAGGCCGGTGTGCGTGTAGCCTCCTCCTACCCCGGAACACCCAGCACGGAAATTACGGAATTTATTGCCAAATATGATGACATTTATTCGGAATGGGCTCCGAATGAGAAGGTAGCTGTGGAGGTGGCCTCCGGTGCTGCCATTGCAGGGGGCAGAGCACTCTCTGCCATGAAGCATGTAGGGCTTAATGTGGCAGCAGATCCGCTCTTTACCATGAGCTACATCGGTATAAACGCAGGTCTTGTGCTTTGTGTGGCGGACGATCCGGGCATGCATAGTTCTCAAAATGAGCAGGACAGCCGCAACTATGCCGTTGCAGCCAAGCTGCCGATGCTGGAGCCGGCCGATAGCGGCGAATGCCGGGATTTTGTGAAAAAGGCTTATGAAATCAGCGAACAGTTTGACACGCCGGTTCTATTGCGGCTGACCACCCGCGTTGCACATTCCCAGAGCGAGGTGGAGCTGTTCCCGCGGGAAGAGATGCCCGTAAAGCCATATGAAAAAAACGCGCCGAAAAATGTGATGATTCCGGCCTTTGCCCGTCCCAAGCACGTGACGGTGGAAAAAAGGATGCAGGCGCTTGCGACTTATAATGAGGCCTCAGAGCTTAATCAGATGATTCGGGGCGATGCAAAGATCGGCTTCATTGCTGCCGGCATTGCCTATCAATACGCAAAAGAAGCCTTTCCGGAGGCCTCCTTCTTAAAGCTGGGTATGATTCATCCCCTGCCGGAGCAGCTGATACGTGAATTTGTCGGCAGTGTGGATGTTTGTTACGTCATTGAAGAGCTTGACCCCGTGCTGGAGCGGCAGATTAAGGCCATGGGCCTCGAGGTTCATGGTAAGGATAAGCTACCCTTGATTGGAGAATATTCTGTGGCGCTATTGCGTGAAAGGCTGACGGGAACAACCAAGGCGCCGGTCTTTGCGGCAGAGGAGAATATTCCTGTGCGTCCGCCGGTTATGTGTCCCGGTTGCTCGCATCGCGGTGTGTTCTATGTGCTTAATAAAATGAAGCTTGCCGTCAGCGGCGATATCGGTTGTTATTCTCTGGGCACTGCGCAGCCCTTAGACAGCATTGACAGCATCATCTGCATGGGTGCCAGCATTTCCGGACTGCACGGCATGGAAAAGGCCCGGGGACGCGAGTTTGCCGGAAAATCCGTGGCGGTTCTGGGAGATTCCACATTCCTGCACTCCGGCATTACCGGCCTTATAGATATTGTCTATAACAAGGGCAACTCGACGGTGATTATCCTGGATAACTCCATCACAGGGATGACCGGCCATCAGGATAACCCGGCCACGGGCTTTACCATCAAGGGTGAGCCCACTCGACAGGTGGACCTTAAAAAGCTGTGTCAGGCCGTGGGTGTAGATCGTGTGACCGTGGCAGATCCCTTTGATGTGGATAATTTTGAAAAAATCCTAAGGGAGGAGCTTGCAGCAGAGGAGCCCTCGGTTATCATTGCACAGCGTCCCTGTGCACTGTTAAAGAAGGCGGGCTATACCGGCTGCTGCACCATTACGGCAGATTGCAAAAACTGCAAGCTGTGTATGCGCCTGGGCTGTCCGGCAATTTCGCTGACGGAGACAGGACCGGTGATTGACGATACCCTTTGTAACGGTTGCGGTCTGTGCATGAAGGTGTGCAAATTCGGAGCCATTGTTTCACAATAACACAGTTCCGCCTTTGGCGGAGATATGGAGGACGGAATGAATATCATGATTGTTGGTGTCGGCGGGCAGGGCACACTGCTTGCCAGCCGTATACTGGGCGCTGCGGCAATTTCTGCCGGGTATCAGGTAAAGCTCTCTGAGGTGCATGGCATGAGCCAGCGCGGCGGCAGCGTTGTCACCTACGTTAAATATGGCAAGCAGGTGGATTCTCCTGTTATTGAACAGGGAGAGGCGGATATGATCATCGCCTTTGAGGAGCTGGAGGCTTATCGTAGCCTGCCGTATCTAAAAAAAGACGGCGTGCTGATTGTCAACACCCAGCGCACCAATCCCATGCCGGTCATCACCGGTGCAGCGGAATATCCTGAACATATTTTGGAAACCATGGAAAAGCAGGGCGTGCGCTATGTCGCCTGTGATGCCCTTGCACTGGCAAAAGAGGCGGGGAACGTAAAGGCCGTGAACGTAGCTTTAATCGGCGTGATGGCGCAAAACTCAGAGCTGGATCGCTCTGTTTGGGAGGAAGCATTAAAAACGGCTGTGCCGCCTAAGTTTTTAGAGGTCAATCAGAAGGCATTTGCCTTGGGCTATCAACACAAGTCATGAGGCGCTTACCAGCCCACGGTAAGGTTGGCATCAAGACGCATTGTGGCTAGAAAGGTTAGGGATTTATATGGAACTTGTAAAACAGATTTCGGTATTTGTAGAAAACGCCAGCGGTAAGCTGGCGAAAATCACCGGCATTTTAGCCGAGGCCGGCATTAACATCCGAGCACTGTGCATTGCAGATACAGTGGATTTCGGCATTCTGCGTATGATTGTGCCGGAGCCTGACAAGGCTGAGAAAATTCTCTTGAATCATGATGTCATGGTGAAATCCACGCAGGTCATCGCAGTGGAAATCAGTGACAAGCCCGCCGGCCTAAACAAGGCTCTTTCCCTGCTTCGTGAGGGCGGTGTGGCGTTAGAGTATTTATATGCCTTTGCCACCCGACAGGAGGACACGGCTTATGTCATTATGAAAACCGATGATACCGAGGCTGCCGTTCGGGTGCTGACTGAGGGTGGCGTTCGTGTACTGTCTGAAAAGGAAGTTTATGCGCTGTGATAGAAAAGCTTTTACAGGAAACCTATAACATCAGGCCGGAGACGATTGCACTCATGCGCCGGGCGGAGGCGGATTTGACAGAGCGTTTTTCCCGCTTCTCTCAAACGGCGGCCTATCATCAGGCCAAAATTCTGGCGGCCTTTCACCGAGAAGGCGTCAGCGAACGACATCTTTTAGGTACCAATGGCTACGGCTATGACGATGCCGGACGGGAGGCCTTAGACAGAATCTATGCTTCGGTTTTCGGTACGGAGGCCGCTTTGGTGCGGCAGCAGTTTGTGTCCGGCACGCATGCGTTGGCAGCCTGCTTTTTCGGGCTTTTGCGTCCCGGGGATACACTGCTTTTTGCCACGGGTACGCCCTATGACACCTTAGAGGAGGTGGCCGGCCTGCGCAAGGGAGCGGAGGACAGCGGATCTCTGGCTGATTGGGGCGTTCATGCGCGGGTGGTGGATTTACAGGAGGATGGTACGCCGGATTATGAGGCTATTGCTGCTGCGCTGGATAACAGCGTTAAGGTCGTTGCCATGCAACGCTCCAGGGGCTATGCATGGCGGAATTCTCTTTCTGTGGCAGAGCTTTCCCGGTTGATTGCTTTCATTAAGGAACGGCGGCCGGACGTGATTGTGATGGTGGATAACTGCTATGGAGAGTTTGTTGAGGAAAAGGAGCCCACGGAGGTAGGCGCCGATGTGGCGGCCGGCTCTTTAATTAAAAATCCGGGCGGCGGTTTGGCGCCCACAGGTGGCTATATAGTGGGTAAACGTGAGCTGATTGATAAAATTGCCTGTCGGCTGACGGCGCCGGGCATTGGCGGCGAGGTGGGCGCAACCCTGCAGGTAAACCGCCCCTTCTTTCAAGGTCTTTTCATGGCGCCGCACACGGTGTTGCAAAGCCTCAAGGCCGCAGCTCTTGCCGCACGCATGCTGGAGCTTTCCGGTTTTTGTGTCTCCCCCGGGAGCGGAGAGGAACGGACGGATATCATTCAGGCGGTGAAGCTGGGGAATGCAGAAAAGGTTTGTGCCTTCTGTCAGGGTATCCAAAAGGGCTCGCCCATTGATAGCAATGTGCGGCCGGAGCCCTGGGATATGCCCGGTTATGAAAGCCCGGTGATCATGGCGGCCGGCACCTTTATTTCCGGCGCCAGCATTGAAATTTCGGCAGATGCACCCATCCGCGAGCCCTATGCAGTCTATCTGCAGGGCGGCCTGACTTATGAAAGCGCACAGGTAGCGTTGCTATGCGCGATGGATAACATATTGTAAGGTATAGAAATAAACAAAGCCTTTCCCATATGGGAAAGGCTTTGTTTATTCTGTGCTGCCCACAGGTCTTTACAGCTTGTGTTAATAGAAAACCTTGCGGCGGAGGCGGGTCCAGGGCAGAGCCCTGGTCATTGAGAGATAAGGAGGAGAATCGAAACTCCCCCATGTTTTTGCCTCTTTTGTCGCACAAAAGTAGGCCCGCCCGGCAGGGCAAAGAGAAACCGGGCGATATTTATCGGCGATATGCGACCTGCCCTATGACAGAATGTCCACACCGCACAGCAGCACAATAAACCCGAATGCAGATTCCTTCCTCTACATCTTGTGGAAATTACAAGAAATCTCTTGATTTTACCACAAAAATTTGATATACTTAATAAAATAGATTTTCTGAGAGGAAGTGTTATTTTGGCTGAGCTAAAGATAAGAGAGGGACTGACCTTTGATGACGTGCTTTTGGTGCCGCAGAAATCGGACGTCACGCCGGATATGATCAACCTGAATACCCGCCTGACCCGTAACATCAATTTAAATGTACCCTTAATGAGTGCTGCAATGGATACGGTGACAGAATCTGCGCTGGCTATTGCTATGGCCAGAGAGGGCGGCATTGGCATTATTCATAAGAACATGAGCATTGAACGCCAGGCCATTGAGGTGGACAGGGTAAAGCGTTCTGAAAACGGTGTGATTATGAATCCCTTCTATCTTTCCCCGGAGCACACCTTAAGGGATGCGGACGAGCTGATGGGGAAATATAAAATTTCCGGTGTGCCCATTTGCGAAGAAAAAAAGCTGGTGGGCATCATCACAAACCGAGATTTGCGATTTGAAACCGATTTTTCACGGCCAATCTGCGAGGTGATGACCAGGGAAAATCTGGTCACCGCACCGGTGGGAACCGATCTCAGCCAGGCGCAGGAAATCCTGCGGCGTTATAAAATAGAAAAGCTGCCCATCGTGGATGAAAACGGTGAACTCAAGGGCCTTATCACCATTAAGGATATTGAAAAAAGCGTGCGTTATCCCAACTCTGCCAAGGATGTAAACGGCCGCTTGCTGGTGGGTGCAGCTCTGGGCGTAACAAAGGATGTGCTGGAGCGTGCGAAGGCCTTGGTGGAGGCCCATGTGGATGTATTTGTGTTGGATTCGGCCCATGGTCACAGCGAGAACATTCTCAAGGCCGTGCGGCAGGTGAAGGAAGCCTATCCGCAGGTGGAACTGATTGCGGGCAACATTGCAACCGGTGCTGCTGCTGAGGAGTTAATCCGCGCAGGCGCTGACGCGGTGAAGGTGGGCATTGGCCCCGGCTCCATTTGTACCACTCGTGTGGTGGCCGGTGTAGGTGTGCCGCAAATTACAGCAATCAGCGATGTGGCAGAAGTAGCCGCAAAGCATAAGGTTCCCGTCATTGCAGACGGCGGTGTGAAATATTCCGGCGACCTGCCGAAGGCAATTGCTGCCGGCGCCGATGTGATTATGATCGGCAGCCTGTTTGCCGGCTGTGAGGAAAGCCCCGGCGAGGAGGAAATTTATCAGGGCAGACGCTTTAAGGTATATCGCGGCATGGGCTCTCTGGCTGCCATGGAGGTGGGCTCTAAGGATCGTTACTTCCAGACCAACAGCAAAAAGCTGGTGCCCGAGGGCGTCGAGGGTCGCGTGCCTTATAAGGGTCCTCTTTCTGATACCGTGTATCAGCTGCTGGGCGGCCTGCGCTCCGGCATGGGTTATTGCGGCACGCCAACGGTGCCCGACCTTAAAAAGCGCGGACAGTTTGTTAAAATTACCGGTGCCGGCTTAAAGGAAAGCCATCCCCACGATATTTACATAACGAAAGAGGCTCCTAACTACAGCACACAGAGCTGATTTTCGTGAAAAAGAACCGAAAGGCAGATGTGAATGAGTAAAAAAGAATACGGCAACGAGAGCATTTCGTCCCTGAAGGGTGCCGACCGTGTGCGGCTTCGTCCTGCGGTTATCTTTGGCTCCGACGGAATTGAGGGCTGCCAGCATTCCTTCTTTGAAATTCTGTCCAACTCCATTGACGAAGCCAGGGAAGGCTACGGTACGGAGATTGAGGTGACCCGGTACATGGACAAGTCCATTGAGGTGAAGGACTATGGCCGGGGCATCCCGCTGGATTACAATGAAAAGGAGCAGCGATATAACTGGGAGCTGGTCTTTTGTGAGCTCTATGCCGGCGGTAAATATAAAAATAATTCCGGCGAGAACTATGAGTTCAGTCTTGGCTTAAACGGTCTGGGCTCCTGCGCCACGCAGTACAGCTCCTCGTATATGGATGTCACCGTTTGCCGTGACGGTAAAAAGTATACCATTCATTTTGAAAAGGGTGAACCGGTAGGGGAGCTGCAATCAGAGCCCTTCCGTCACCGCAAAACCGGCACGGATATTAAGTGGCGTCCGGATTTAGATGTATTTACCGATATTAATATTCCGCTTGAATACTATCAGGAGGTTCTGAAAAAACAGGCGGTGGTGAATGCCGGCTTAAAATTCATTTTATATAACCAGACCCCTGAGGGCTGGGACATGTATGAATACATGTATGAAAACGGCATTGTGGACTATGTAAAGGAAATCAGCGCCGAAAAGGAAATGACCCCGGTTTTTTGCTTTGATGCGGAGCGTCGGGGTCGTGACCGTGAGGATAAGCCGGAATATAAGGTGAAGATGCAGTTTGCATTTTGCTTTAATAATGAAATTAACATGCTGGAGTATTATCATAATTCCAGCTTCCTAGAGTATGGCGGCGCGCCGGACAAGGCTGTGAAAAACGCCTTTGTTTATGAAATTGATCAGTACCTAAAAAACAATGGTAAATATAACAAAACCGAGAGCAAAATCGGCTTTGTGGACGTGGCCGACAGCTTGATTTTGGTGTCTAACTCCTTTTCCACCATGACAAGCTATGAAAACCAGACGAAAAAGGCCATTAACAATCGCTTCATCCAGGAGGCTATGACGGAGGTGCTGCGGCATCAGCTGGAGATTTACTTCATTGAGCATAAGGCAGAGGCTGCTAAAATTGCCGAACAGGTGCTGATTAACAAGCGCAGCCGTGAAAGTGCTGAGCGTGCCCGCGTGAACATTAAAAAGAAGTTGACGGGCAATATTGATATGACGAACCGCATCAATAAATTTGTGGATTGCCGCACAAAGGATGTCAGCATCCGCGAGATTTATATTGTGGAGGGCGACTCGGCCTTAGGCTCCTGTAAAATGAGCCGGAATGCAGAATTTCAAGCGATTATGCCTGTTCGCGGCAAAATACTCAACTGCTTAAAGGCGGGTTATGACAAGATTTTTAAAAGCGAAATCATTACGGATTTGGTCAAGGTTTTAGGCTGCGGCGTGGAGGTTAAGCACAATAAGTCCAAGGATTTAAACACCTTCGACCTGGATTTGCTCCGCTGGAGCAAGGTCATCATTTGTACAGATGCGGATGTGGACGGCTTTCAGATCAGAACGCTGATTCTCACTATGATTTATGTCCTGATGCCGACCCTGATTGAGGCGGGGCGGGTGTTTATTGCAGAAACACCGCTTTTTGAAATTACCTGTGGCAAGGACACCTTCTTTGCCTATAACGAGCGGGAAAAGCAGGAGCTTCTGGCATCTTTGGAGAACAAAAAGTACACCATCCAGCGCTCGAAGGGGTTGGGTGAGAATGATCCTGAGATGATGTCTCTCAC
This sequence comes from Oscillospiraceae bacterium, assembly GCA_015068615.1. GTDB lineage: Bacteria > Bacillota > Clostridia > UBA1381 > UBA9506 > UMGS755. The sequence goes on along the minus strand of SVKE01000009.1, from coordinate 27,391 downwards.
CACCATGAATCCGGAAACGCGCCGTTTGATTAAGGTAACAGCGGAGGACGCACAAAAAACGCTGGAAACCTTTGAGCTGCTTTTGGGCGATAATCTGCAGGGGCGTAAGGACTTTATTGCTGAATTCGGACACTTGTATCTGGACATGACGGATGTCAGCTAAGCGGTTATTTAAAAAGGGCTGTCTCTTTAAATGAATCAATGTATAAAAATCTTTGGTAGGGGCTGGTGCCCACATCAGCCCGTTTTTCGGGTCGATGTAGGCATCGACCCCTACATTTTTAAATGTTTATTGAGACAACCCCTTTTTTGTGATTGAAAAAACAAATGGAGGAGAAGGAACATGCAAATTGCCGGTCTGCAAAAGCTAACATTATTGGATTTTCCCGGTCAGGTGGCCTGTACTGTCTTTCTGCCGGGTTGCAATTTTAAATGCCCCTTTTGCCATAATGCAGCTCTGGTCACCGGGTCGCGGCCGGAGGAGGGTATGACGCAGGAGGCACTTTTACACTTTTTGCAGGGGCGTCAGGGTATTTTAGATGGCGTTTGCATTACCGGCGGCGAACCCACATTGCAGCCGGAGCTGGAGACGCTTTTGCGTGCTGTCCGCGACCTTGGCTTTGCCATTAAGCTGGATACCAACGGCTACGAGCCAAAGATTTTAAAGCGGCTCTGTGAGCTGGGGCTTGTGGACTATGTAGCGATGGATATTAAAAACGCACCGGCACAATATGCTGCGACCACGGGACTTAAAGAAATTGATTTGGACAAAATTAATGAAAGCATTGCATTTTTAAAGCGTGGCACAGTCAGCTTTGAATTTCGCACCACGGTGGTGCGGGAATTCCATTCGAAAGACAGCATGCTGAGGCTGGCAGAGTGGATTTCCGGCGACATGCCTTATTTCCTGCAGGAATTTAAGGACACGGGCGGCTTGATTTGTCAGGGCCTCCACGGCTGGGATAAAGCAGATATGCACGCAATTTTAGAGCGCATCAGGCCCCTTCTGCCGCGGGCAGAGCTGCGCGAAATGTAGGATTTACGGTTTTTTTCAACCACCATATTTTGGTATCGAATTGTGCATAGTTAACAAAATTATACAATATCTTGTTTTTGGGGTTGCATTTTCTCTATTTCTGTGCTATACTGTAAACCGTAGGATTTTTTGCCCTTTTTTAGGCTCGCAGAAGCAGCAGTGAATGATACAATTTGGTGAAATTACACAGACGAGGCAGGGCATTATTGACAACTCAATTTACTATGCAGACAAGGAGAGAGAAGAATGTACACAGTTTTAAAGCGCAACGGCAAAACGGTCGCCTTTGATTTGAAAAAAATTTGTGACGCCATCACCCTTGCCTTTGACGCGCAGGAAAAAAATTATAACCCCAGTTTAATTGACTTTCTGGCTCTAAAAGTCACAGCGGATTTTGAACCAAAAATTAAGGATGACCAAATTGCTGTGGAGGACATTCAGGACAGCGTGGAGTCTGTTCTGGTGCAGGCTGGTTATGCGGATGTGGCCAAGGCCTACATTCTGTATCGCCGTCAGCACGAAAAGCTGCGTAGCATGCAGAGCACCTATCTTGACTATAAAGAAACCGTTAACAATTATGTTAATGTCAATGATTGGCGCGTGAAGGAGAATTCCACCGTAACCTATTCGGTAGGCGGCTTAATTCTCAGCAATTCCGGTGCGATTACGGCCAACTACTGGCTGTCTGAGGTGTATGATGATGAGATTGCCTCTGCACATAAGGAGGCAGCCATTCACATTCACGACCTCTCCATGCTGACCGGATATTGTGCCGGTTGGTCCTTAAAGCAGCTGATTACAGAGGGTCTCGGCGGTGTGACCGGTAAAATTACCTCCGCCCCGGCCAAGCATTTATCCACCCTCTGCAACCAGATGGTGAACTTCTTGGGTATTATGCAGAACGAGTGGGCTGGTGCACAGGCCTTTTCCTCCTTTGATACATATCTTGCGCCCTTCGTTAAGGCCGATAATCTGGATTATGAATCTGTTAAAAAATGTATAGAGTCCTTTATCTATGGTGTTAACACTCCGTCGCGCTGGGGCACACAGGCACCCTTTAGTAACATCACCTTAGACTGGACAGTGCCGAACGATCTGGCGGAGCTCAATGCCATTGTAGGCGGCAAGGAAATGCCCTTTAAATATAAGGACTGCAAAAAGGAAATGGATATGGTCAACAAGGCCTTTATTGAAACCATGCTGGAGGGTGACGCTAACGGCCGCGGCTTCCAGTATCCGATTCCGACCTATTCCATCACCCGCGATTTTGACTGGTCTGAAACAGAAAATAACAAGCTCCTGTTTGAAATGACATCTAAATACGGAACGCCGTATTTCTCCAATTATATTAACAGCGACATGGAGCCCAGCGATGTTAGAAGCATGTGCTGCCGTTTGCGTCTTGATTTGCGTGAGCTGCGTAAGAAAACCGGCGGCTTCTTTGGTAGCGGCGAGAGCACAGGCTCCATTGGTGTTGTCACCATTAACCTGCCCAGAATTGCATACCTTGCGCAGGATGAGGCAGATTTCTTTGCCCGTCTTGACAGATTGATGGATGTATCTGCCCGTTCGCTGCACGTAAAACGCCAGATCATCACCAAGCTGCTGGATGAGGGTCTGTATCCCTATACCAAGCGGTATCTCGGCAGCTTTGAAAATCATTTCTCCACCATCGGTCTGGTGGGTATGAACGAGGCCGGCTTAAATGCCAAGTGGATCCGTGCGGATATGACCAAGACCGTGACGCAGGAATTTTCCAAGAGAGTGTTAAATCACATGCGTGAGCGTCTTTCGGATTATCAGGAAAAATACGGCGATCTCTTTAATCTGGAGGCAACGCCGGCAGAGTCCACCAGCTATCGTCTGGCCAAGCACGACGTGGCACGCTATCCCGAAATTATCACTGCCTCGGAAAAGGGAAGCGGCACGCCCTATTACACCAATTCTTCTCACCTGCCGGTGGGCTACACAGATGATATTTTTGCAGCCCTTGATGTGCAGGATGAAATGCAAACCCTGTATACCTCCGGCACCGTATTTCATGCCTTCCTGGGTGAAAAGCTGCCCAGCTGGAAGAGCGCGGCGGCCTTAATCCGCAAGGTGGCAGAAAATTACAAGCTACCGTATTACACCCTTTCTCCGACTTATTCTGTTTGCCGTGACCACGGCTATATTGCCGGGGAGGTGTCCAGCTGTCCTGCCTGCGGACAGACCACGGAGATTTACAGCCGCATCACGGGCTACTATCGTCCCGTGCAGAACTGGAACGATGGTAAGGCGCAAGAGTATAAGGATCGTTTGGTGTATAACCCTGAAAAATTTGGCGATATGGAGTTCGATGAGGCCATGCAGGAGGCATCGGCAGCTGATGCTGAGTTGCTTTGTAATGACGAGAACAAGCTGATTCTCTTCGTCTCCGAAACTTGCCCGAACTGTAAGATGGCCAAGCATTTTCTGGACAAGGCCGGGCTGCGGTATGAAACGGTTCTGGCCACGGAAAATCCTGAGCTGGCAGAGGAATATGAGGTGCGTCAGGCGCCGACTCTGTTGCAGATTGCAGACGGAAAGGTACAGAAAATTGTCAATCTGTCCAACATCCGAGCCTATACAGAATCGATGGTGCGTGTATAAGCATGAATATGTATGATATTATTGTTATCGGTGCGGGGCCTGCCGGCCTCACGGCCGCGATTTACGGACGCCGCGCTGAGAAAACTGTATTAATTTTAGAAAAATCCACCTTTGGCGGACAGATTACGCATTCGCCTCTGGTGGAGAATTACCCCGGCTTTCCTACCGCCAGCGGTAATGAGATAGCCGAAAAAATGGTGGAGCAGGCGTTAGCGCAGGGTGCCGAGATAGAGCTGGATACAGCCATTGGCATCACCGGCAGCGCCGGTAGCTTTACCGTACAGGGCGAAAACGGAAGCTATAGTGGTAAAACGGTGATTCTGGCCACAGGCTCCCGGCATCGGATGCTGGGGCTTCCGCGGGAGATGGAGCTGACCGGCGAAGGGGTTTCCTATTGTGCGGTTTGCGACGGGGCCTTTTATAAGGGCAAGACCGTGGCCGTCATCGGCGGCGGCAATTCGGCCTTGCAGGAGGCGCTGCTACTTGCTGCCGGCTGCAGCAAGGTGTATGTGGTGCAGAACCTTCCCTTTTTCACCGGCGAGGAGCGCTTGGTGCAGGATTTAAAGGCCCGTGAGAATGTGGAGATTATTCTTTCCACTGTGGTGACTGCGCTGTTAGGCGATTCGCTTTTAGAGGGCATTGTGCTGAAAAATGAGGAAACAGGCACAGAAAGCCGGCTTGCGGTAGATGGTATTTTCGTTGCCATCGGTCAGGTGGCAGACAACGAGCCCTTTGCCGGTGCTGTGGCTCTCAATGAGAATGGCTATATTATTTCCGGTGAGGATTGCATCCCACAAAGTGAGCCCGGTATTTTCACCGCCGGAGATTGCCGCACCAAGGCAATTCGGCAGGTGACAACAGCGACCGCAGACGGCGCTGTGGCTGCTCTTGCGGCTTGCCGCTTTTTACAACAGTGATACATAAACAAAGGGGCTGTAGCAAAATGCTACAGCCCCTTTTTCTACAGTCTTTGGTTATCAATCAAAGCAAAGGCTGCTGAGATCGTGTACGCCATGCATGGTGACGGATTTTCCATGGGGGTCTGCAAAGGGGTAGAGGGTTGTGACGGATTGATGCGGCTCGTCACCGGGGAGAATGTCCACGATGCGGTCCTTGTGATAATCATCACCGTAGCGGTCAAGCAACAGGCAGCCACCGGTCTTTTTCACGGCATATACAAAATCCGTGCCGGTCTCATCCTTTATATGGAGAACTGTATACTCGGGAAGCTCCAGTCGCTTCACCTCCGTGTAGGTCTCTGTCAGCTCGCTCACCGCCTCCTCGTAGCCCTTCATGGGTGTTCGCACACCCTTGGCAAGAGCCAGAACAGCCTCCGGGTTGTCAATATGCATGTAGGTATTTTCATATATTTCTTTTGGCGGATGGGAATACAGGCTGCTGCTTTTCACAGTGACTACGCTACCGATTTCCGTCGTGCTATCGCCGGCTTTTAGGTACAGGGGCGCCATGCGGTATTTGGCATCGCCAAAGGCCTCGGAGAACCAGTGTGTGGCGTAGCCCGTCTCATATGCCGCATTATTTTCCGAAGGCAACCCCTCCACAGAGGCTGCGATGGAACTATGTACAACGGTGTCATCCGGGATGACGCGGAGCACATTATCTGCAAAGGTATATTTAGCGCGGGACAGGTTCAGTCCCATAATCTCCTCCAGATTGGTCGTGAAGGGCATCAGGCGGATGGTTCTTTCCTCCTCATCCCATGCGTGCTTTACCAGATATTTAGAATAGCCATAGGCTTCATGAGGGCTGCCTGTGAGCTCGCCCAGCTCCTCAATGCAGATGGCCGTCCGGCCGCCGATGTTATAGCCGGTGACGGGAATGCCGTTATAGAGCACCTGAATATCGGTGGCATAGACATCGCCGAGAATTTTGCCCGGCTTACCCCGGGGAATTTCAGCATATTCACCCCAGGGCTCGTAAAAGCTTGCCCTGATGTTGAGCAGGCGCGCCTCGTCATCATATTCATAGGAATGGCAGTAGCCCGAGGCATTTAAATCCTCTGCGATGATGACGGTTTTGCCACCGATGTTGTAAGAATCAATGGGCACCTTGCCAATATAGGCGGAAATATCCGTGGAATAAATATGGCCGATGATGTCACCGTTTTCTGAAAAGACTGCTGTGGGTACGATGCATAAAAGAGCCATCAACAAAAGGGAAAAACATCTTTTTTCCATGCCCTAGTCCTCCTTAGCCGGTGATGCCGACATAGCCTGTTTCCTCGATGATGTACTGTCCTTCCTCCGACAATATCCACTCCAGTAGCCTGTCAACATTCTCGTTGGGGTTTCCCTCGTATGTCACAGCGTACATCGGTGTGAGGATGGGATAGGTGCCGTTTTTAATATTTTCTGCCGTGGGTGCCACGCCATCAACCGAAAGCATTTTTATATCGGGATTTTGTATAATTCCCTCGACATAATAGCGGAAGGAGAAGCCGATGGAATTGGATTTGCTCTTGTAATCGGAGACTTTTTCAATGATGCCGGACATCATGCTGTTTATCATCTCGGTGGGAGCCTCCATAATGGGTGTATCGCCCATAAAGCGCTTTAGCATGCTCTGGCTGCCGCTACCTTCATTCCGCTGGAAGGCGGCGATTTCCTCGTTCCTGCCGCCGACCTCCTTCCAGTTGGTGATTTCTCCTGCATAGATGCCCTGAATTTGCTCCGTTGTAAGATTCTCAATAGGGTTATCCTTATGCACAAAAAACACAAACGCCTCCATGCCTACGGGAGTATAAATAAAGGTGGTGTTTTCCTCTTCTGCATAGGCCATCTGCTCCTCGGAAGGATAAACGCCGAGGAAAATATCCTTTTCTCTTCGTGCTAAACGAGCATAGCCAGCCGTTGTGTTGCTGTAGTCGAACACGCCATTATATGCAAGCTCTGTGTCCTCGGGATAAACGGCATTGACAAATGCCGAGTACACGGGGAAGAAGGCTGCGGCGCCGTCAATTCTCGGCAGGTTTTCCGTCAGCTTCAGGGTTTTGCTGTCGAGCTTTACGATTTTGGAGTTCTCATCAAAGGGCAAATATTCGGAAACCTTAATATTCGGCGCTGTGTTGATGGTGATGCTTTCCTCATGTTTTTTCATGCCGTAATGGATGCCAAACGCGATGAAATAGATGACAGCGGGTATCAGCCAAATCAAAATGAATTTCTTTCGTTTTTTAAGCCATATCAAGGGCAGGAATAAAGACGGAATAACAAGCATGCCGATATAAGCAAAAACTTGATGTATGCCCTCAGATATTAAAATCATACCTGATATTACAGCTATATAAGCACTTGCCATTAAAACGGCAATCGTCAAGGCAACCTTAACAACCATTATCACAATTTCTTTATTTTCTATTTTTGGCATATCGTTTCGCTTTTTCCAAAGGTAGAAGCCGAAAATGCCGTAAAAGAGGATCAGTATAATTCCAAGAGGAATTTCAATGTTAATGACCTGGCCTGCGTGCTGCGTTCCCATGTAGACCATATGTATGGCAGGAAGCAGTCCGAAGATGCCGCCCCAGAAGGCGCCCTTATGGAGCAGCAGAGCAGAGGCCCACATACAAGCAAGCCACAGTAAAACCACGGAGAACGTCAGGCTTGCACCTGTCACGCCAACAGCGAGATAAAATGCCGTAAACAATACCGCGGGAATGTAGCCTATGTACTTTTTCATCTTTATTTCCTCCTCCGTTTTTAAGTGATATAAGTGTTTTCTTATGTTAAAAGGACGTTTGATAAAATCAATTAGGAAAACGACATTATCTATAGTATTCAGGTGGAAATAGAACTAAGATGCAGCCAAAGTCTGCTTATGGTAAAGGAACCTTCTGCGAGAGTTCCTATTCCCTGCTTGCTTGTGCCATTGCCAAAATATTCGCTGGCGGAACGTTAGGCAAAATCTCTTCATGACTGGGCGAGATAATAATATTGGGTCCCAAAATATCCTTCACACGGTGCACTTCTGCCCGCACCTCATCCGGCGTGGCATTAACAAAGAAAGACTGAGCATCGATGCCGCCCACAAAGGCAAGGTCACTTTTGAACTGCTTTAAATGATCGGCGCTCATATTGGCAGCCTGTGCCTGTAGCGGGTGGAGAATATCGACTCCGGCTTCAATCAAATCCGGAATAATCCGGTAAATAGAACCGCAGGAGTGCACCATTACCTTCTTGTTATATTTTTTACCTACTGCAACCAAACGCTTGATGGAAGGGAGAATGAATTTGCGAAATGCATCCGGGGATATGATCAAATCCCGTTGTGTACCCAAGTCGTTACCAAAGAACATAACGTCAGCCCGGTCGCCCAAGCCTGCAAAGAATTTGTCGCTGGCCTCCACATAGAAGTCAACAATCCGTTCGGTAAGCGCCTCTACCAACGCCGGATTTTCGTGCATTTGGATAAAGTAGTTTTCCATTCCCAGAAAATCACACACGTCATGAAAGAAACAGGTCCAAATTCCCGTAAAGACCATTTTGTCAGAGAATTTTTCAATTTCTTCATATACATCGGTGAAATCAAAATATTTAACATCCGGCCAAGGGTAGGCATCCAGCTCTTTGGGGTCTTCCGCGTTGGCAAAACAGCCTTCTGAGCTTAAATTTCGGCTCTTTTCCATACCCCAGGAATAATCGAAAAAGGGCTTTCCTTCTGGATGCTTCCAACCGCTGTTGGCGACGATCCATCGGCAGTCGTCATTTAAATAGCTATAAATTGCCTCGCGGGTAGGCTCTATTCCATAAGCCTGTGCGAACAGAGGAACTGCGGCGTTGCTCGGATGCCCTGTCCACATCACCCCTTCACCTTTACTTCTGTGTTCAAAAATTGCCATTGCTTTTTCTCTGGATGTCATCATGTAATATACTCCCTTCAAAAGTTTTTATTCTAAGCTTTCTACTAGATCAGCTAAAGTGGGTCTGTGCCTTTTTCGCACCTTAAAACATAAGAGAAATTCGACAAGCTAGGATACGATACATAAACCTATGGCAATGTCTATGCGCATGTTAAAAGCTCCGCGCTTTTAACGTTCTTACCGCAAATTTAACTATTTCAATAACTATAAAGGCAAGCGACATTAAGGAATACATCAAGGCCAAGAGCCCCGGACCTTCGCTGCCGTGCGTGTTGATATGAGCTAAGATACAGTACCAAGCAACACCTACAAGCAGCATTAGGCCCGATAATATATATGTTCTCTTCATTTTCCAAAGACAAATGCCTAGCAGTAGGCCAATGATGACCGGTAACACAAATATCATAAAACGATTATAGTAAATCTGTGTCATATCATCTGCCTCCTTCATGTAATAGCAATATTTTAGACAGTCAATGGTTCTGTCCGGCATATCAATTTTTTTAAAAACACCCCATTCACCGTCGATGTTGACCTCCTTGGTGATGGCCATTGCAGTTTAATAGCCTTCGGCTTCAACGTTCGCCTCTCCTTATATTACTTAGACGCAGCGGATTAGCAAAAGTTTCCTATTTAATAAATAAAACGACAAAACGACATCGGGGAATCATATAACTGATGTAACCTAAGTATATCGGTATTCAGGGGCTTTGTCAATGCCAAATAGAAGTTTTTTTACGCAAAAACCCTCTCAGGGTTCGAATCCCACAAAAAAATAACCGCATCACCTAAAGGCAATGCAGTTATCTTTGGCGGAGAGGGAGGGATTCGAACCCTCGAACGGGTATTAGCCGTTACACGATTTCCAATCGTGCGCCTTAGGCCAGCTCAGCCACCTCTCCAAACTTATTTAATTATGTGCGGAGTGGAAAAAATCATCCCGCAAGACAAGATTATAGCACAGACTGACGAGGAATGCAAGAGAAAATGCAAAAAAAAATTTAAAAAATTTAAAAAAAATTTTAATTTTGCTTGACTTTCGCGTTTCATTAGAATATAATGGACTCAAAGACTTTATAAATTGGCAGGAGGTTCCAGTTGTGCCGGAAGTTTTGTCTACAGACCTGACACAGCAGTTGCCCGGCGGTACGGAGCTTACAGAAGAGGAGCTCGCATTCGCTGCTCAAAAGGGTGATGCGCGGGCTATGGAGCTGATTGTCAATCGGTATAAAAGCTTTGTTAAGCTTCGTTCCAAGTCGTATTTCTTGGTGGGAGCCGATCGTGAGGATGTTATTCAGGAGGGAATGATTGGTCTTTATAAGGCCATTCGTGCCTTTAAGCCGGAACGCAAGGTCAGCTTTAAAACCTTTGCCGAGCTTTGTATCACAAGGCACATTATCACGGCGGTTAAAACGGCTACCCGCCAAAAGCATATGCCTCTTAACACCTATGTTTCGCTGAACAAAACGGAAGCGGGAATGTATTTTTTTGAGCATATGGGCTATGCGGGCGAAAAGGGCGAAACCGATCCGGAGCAGATTGTCATTGAAAAAGAAAATGTCATTGGCATTGAAGGGCAGATTGACAAGGTATTATCAGAATTTGAAGCGAAGGTTTTAATGTATCATTTAAACGGCCTTTCCTACGGGAAAATCGCTGAATGTCTGCAGAGGGATCCAAAGTCAATCGACAATGCGCTGCAGCGGATTAAGCGCAAGCTGGAAAAGTATTTGTTGCGAAAAAAACAAACGGATTAACAGGGCTCTGCCGGATGTCGGTAAAGAGGGAGCTTGCTCCTTTTTACAAATATATTTTTTATTATCAAAGTGAGGGAAAACACATGTACGAAGACAAGACATTGACATGTAAGGATTGTGGTGCAGAATTTGTATTCACAGCCGGCGAGCAGGAATTCTATGCAGAGAAGGGTTTTGAAAATGAGCCCACCCGCTGCAAGGAATGCAGAATCGCAAGAAAGAACAGCTTAAGACAGGCAAGAGAAATGCACACGGCTATTTGCGCTGATTGCGGCAAAGAGGCTCAGGTTCCGTTTGAGCCGAAGGAAGACAGACCGGTGTATTGCAGTGAATGCTTTGCGAACCACAGATAATCCCCGCTTTGAGGATTAATACATATGTAATCGGGCGCGAAGCGCTTGAGGGCAGAATGTGTTTGTGTGTTGGTACTAAGTGCTTGCAAACGGTTGTCAGGACTCTTTCATAGAGTCGTGGCAGAATACTAGAATTGCGATGCAATTTCTTCCGTTGTCATAACCTTATGTCAAGGTTGTGACGGTGTGTTGAAATTGCTGGCGCAATTTCTTCCGTTGTCATAAGTAACTTTTCGAAAGAGTGGGCTTGATTTCCCACTCTTTCGCATTGTAATACCAATTTTGTAAAAGGAAAAAAGGAGAAGGGCATGGCATATTCAAAAACCGAGCAGCTTGTTTTAACGATGACAGAGCCGCTTTGCGCATCCTTAGGCCTTTCTGTATGGGATGTGGAATTTAAGAAAGAAGGAAAAACCAACGTTCTGCGGGTGTATATTGATAAAGAGGGGGGCGTTTCCATTGATGACTGTGAAGCGGTCAGCGTGGCGCTTTCTGAAAAGCTGGACGAGCGGGATCCCATTCCCACGGCCTATTCCTTAGAGGTTTCCTCCGCCGGCCTTGACCGCCAGCTCAAGCGCCCGTCGGATTTTTTACGTTACATTGGTCATCAGGTGGATGTGAAGCTGTATGGCCCTATGGAAGGGCTCAAGGATTTTACGGCAGAATTAAAGGATTTTAAAGATGAGACCATCTTTTTGAATTATGAAGGTAAAGCCATGGAGATTCCGCTTTCTAAAACGGTTTCAGTACGATTGGCTGTGATATTTTAACAGTCCGGTAAGAGCAGTGCCTTTTGCGTGCTGCGCGGGCGGGGAATTATGATGTGGAGGTCATAAGAGCATGAATCAGGAATTTTTGTCTGCATTAACAGAGCTGTCAGCCAGCAAAAATATTGACCGGGAAGTCATTTTAGAGGCTATTGAAAAAGCCCTGTTGGCGGCTTATAAAAAGAATTACGGTCACTTGCAGAATGTAGAGGCGTCTATTGACCGAGAAACGGGTGCAGTGCAGCTGGTGCAGAAAAAGACAGTGGTGGAAGAAGTGACGGATCCGCAAACGGAGATGGAGCTATCAGAGGCCCAAAAAATAGATGCTACATATCAGGCGGGCGATGTTGTGCCTATTGAAATTATTCCGAAGGACTTCGGTCGTATTGCGGCACAGACCGCCAAGCAGGTTGTTGTACAGCGCATCAACGAGGCAGAAAATGAATACGCCTATGAATACTATCGGGATAAGGACGGCACCTTAATCAGTGGCCTGATCACCAAGGTGGATAAGCATGCTGTCGTTGTTCGCCTAGATGACGAAAAGGATGCGGAAATGCCTTTAAACGAGCAGATAAATGGGGAGGTCTACCGGCCCGGTGCGCGCATGAAGTTTTATGTAGTGGGTGTGAAATCCACCCGTGAGGGCCCAAGCTTTCCTTATCAAGAAGTCATCCCGGTTTGGTGCGCCGCCTGTTTGAGCAGGAGGTGCCGGAGCTTTCGACCGGCGTTGTGGAGCTGAAAACCATTGCACGTGAGGCCGGTATGAGAAGCAAAATATCCGTAACCAGCACGGACCCCAACGTAGATGCAGTGGGCTCCTGCGTGGGCCCGAAGGGCGCACGTGTGCAGTATGTATGCGATGAGCTTAATGGGGAAAAAATAGATATTGTTAAATATTTTGAGGATCCGGTTCGCTTCATCGAGGAGGCGCTCAGTCCCTCGGAGGTCATCAGCGTGACGGTTGATGAAGAGGCGCATGCCGCGCACGTCATTGTGCCGGCGCATCAGCTGTCGCTGGCAATCGGCAAATCGGGCCAGAACGCCCGCCTGGCAGCCAAGCTGACAGGCTGGAAAATTGACATAAAACCGGAGGAATAGGGAATACTATGAGGTCTGTACACGAGCCCGTCAGGGAATGTATCAGCTGCGGACAAAAGTTTTTAAAGCATCAGCTTTTGCGGGTGGTCAGAAACGGGGAGGGCATCTCCTTAGACGTTACCGGCAAAGCTGCAGGACGCGGTGCGTATCTTTGCAAGGACCCGGCCTGCTATGAAAAGCTGGTGAAGCAAAGGCGGTTGGACAGAGCCTTTCGGCAGCAGGTAAGCCGTGAGGTATATGACATGCTGGGAAAGCAGTTGGCGCTTTTGGGTACAGAAAAAGGAAGTCCCGAGGAGTAAAGGGCACAGCAGCGGGGATTGGAATTCCATTCGGCGCCGCGTAATATTTCGGAGGTGTGGATGCATGACAAAGGTGAGAGTACATGAGCTGGCCAAGGTGCTGGACACAAATTCAAAGGAGTTGATTGCGCTTTTAGGTGAGTACGGCTATGTGATTAAAAATCATATGAGCGTGCTGGAGGAGGATCAGCTCGATATTATATTTGAGGTTTTCACCCAGCGTTTTGATAAGGCTGTGGAAATTCCTGTTTTCGGAAGAGAGAAAGCAGCAGAGCCGGAAAAGCCGAAGAAGGCAAAGAAGAAGGGCGGCGAGACGGCTGCAACGGAAGCAGAGCCTGTTGTTGAAGCTGAGCCCCTTTCCGATGAGCCTATTAAGCGGAAGGTCCGCCATGTAGATACAAGACAGACGGTTGTTGATGTCAATAAAATGGATACCGAGAAGCTGGAGGAGCTGGTACCCACCAATGTGTCAGAGGACGGCGTGAAAAAGCAAAAGCTGAAAAAGGGTGCGAACCGTCACCGGGACAACAACGTGACCGCTAAAATTAAGACTCCGCCTGTTAAAGAGCAGAAGGTAAAAAAGGAAAAGAAAAAGGTTTTAATCCCCAATGAAATCTCTGTGGGTGAATTTGCTTCCCGCATGGGCGTTTCTCCTACAGAAATCATTAAAAAACTGATGACTCTGGGGATTATGGCAGCCATTAACCAAACCATTGAATTTGATGTGGCTTCCCTGATTGCAGAAGATATGGGCGCTATTGTAGAGCAGGAAATCATTTTGACTGCCGAGGAAATTCTCTTGGCAGAGGAAGAGGATAAGCCTGAGGATTTAGAGCCCCGTTCGCCAGTTGTGGTGGTTATGGGTCACGTAGACCATGGTAAAACCTCATTGCTGGATGCCATCCGCAGCACCAACGTAACAGATACAGAGGCTGGCGGCATCACCCAGCATATTGGTGCACATCGTGTGCGGATTCATGATAAAAAGATTACGTTTTTAGATACACCGGGTCACGAGGCCTTTACGGCGATGCGTGCCAGAGGTGCACAGGTAACGGATATTGCCATTTTAGTGGTAGCAGCCGATGACGGCGTTATGCCTCAGACCATAGAGGCCATCAACCATGCCAAGGCTGCCAATGTCAGCATCATTGTAGCGATTAATAAAATTGATAAAGAGGGCGCCAATCCCGACCGCATCAAGCAGGATTTGACCGAGCATGGTCTGATCCCCGAGGAATGGGGTGGCGACACCATTTGTGTAGAGGTTTCTGCCAAGCAGAAGCTGAACATTGAGGGCCTGCTTGAGATGGTGCTTTTGGTTGCTGAGATGCGAGACCTAAAGGCCAATCCCAACCGCAAGGCAAAGGGTACGGTCATTGAGTCCCGTTTGGATAAGGGCCGCGGCCCCGTGGCTACGGTGCTGGTGCAAAACGGCACCTTAAAGGTTGGCGACATTGTCCTTGCCGGCACGGCTATCGGCCATGTGCGTGCCATGCTGGATGATAAGGGCAGAAAGATTAAAAAGGCTGCCCCATCTGTGCCGGCAGAAATCACAGGCCTTTCCGAAACGCCGGATGGCGGTGATTTGTTCTACGTCATTGAGGACGAGCGCCTGGGTAAAACAGTTGTGGAGAACAGAAAGCAGCAGCTTAAAGAAGAGCGCATCAAGGCGCACACCGCTGTGACGCTGGACGATTTGTTTGACAGAATTAAGGAAGGCCAGGTAAAGGAACTGAATATCATAGTAAAGGCAGATGTACAGGGCTCGGTGGAGGCCGTTCGTCAGTCTTTAGAAAAGCTGTCTAATGAGGAAGTACGCGTTAAGGTCATTCACGGCGGTGTGGGTGCCATTCGCGAATCTGATGTGATGCTGGCCTTTGCTTCTAATGCCATTATCGTGGGCTTTAATGTGCGTCCTGACCCGGGTGCTGCAGCCAGCGCTGAGCGGCAGGGCGTGGATGTGCGTCTGTACCGCGTTATTTATAATGCCATTGAAGAAATTGAGGCTGCCATGAAGGGTATGCTTGAACCCACCTACCGCGAAGAGGTGACCGGTCATGCAGAAATCCGCCAGACCTTTAAGGTTTCCGGCGTGGGCACCATTGCCGGCTGCTATGTGTTAGACGGCACCATCGCCCGCAATACGCAGGTGCGTTTGGTGCGTGACGGTATTGTGGTTCACGAGGGAAAGCTTGCCTCCTTAAAGCGCTTTAAGGATGATGTGAAAGAGGTCAATTCGGGCTATGAATGCGGCCTTGGCATTGAAAACTTTAACGACATTAAAGAAGGCGACATTGTAGAAGGCTTTAAGATGGTTGAGGTGGAAAAATAAGTAGCCTGCAAACCAAAGAAAACGGAGAGGATATACCGTGAGTGCAAACAGACTGGGCAGAATTAATGAAGAATTTAAAAAGGAACTGTCCGATATTATCAGAAATATGAAGGATCCGCGCATTCCTGTCATGACCAGCGTTGTGGCGGTGAATGTCACGCCGGATTTGCGCTATGCGAAAATTTATGTAAGTGTGATGGGAGACGAGGGCGTTCAAAAGGACGCGCTGACGGCTCTAAAAAAATCGGCAGGCTATGTGCGCAGAGAAATCGGCAACCGATTAAAGCTGCGCCACACGCCGGAGCCGGTTTTTGAGCTTGACCGCTCCATTGAGCATGGTGCAAGAATTACAGAGCTTTTACGCAAGACACGAAACGAATAACCAGTCGCGGCAGGAAGGATGGAGGAACTTGGAACAGCTGCAGGAGATTAAAAAGGCCTTAAAGCAGGCAGAGCGCATTGCAATTTTTACCCATACAAATCCTGATGGTGATGCGCTGGGATCCTCTTTTGCCATGAAGGCGGTGCTGACCGCCTTGGGCAAGCAGGCAGTACTGTTTCTGGAAACAGACATTCCCGAACGTTTTTCCTTTTTAAATGATGGCTACAGCCTGAGGGGAGACGCGTCGGATTTTGATGTGGCACTGGCGCTTGACTGTGGCGCTGCAAATCGTTTGGGAGAGCTAAAGGATTTGTATCAGGCCATCGGCTTACGGCTTGTGCTGGATCATCACTGTGCCGATGCGCCCTTTGGGGATGTATATTATTCAGACCCCGACGCTGCGGCCTGTGCAGAGCTTGTGTATGATGTGGCGCTTTCCCTGCTGCCTGCGCTGCCGGACGCAGCAGTGACAGCGTTATACACAGGTATCTCTACCGATACCGGTCATTTTAAATATTCCAATGTAACGGCAAAGACCTTTACCATAGCGGCGGAGCTTATATCCCGCGGACTGGATCAGCGGGCGATAACGCGGCGGCTGTACGACACGGTGAAGCTTGATAAGCTGAAATTCACCGGTGCACTGGCAGAACGCGTCCGTCTCCACGCACAGGGAAGGGTGGCCGTTCTTTTTTGTCCCGACAGCCTTCTTGAGGCCTTTCATCTGGCCCATGAGGAGGTGGAGGAGCTCCCGAACACGGTGCTCTCCATTGAAGGCGTCTTGGTCAGTGCGATTATTAAGGAGAAGGATTCAGACAGGCTGAAAATCAGTCTGCGCTGTAAGGAAAATATAAATGTGGCACATTTGGCAGCAGAATTCGGTGGCGGCGGACATGCATGTGCTGCCGGCTTTGTGACAGAGCTTTCTGCCGAAGCTATTGAAAAACAGCTTGTGACAATGATTGTTAAGCGTCTGGAGGAACTGGATGAGTGAGCAAAAAACCGTAGAGCTTTTTACAGATGGCGCCTGTTCCGGCAATCCCGGCCCCGGCGGCTGGGGCACTCTTTTGCGTTACGGTGCGCACACGCTGGAGCTGTCCGGCGGTTATCGGCTGACCACCAACAATCGCATGGAAATCCTCGCGGTGATTCGCGGACTGGAGCGCCTAAAGGAGCCTTGCCGCGTGGAGCTCTACAGCGACAGCAAATATGTGGTGGACGCGGTGAATCAGGGCTGGGTATATGGCTGGAAGAAAAACAACTGGCTAAAGAGCAATAAGGATCCGGCCTTAAATGTGGATTTATGGGAGCAGCTGCTTCCACTTTTGGCGCGGCATACAGTGACTCTTCATTGGGTGAAGGGCCATGACGGACATCCGGAAAACGAACGCTGCGATGTGCTTGCCACCACGGCGGCCGCTGCAGAGGGATTGCCGGAGGATATCGGTTATACACAGGACTAGGAAGGGATTTTATGCTGTTTGATACACATACACACCTAGATGACGAGCGGTTTAATGAAGATCGCGATCAGGTGATAGAAAAGGTTTATGCAAGCGGTGTGACGCTGGCGGTGAACATTGGTGCGGATATGGCAAGCTCAAAAGAGAGCGTGGCACTTTCTGAAAAGTATGACTTCATCTATGCCGCCGTGGGCGTACATCCTCATGAGGTTGAGACGCTGACGGAGGCGGATATGGAAACTCTAAAGCAGCTGGCTGCTTTAGAAAAGGTGGTGGCCATCGGCGAGATTGGCCTTGATTATTATTATGATAATGCGCCCAGGGAGTTGCAGAAGAAATGGTTTCTGCGCCAGCTTGAACTGGCTCGGGAGCTAGACCTGCCATATATTATCCATGACCGGGATGCTCACGCAGATACCATGGAGATGATAAAGCGTGTCGGCTACCATCGTGGCGTTCTCCATTGTTATTCCGGCAGCGCGGAAATGGCGAGGGAGCTTTTGGACATGGGTTTTTATATTTCTTTTGCCGGCCCGCTTACCTTTAAAAACGGAAAACGGGCAAGAGAGGTGGCAGAAATCGTGCCGATGGAGAGGCTTTTGATTGAAACCGACAGCCCCTATCTTACACCGGAGCCTCACCGCGGCGAGCGAAATGATAGCTCCCTGGTGCGATTTGTATGTGAAAAACTGGCAGAAATCAAGGGTATTTCCGTTGAGGAGGCCGCTCGCATCACCTATGAAAACGGAAAGCAATTTTTTGGGATACAATGAAGATATAGGAGTGATACACCATGGATTTTTCAAATCTGATTTCCGATAAAATGCTGGGGGTTAAGGCTTCGGCCATTCGTGAAATTTTTAAGGTGGCAGCCGACCCGGCAATCATCAGCTTTGCCGGCGGCGTACCTGCACCGGAGACCTATCCGGCGCAGGAAATTAAGGAAATTTGTAATCGCATTTTAGAAACAGAACCGACACAGGCATTGGCTTATGGTCTTTCGGAAGGATATATTCCGCTGAAGGAGCTGGTTTTGGAGCGCATGCGGGACAAAGAGGGAATTGATACTGACCAGCAAAACGATATTATTATTGTCAGCGGCTCTCAGCAGGGTTGTGACCTGACCTCCAAGGTGCTTTTAAACGAGGGCGACGGTGTGGTTTGTGAAGAGCCTAGCTTCATTGGCTGTCTAAACACCTTTCGCACCTACAATGCAAAGCTCTATGGCGTGCCGATGAATGAGGACGGCATGGATCTGGCCATTTTAGAGGAGACCCTCAAAAATAACAAAAACATTAAGCTGATTTACACCATCCCCACCTTCCAGAATCCCTCGGGCATCACGACAAGTCTGGCTGTGCGCAAGGGTATGCTGGAGCTGGCGAAAAAATACAATGTGGTGATTTTAGAGGATAATCCTTACGGAGAGCTCCGCTTCTCCGGCGAAAAGGTTCCCACCATTAAGTCTATGGATACCACCGGCCATGTGGTATATCTGGGCTCCTTTTCCAAGGTGTTTTCACCGGGACTGCGCCTTGCCTATTTGATTTTTGACAAGGGTCTTTGCGAAAAGCTGACAGTTGCCAAGCAGGCCACCGACGTACATACCAATGTGTTTTCGCAGATGATTGCGGCAGGCTACCTGCAGAGCTATGATATTGACAGCTCCATTGAAAGGAGCCGCCTGCTTTATAAGCATCGCTGCAATTTTATGCTTTCCTGCATGGACAAATACTTTCCGAAGGCGGCCACATACACAAGACCGGAGGGCGGCATCTTCATTTGGGTTACGTTGCCGGAGGGAACAGATACCGGCGCTTTGATGAAGGAGGCCATTTGCCGTAAGGTTGCCTTTGTGCCGGGCAACGCCTTTATGACCGATGTAGACAGCCCCAGCAATTCCTTCCGGCTGAATTACTCCACCATGAGTGATGAAAAAATTGAAACGGGCATACGCATTTTAGGCGAGCTGCTCGCAGAAAAACTCTAATCTACAGGCCGCGCATCCGGCGGCAAAAAGGAGTCAACAATGGAGAACAAAAAACGTATTTTTTCCGGCATGCAGCCTTCGGGCGAGCTCACTCTGGGCAATTATTTGGGGGCCCTTAAAAACTGGATCAAGCTGCAGGACGAATATGACTGCATGTATTCTGTTATGAATATGCATGCCATCACCGTGCGGCAGGACCCTGCAGAGCTTAGAAAGCGGAGCATGGAGGTGCTCATGCAGTACATGGCCTGCGGTATCGATCCGGAAAAGTCTATTTTATTTTTTCAGTCGCATGTCTCTGCTCATGCAGAGCTTGCTTGGGTGCTTTCCTGTAACACCCAGATGGGCGAGCTTTCCCGCATGACCCAATTTAAGGATAAATCCAAAAAGCATGCGGATAATATCAATGCGGGTCTTTTTACATATCCCGTGCTGATGGCGGCAGATATTCTGCTCTATCAGGCAGATCTTGTACCTGTGGGCAACGACCAGCTGCAGCATATTGAATTGACCCGGGATGTGGCCACCCGCTTTAATCATTATTACGGGGATACCTTCACCGTGCCGGAGCCTTATATCGGTAAGGCCGGCGCCAGAGTCATGAGTTTGCAGTCCCCGGAAAACAAAATGTCTAAATCCGACCCGAATCCAAACGGCTATGTATGGCTTTTGGACCCGGAGGAGGTTATCATCAAAAAGTTTAAGCGTGCTGTGACAGACTCCGGTAGTGAGGTTCGTGCGGCAGAGGATAAACCGGGCGTGACCAATCTTTTAACCATCTACAGCGCTGTGACGGGAAAAACCATTGAAGAGGCGGAAAAAGAGTTTGCCGGACAGGGTTATGGCACCTTCAAGCAAGCTGTAGGTGAAGCGGTGGCGGCAGAGCTGGCGCCGGTGCGGCAGAGATTTTCCGAGCTCTCAAAGGATAAGGCCTATGTAGAGGAGACCTATAAAAAGGGTGCCGAGACAGCGGCTAAAATTGCCTACAAAACCCTCAGTAAGGTCTACCGCAAGGTGGGCTTTGTGGCGCGGTGAGAAAGGAAATGAGCTATGCGATTGGATAAATATTTAAAGGTTTCCCGCATTATTAAGCGCAGAACCGTGGCCAATGAGGCCTGCGATCAGGGTCGCGTTGCGGTCAACGGCAATCCCGCTAAGGCCTCGTATGATGTGAAGGTGGGCGATGTGCTGGAGCTGCGCTTTGGCGAAAAAACCATGAAGGTCCGCGTGCTGCGGGTTAGTGAGCATGTGGGGAAGGGCGAGGCGGCAGAGCTGTATGAGGTGATGCCTTGAGGCTTCTCGGGGGGGAGAATGTCATCAAAGGAGAATAAAACATGGTAGAAATTATTTTATTAATTGGCTTTATAGCTCTGACGATCTGGGCGTTTTTTACCAATGTGCTCTGGGGCATTATTGTGCTCATTGCGCTGGGTCTGTATTTTTATTTAAAACGCTTTGCCAATTTATGCGTGATGCTGGCGCTGCGCAATTACGGCAATCAGAACATCAACGGCTGCTTCCGCTGGTTTGAAAGAGCCTATAAACGAGGCATGAACACGCAGCAGAAGATCACCTATGCTTACTATCTCATGCGCGAGGGTCGGGTGGAGCGCTCGGAGAATTTGCTCAACAGCGTGCTGGCCTTCCAGCTGAAGCCGGAGATCAAATACCTGGCAAAATCCAACCATGCGATTCTGCTTCTAAAAACAGGACGGCATCAGGAGGCCATTGAGGAGCTGGAGGAGATCTTTCCTTATTATAAAAACAGCAATGTGTATGGCAGTCTGGGCTATTTATATATTTTAACCGGCAACCTTATAAAGGCCAAGGAGTTTAACCATGAGGCCTATGAATATAATAAGGAAAATGCCGTGATTTTAGATAACATGGTGCAGCTGTACATCCGTCTCGGTGACTATGAAACAGCCTACCGGTACGTAACGGAGCTGATGGAAAAATCGCCAAGCTTCATTGAGGCGTATTATAATGCGGCCTTGGTGGAAAAGGAATTGGGTAAATTTGCAGAGGCAAGAAAGCATCTGGCGCATGCCCTGACCATCCGCACCACATTTATGAGCTCTGTCAGCCACGAAGAGGCGCAGGAGCTGATGGAGAGCCTGCCTGTCTAAAAATTTATGTAGGGCTGTAAAAAATGTTTTTTTTACAGCTCTTGTGTTTTTAGGAGAAAATCTATATGGATAAAAAATCATTACAAACCTTAGAATTTGATAAAATTCTGACTCGTTTGGCAGAGTACACACAGAATGAGCCAGTCCGCAGCCGGATTCTGTCCTTGGAGCCTGCAGAAAGTGTCAGTGAGGCCGAGAGTCTGCAGCAGCAAACGAGCGAGGCAGTAGGCGTGATTTTGAGAAGAGGCAATCCGCCGGGACTCAAAATTACCGATGTGACGCCCTCGGTGCTGCGCGCTGAGCGGGGTGGAACACTTTCCATGCGCGAGCTTTTGGCTGTTGCGGAGCTGGTTAAAACGGCCAGGGCCGTCAAGCGGTATTTAGAGGATGACAAGCTCCTGCCGTCGGGCGTTATGTCCGCTCTTGCGCAGGCATTGGTGCCTCTTAGGCAGGTTTCCGACCGGATTTTTGAGGCCATTGTCAGTGAAGATGAAATGGCAGACACCGCGAGCCCGGAGCTGCTCCGGATTCGGCGAAAAAAGAAATCCCTATCCGGACAAATTCGGGACACCCTGCAGGACATGATTGCCTCACCCAAATTTCAAAAGGCCCTGCAGGAGCCCATTGTCACCATGCGAGGCGACCGGTATGTGCTGCCGGTTAAGGCTGAGTGCAAGGCTGAAATCAAGGGCATTGTACACGATTCCTCCGCCTCCGGGGCGACGCTCTTCATCGAGCCCATGACGGTGGTTTCCATCACCAATTCTCTAACAGCGCTGGATGCCGAGGAAAGGGAAGAAATCACCCGTATCTTGGCAGAGCTCTCTGCCTTTATCTGTGAATATAAGGATGAAATCAAAGCGGATGTGGCCGCTGTTTTTGAGCTGGACTTTTTGTTTGCCAAGGGCAAGCTTTCCGTTTCATATAACGGCACGGCGCCCGTGCTGAATGATGAGGGCATTGTGGACATTAAAAAGGCCCGTCATCCGCTCCTGCCACAGGACAAGGTTGTGCCTGTGGATTTGTATCTTGGTGAGGCCTTTGACACGCTGGTCATCACCGGCCCGAACACGGGCGGCAAAACGGTTTCCTTAAAAACGCTGGGGCTTCTGTCCTTAATGGCGGCCTCCGGTCTCCATGTGACAGCGGCAGAAAACAGTCGTCTGGCTGTATTTCAAAACGTATTTGCCGATATTGGTGATGAGCAGAGCATTGAGCAGAGTCTCAGCACCTTTTCCTCCCATGTGGTGAATTTGGTCGGCATGCTGAGCCGCGTAACGCCGGACAGTCTACTGCTGGCCGATGAGTTGGGCGCCGGCACTGACCCGACGGAGGGTGCGGCTCTTGCCATTGCCATTTTGGACTATGTGCGTTCTCGTGGTGCTAAGGCGGCAGCCACTACCCATTACAGCGAGCTGAAATTATACGCCCTGTCGACCCCCGGAGTGGAAAATGCCTCTTGCGAATTTGATGTCCGCACGCTGTCGCCCACCTACCGTCTGCTGATTGGTGTGCCGGGCAAGAGCAACGCATTTGCCATCTCCCGCAGACTCGGTCTGCCGGAGGAAATTTTACAGCGGGCGTCAGAGCGTCTGGCAGATGATAATGTGCAGATGGAGGATGTACTTGCGCGTTTGGAGAAAAACCGCCAAAAGGCTGAGGCGGAAAAGCGTGCTGCAGAAACCATGAACCGGGATATCCGTTCTTTGCGTGAAAGTTTAAAATCTGAGAAGGCTGCTCTGGAGCGGCAGCGAGTTAAAATTGTAGAGGATGCGCGGACGGAGGCGCTCAGAATTTTGGAATCAGCCAAGGAGGAATCCCAGCGGGCCGTCAAGGAAATCCGCTCCATTCGTGATAACGCGGCTCTAAAAGAAGCCCTGCAGGAGGCAGAGCGCACCAAGGCTGCCTTGCGTGAAAAGCAGGAGCAGCTTGCCGGCAAAAAAAATACGGCGCCCAAACGTGTGGGCAAGCCGCCTAAAAATTTAAAGCCGGGCGATATCGTGCGCATTGTATCCTTAGATCAGACGGCGACAGTTCTCTCTGTGCCGGATGCCGGCGGCACGGTGCAGCTGCAGGCAGGGATTATGAAGATTAAGGCCAAACTCAGCGATTTGCAGTTTGAGCAGCATGAGGAGAAAAAACAGACCTCCTACGTATCCCGATCCGGCGATCGCAGGGACGCCAAAACCGAAATTGATTTGCGAGGTCAGACGTTGGATGAGGCGCTGCTTGCAGTAGATCGGTTTATCGACCAGGCCCTCCTTGCCAATCTGCAGACAATCACAATTATTCACGGCAAGGGTACCGGGGTGCTGCGTAAGGGTATTGCAGACTATCTGCGTCAGCATAAAATGGTCACGGATTTCCGTGCGGGGCAGCTGGGCGAGGGCGATACCGGTGTGACGGTGATTACACTTAAATAATACAAAGGGGCTGTAGCAAAATGCCCAGACCGTGCAAAGCAAAAAAGCCTATAATAATAGCATATTGCAATTGGAAAGAGATTAAAAGAAAACAATATATAAGTGGTAAAAAATCGTTTTAAAACGTTTTTTTAGATTAAAATGCTTTGCACTTCGAACAAACTTCGCCTCTCGGCGTACCCGAGTACGCCTTCGGGACTCAGTTTGTCCAATCTGCGCTATTTTGCGTCCATCCCCAAAGGGGCTGTAGCATTTTGCTACAGCCCCTTTGTAAATTTTATACTCTTTCCTCTCGTGCTCGGCCAAATGCATGTAGCGCCGCCCGGAAAAATCAAAAAGGTCCAGTCAGAGGTCTTTTCCATCGGGATGTAACGGGTGAGGCGTGCATTTTCTACTTCTTCTTTTTCGTAGACCAATAGATTTCTGTCATGTTTCTGTCTCTTCTACAATAATGTCATTTGCTGTCCGGGGGCATCCTCCGGCTTTAAATAAGCACCCCGAGCGGGGATGTTCTTCGTTCTGTAATAATCAAAGTCGGTAAAGGCCACCTCATCGAGGGTAGAAATCTTAGCCAGAATACTGCCCTTTTTGGGGGTGAGCACCTGTACACCCATGCTGCTGCGGGTGGTCTTTTCCGGAATCTTGGTCGTATCAAAAATGAGTATCTTGTTAATGTCGCTCATAGCAACCAGCTCTGTATCCTGCATCAGGAAACGGATGTCTGCAAGGGGGGAGTTGGCGTAATAAGCGTTGGTGAGCTTTTTGCGATTGGTTTTTGTTTCATAGCTCGCAAGAGGTACCTTTGCAATTTTACCATTTTCATAGGCGAAGAGCATAAAGCCTTCATATTTATCAGTTACGGCCATATATAAAATCTTCTCATCCTGTTCCAGCCCTAAGAGGTTAGGCAGATATTCACCCAGAGCGCTAGCCTTGGTGTCGGGAATATCGTTCATCTTCATTTTATAACAGTTTTGCTTGTTGCTGAAGAACAGAGCCTCATCCTTGTTTGAGCATTCTGCCTCGCAGAGCATGCGGTCATCCTCCTTCAGCTTTTGGTCGGCGTTGGCACGCAGGGAAACAAGAGAAATCTTTTTCACATAGTTCTGCTCAGTCAGGAACATCTTCACATTATAATCCTCCACAATGTTCGTGAGCTCGGGTAGCGTAGCTTCATCCTCGTGGATAATTTCCGTGGTGCGTTCCTTGCCATATTTCTTCATCAGTCCGTCAAGCTCTTTGATAATTAGCTTTTTCATGGCAATATTGCTGGCCAGTGTCGTCTGCAAATCAGCAATATCCTGCTTTAATTGGTCAATGTCCTGCAGCCGTTTTAATATGTATTCCTTATTCAGGTGGCGCAGCTTGATCTCGGCAATAAACTCTGCCTGAATGGTGTCAATGGAAAAGCCTTGCATCAGGTTGGGGATAACAAGGGATTCGGTTTCGGTTTCCCGGATAATGCGCACAGCTTTATCAATGTCCATCAGAATTTTTTCAAGTCCCAAAAGCAGATGCAGACGGTGAGATTTTTTATCCAAATCAAATTCAAGTCTGCGCTTAATGCAAGCCAGACGAAACCGCGTCCATTCCTGCAGAATTTCACGGACGCCCATCACCTTCGGCTTGCCGTCAATCAAAATATTAAAGTTGCAGCTGAAAGAATCCTCTAACGGCGTTTGCTTGAAAAGTCTGGCCATTAGCTTATCCGGGTCTGTGCCACGCTTTAAGTCGAGTGTCAGCTTTAAGCCGGAGAGATCCGTTTCGTCGCGCATGTCAGAGACCTCGCGGATTTTTCCCTGCTTGACAAGCTCCACGATTTTATCAATAATGGCCTCTACCGTGGTTGTGTAGGGAATTTCATAAATCTCAATGCAGTTATTCTTTTTATCGTAACGATATTTGGAGCGCACCTTAAAGCTGCCGCGGCCTGTCTCATAAATGGCGCTGATTTCCTCCTGATTGTAAATCAGCTGTCCTCCGGTGGAAAAATCAGGGGCAATCAAGGTTTCCTTCAAATCGCAGTCGGCATCCTTTAAGTAGGCGACGGTGGTTTTGCAGACTTCATTTAAGTTAAAGGAACAGATGTTAGAGGCCATACCGACAGCGATGCCCTGATTGGGGTTTACCAAAATATTCGGAAAGGCAGTGGGCAGCAGGGTTGGCTCTTTTAGCTCTCCATCGTAGTTATCCACAAAATCGACAGTATTTTTATCAATGTCACCAAAAATATCGGCACAAATCGGCTCCAGTCGCACCTCCGTGTAACGGGGTGCCGCAAAAGCCATATCGCGTGACTGCTGTTTACCGAAGTTACCCTTTGAATCCACAAAGGGGTGGAGCAGTGCGCCGTTGCCCTTTGTCAGACGAACCATGGTTTCATAAATCGCCATGTCGCCGTGGGGATTCAGCTTCATGGTCTGTCCCACCACGTTTGAGGACTTGGTACGGGGACCCGACAGGAGATTCATTTTATACATCGTGTATAAGAGCTTGCGGTGTGCGGGCTTAAAGCCGTCAATTTCCGGAATGGCACGGGAAATAATGACACTCATAGCATAAGGCATGTAGTTGGTTTCCAGCGCTTGTACAATATTTTGCTCGATGTAGTTTTCCTGATTCATGTATTCATCCCATCCTTTACTGTTTTAGTAGGTTTAGGGTGTTATTCTATTGCTGCTAAATCTCTGATCACCCGGGAGGCCATCAAAAGGCCCGCTACAGGCGGCACAAAGGAAACACTGCCCGGTGTCCGCGGGTCGGCACCGTTTAAGGCCTGTTCAGGCTTTAGGGGCTCCTCCGGGGAAAACACAACCGAAAGCCTTGTCACTCCACGCTTTTTCAGCTCGTGGCGCATCACACGGCAAAGGGGGCAAACGGAGGTGTTAAATAAATCCTCCAGCTGTAGCAACTCGGGTCGAAGCTTGTTGCCTGTTCCCATACAACTAATGATGGGAACGTCGAGCGCCTGCGCCTTCATTATAATATCAATTTTAGCGCTGACGGTATCTACAGCATCTAAAATATAATCGTAGTCCTTTGTTATAATCCCTTCCGTGCCGGGCAGATAAAACACCTTGTGGCAGGTCACACGGCAATCCGGGTTAATTGTACGGATGCGCTCCTGCATCACTTCTGTTTTTAATTTCCCCAGTGTCTCATCCGTGGCGATGATTTGGCGATTGATATTGGAAGGGGCAATCCTGTCGTTATCAACGAGGGTAATGGCACCAACGCCGCTTCGAGCCAGAGCTTCGGCAGCATATCCGCCCACGCCGCCCACGCCAAACAACAGCACACGGGAGCGAGCAAGACGTTTCAGCCCCTCCTCCTTCAGCAGCATCTGTGTCCGTATAAAACGTTCTGTCAAAGCAATCCGCCTTTCTGCCGGAAATGACTTATGTTTTTTCCTTATATATTTTAACCTTGTTTTTAAAATTTGTCAAATCATAGTTTTTTAAAAAGTTTAAAAAACTTAGTTATTTAACAAGAAACAAAGGAAATTAAAGAAAAAAAGTGATAAATTAAAATAACTGCAATATTTAATGGTTTTGTCATTTGCAAAAAGGGTCGAATGGTCGTATAATTAACAAGTCGCTTATGAGGCGGGATGCTTCAAAAAGCGCAACCGAACCTTGAAAATTGAACAGAGCAGGCTCTTATAATATTCATTTGAGTAATTTTGGATATAAATCCGAACAAACAAGTCAGTAAGTGACTGGCTAGGATTTTAAGGTCTCGCAAGAGATTTTAAGATACAAACTTAATAGAGAGTTTGATCCTGGCTCAGGACGAACGCTGGCGGCGTGCCTAACACATGCAAGTCGAGCGGGAAGCCGCCGAATGAAG
>SVKE01000066.1 GCA_015068615.1 Oscillospiraceae bacterium | reverse complement strand
TCTCTTGTGTCATAGATACACCATAATCAGCTTCAAGCAGATGCTTGGTTGCTATAAGTGGGGTGTTATTCAATGTGCAGGACACTAATTCAACCCATACCTCCCAAGACAGCCCTGACCCTTGAACTAATGTTCTTGTGAACGGCGAAAAGGCTTTTTTGCAGTTGTTACAGTAAAATCTAATGTTCCTATCATCGGAATTGCCATGTGCATAATAATCTCTACCTTTACAGAACGGGCAGAGTATGTGAAAATCCTGCCGTTTCAAGAACTGCACAAACTTGTCAGGCTGTGGTGCTGGATTTAGCGCCTTTCTGCCCGTCTTTTCCTCATAGACCGAAATCAGTCTTTCCATCTCTTCGGGTGTCAACCTCTCAGCAATTTCATCAAGTTCAGCTTGTCTTTGCTGTTTAGCCCGCAATTCCAACGCTTTTTTCTTTATACTTATAGCAAACGCCCCCCTTTACGCTGTTCTTCATATATTATAGCGTAAAAAGGGCGTGATTTCAATAAAAAATGCAATTTTGAATTGATGGATGCGTTTTATAAAAGAGTTTGATAGTTTTATAAAACTTTTCGCCTTTATTATAAAAGAATAGACATCGGTTATATAAAAAGCCGACATAAAATATTTTCAGCACAACAACGAACTCAGCTGATTTTCGTATTACTTGAATTTAATTTTTGTGTGTAATCTCAACATTTTCTTCCGTTCCACAAAAATTAAGAGTTATGGGAGACACCCGAGGAGGTGGGACAGGGAGAAAAAACGGCTTTTTATGCAAACTATACAAAACTTTTTAGAATGGTTTGTCAAATTTATTAAATGCGCGCATTGCAAAATTTGTCGAATCGCGCTATAATAGAATCATACCACAACAAACACAACAACTAATCTTTTTCATTTTCCCACCTTTGGTATAAAGGAAATCGTACAAAAATAAGGCTGTGCTTTGCACGGCCTTATTTTTGTCTGTAGCGCCTTAACCATCAGCTTGCAGCTTCCTCCCGGCCTAGCATTTTATCCTTCGTATGAGAAACGGTATATAAGAAGCCGGCGCGTTTGTCAATCCGGAGGCAACTTTTCACCATTTTCTAACATTTATTATTTACAACGGCGGGGTTTTGTGATATTATATAACGAGGGGTATCATCGGCAGAATTCTGCTGTATTTTTGCAGATTCCCTGCCGGACTCATATTATTTTGTAAAAGGCTCATACTAAGAGACGTATGACAAAATCCGGGCAAGACTGCCCGAAGGAAAGGATGAGACATATGGCAAGCGAAGCAGTTGTTACATTAACAAAGGCAAATTTTGAAGCAGAGGTTTTGCAGGCAGAAGGACCTGTTCTGGTAGATTTTTGGGCGTCCTGGTGCGGTCCGTGTAAAATGGTGGCACCTGTAATTGATCAGCTGGCAGAGGATTATGCCGGAAGAGTCAAGGTCGGTAAGGTGAATGTGGATGATGAAGGAGAGCTTGCCGCCCGCTACGGCATCATGACGATTCCTACAATTATTGTATTAAAAAACGGCGAGCTCATCGAGCAGGTCTCCGGGGCCTATCCCAAGGCACACTTTGCTGCCATGCTCGATAAGGTACTTTAAGACAGGAGATATACGCATTATGATAACAAGCAAGCAGAGAGCTCAGCTACGCGGGATGGCCAATCCCCTGCCGGCTATTTTGCAAATCGGCAAGGGCGGCATCTGTGAAAATTTGCTACGACAGATAGATGATGCGCTGGAGGCGCGGGAGCTAGTGAAAATCAGCATTTTAGAAACGGCTTTGCTGGATGCGCGCGCGACCTGCTCACACATTGCAAAAGAGCTGCATGCCGAGCCCGTACAGGCCATCGGTTCAAAGTTTGTGCTCTATCGCGAATCGAAAGAAAATAAAAAGATTGTCATTTAAAGGAATGATGGTGTGAAAACAGGTTTGTTCGGCGGTACC
Source organism: Oscillospiraceae bacterium (assembly GCA_015068615.1). Classification (GTDB taxonomy): domain Bacteria; phylum Bacillota; class Clostridia; order UBA1381; family UBA9506; genus UMGS755. Next base: position 2,772 of record SVKE01000066.1, on the reverse strand, counting down.
TTCGACCCAATTCATAACGGGCATTTAAAACTGGCTCAGCTGGCCAAAAACCGTTTGCAGCTCGACAGAATCATTTTTATCCCCTCTGGCGATCCGCCCCACAAGGCAGGCAAGAAGGTGACAGAAAAAAAGCATCGGTTGGCCATGGTGGAGCTGGCGCTCAGCGGGACGGAGCATGAGCTGTCTGTGTGGGAGCTTAACCGTGACAAAAAAAGCTATAGCGTGGATATGGTAAAGCACTTTAAGGAACAATATCCTGAGGATGAGCTATATTTTATCATTGGCGCCGATTCCTTTTACGATTTACCTACATGGTGGCATTACAGGGAGCTTATGTCTCTCTGCGCGTTTGTGGTTGTTGCCCGTCCGGACACGGACGAAGAGGAGCTATTATCCCGCTACGAGGGTACGGAAAAGCCACCACGCGTATATTTTTTAAAGGATATACTGATGGATATTTCCTCAACACAAATCAGGCGCATGGTGGCCGAGGGCAAGGACGTATCTCACCTTGTGTTGCCGGCAGTGCTTTCGTATATACAAAATCACGATTTTTACAGATAAAACAAAAGATAAAGCCACGGAGGATTTTATGACTATCGAAGACATGCAGAAAAAGCTGGAGCAAATGCTTTCGCCCAAGCGGTATCAGCATTCTCTGGGCGTGATGGAGACGGCGGCCGAAATGGCCTGTCGTTTTGGCGAGGATGAGGAAAAAGCCAGAATTGCCGGTTTGCTGCACGATTGCGCGAAGGATATTGATAAAGCAATTATGATAGACCTCTGCGAGGAGCTGGACGTGCCTTTAGATGCCATTAAGCGGGAGCAACGCTCTTTAATTCATGCAGATCTGGGTGCAAAAATGCTGGAAACAGAATTCGGCATTACCGATCCGGACATCATCAGTGCCGTGAAATATCACACGCTGGGACGCGAACATATGACAAATTTGGAAAAAATTCTGTATCTGGCAGATGTGATTGAGCCAAACAGAAAGCCTTTTCCGGAGCTGGAGGAGCTGCGCGTCCTCTGCAGGAGCAACCTAGACTGCGCCATGCTCTGTGCCTGTGAGCTTTCCATTTCGCATGTGGAGCGCAAGCACAAGACGTTACATAGCCAGACGTTGGCCACCCAGCAATATTTCTTAAAGCTTTGCAAGGAGAGGATCACAAAATGACAGCAACAGAAAAAATGAAGTTTGCCGCCAGGTTTTTAGACAGCAAAAAAGCGCACGAGCTTTCTGTTTTAAAGGTGTCGGAGCTGACGATTTTAGCCGATTATTTCATCATTTGCTCTGCTCCCTCCACCACGCAGGTCAAGGCGCTGGCAGACGGGCTGGAGGAGGCTTTAGAGGCGGCCGGCGAGCGGGTCTTAAAAAGAGAGGGAAAGCAGGGCTTTAGCTGGATTCTGCTTGATTATTCCGATGTAATTGTGCATATATTTTATCAAGAAACCCGGGAATTTTACGGCTTGGAAAAGCTTTGGGCTGATGCCGTTGAAATCCCCATGGAAGAGATATTGGAGGAGGACTGAAAAGTGGATTATCAGTTTCGTGACATTGAAAAAAAGTGGCAGGCAGTCTGGTACGGGGAAAACACCTTCCGTGCGCAGGATGATAAAACAAAGCCGAAGTTTTACGCCTTGGTTGAGTTTCCTTATCCCTCCGGTCACGGCCTGCATGTAGGACACCCCAGAAGCTACACAGCCTTAGATATTGTGGCCCGTAAGCGCCGGCTTGAGGGGTATAATGTGCTATATCCCATCGGTTGGGATGCGTTTGGCCTGCCCACCGAAAATTTTGCCATTGCCAATAAGATACACCCCAAAAAGGTTACGGCAGATAACGTGGCAAATTTTAAGCGCCAGCTTCAAAGCATAGGCTTTTCCTTTGACTGGACAAAGGAAATTAACACAACCGACCCGAATTATTATAAATGGACACAATGGATTTTCCTCAAGCTCTTTGAAAAGGGACTTGCCTACAAGCAGGAAATGCCGATTAACTTCTGTACCTCCTGTAAGGTGGGACTTGCCAACGAAGAGGTGGTAAACGGCGTTTGCGAACGCTGCGGCAGTGAGGTCGTCCGTCGGAACAAGAGCCAGTGGATGCTCCGCATCACCGAATATGCACAGAGGCTTATTGACGATTTAGATGAGCTTGACTACATAGAGAAGGTCAAAATTCAGCAAAAGAATTGGATTGGTCGCTCTGAGGGTGCCGAGGTGGAATTCTCTCTGGCAGGTACTGCGGATAAGCTGACGGTATACACCACCCGTCCGGACACGCTCTTTGGCGCCACCTACATGGTGCTGTCGCCGGAGCATCCGTATCTGGACACATATAAGGACAGAATCAAAAATTATGAAGAAGCTGCCGCATACCGCGAAAATGCGGCAAAGAAATCCGAGTTTGAGCGCACAGAGCTGGCCAAGGAAAAGACGGGCGTGCGCCTTGAAGGGCTCTCTGCCGTAAATCCGGTGAACGGAAAGGAAATTCCCATCTTTATTTCCGACTATGTACTCATGAGCTACGGCACCGGCGCCATTATGGCCGTGCCCGCTCATGATGACCGTGACTGGGAATTTGCAAAGAAGTTTAATCTGCCGATTATTGAGGTTGTCGCCGGCGGCGAAGATGTGCAAAAGGCCGCCTACACAGACACCGAAAGCGGCACTATGGTAAATTCTGGCTTTTTAGATGGGCTGGAGGTAAAGGAAGCAATCAAGACCATTCGTGACCATCTGGAAAAGGAAGGCTTGGGCCGCAAAAAG
>SVKE01000001.1 GCA_015068615.1 Oscillospiraceae bacterium | reverse complement strand
GAGTAGCACCTCTCTGGGCTTGCTGCCGTCCTGCGGGCCGACCCAGCCTCTCTCCTCCATCTGGTCCACAATTCGAGCCGCTCTGGAGAAGCCTATCTTAAGCCTTCTCTGCAAATATGAAGCAGAAATCTTGCCGGTATCCACCGCAATTTCAATGGCACGCGGCAATAGCTCATCATTGTCTCCGGGGTCCTCATCGTTGCCGGAAATATTCACGGTTTTGCCATTCTCAATGGATTCAATCACATCCTCATCGTAACGTGTCACGGAGCCGTTTTTAATAAATTCCACCACACGCTCCACCTCCTGATCGGAGATAAAGGCACCCTGCAAACGGATAGGCTTAGGCGAGCCAACAGGTGAAAACAGCATATCACCGCGACCCAAAAGCTTTTCAGCACCGCCTGCATCCAAAATGGTGCGGCTGTCTACCTGTGAGGAAACTGCAAAGGCAATGCGGGAGGGGATATTGGCCTTAATCAGGCCGGTGATGACATCTACAGAGGGACGCTGCGTGGCAATGACCAGATGCATGCCGGCAGCACGCGCCATCTGCGCCAGACGGCAGATGGAGTCCTCCACCTCGCCCGGTGCGACCATCATCAGGTCAGCAAGCTCATCTATAATAATCACAATGTGCGGCAATGTATTCTCGCCGCCGTTTTCCGTAATCATTCGGTTATAGCCCTTTAAATCGCGAACGTTGTTCTCGGCAAACAGGGCATATCGCCTTGTCATCTCCTGTACGGCCCAGTACAGCGCGCCAGAAGCCCGACGCGGATCTGTCACAACAGGAATCATTAAATGGGGAATGCCGTTATAAATCCCCAGCTCCACCACCTTCGGGTCAACCATAAGCAGCTTGACCTCATTAGGATCAGCCTTATAAATAATACTGGTAATCAGCGTATTGATACAAACACTCTTACCGGAGCCTGTTGCACCGGCAATCAATACGTGCGGCATTTTGCTCAGATCCACCACCACGTTTTTACCGGCAATGTCCTTACCCAGAGCAAAGGCCAGCTTAGAGGGAAATTCGCTAAATTCATCAGAATCCAGCACCTCCCTAATGGAGACGGTTGCCACGGTTTTATTGGGAATTTCAATACCGATGGCCTCCTTATTGGGAATCGGCGCCTCAATACGAACACCTGTAGCTGCAAGTCGCAAGGCAATGTCATCGGCAAGACCCACAAACTTGCTGACCTTGACTCCCTCACCGGGCTTTAATTCATACCGGGTGACCGTGGGACCCTTACTCACGTTTAAAAGCCGTGCCTCCACGTTAAAGCTTTTTAACGTGTTAATCAGCTTAGTGGCCGTTTCCTTAAGCTCCAGGCGGGAATCGGCCGTGTCCATGGAATCGTCGGGCGCATTAAGTAAATTCACGGTGGGATATGTATAAGGAAGCTTTTCAAAAGCCTCCTCCAGCTCCTGTGCCAGCTGTGCGTTCTCCTCCTCTGAAAGGGGTTCTGCCGGCTGCATTTCCTCTGCCGGAGCCACTTCTGCTTCGCTCTCCTCATAGAGCTCAGACGCTGCGGTTTCTTCCTCTGCCGGGCCGGTGCTTTGTGGCTTTTCCGGAATCACTTTGTCCAGAATCTCATCTAAACCTGCAAAGTCATAGGCCGGTTCCTCCCCGCCATCTACTGAAATGTTCCGGATTGCCTCCGGCACATAGCTTTCATCATCATAAGGCTTTTGCACAATCTGAGGCAGGCTGTCCTGTGTTCCCCGCACAACCTCCTCATCGGAAAAGTTAGCAATCCGGCGTTTCTTCTGCTGTCTCGGCTGGGGAATGTCCTCAACAGTCAGCTGCTCTCTAACCTCCCTCTGTACGGTTTTCACGTCCATAAAGCACTTGACCACAAAGCGCAAAAGTGCCTTTAGGGGAGACCATTTTGTGAGAATCATAATCAAAACCAAAAACAGGGTAAACAAAATAATACCGGCTGCAATACCGCCTACCGTATTGGCAAAAACATCGCAGAGTATGCCGCCGATAATTCCGCCGCCATAGCCGCCTGCGCCAAAACTCCAATAGGCCGAAAGACTGGACAACCAGAGAGGATTCATTGCACCCACGCCGGAAAAAAGGTGAAACAGGCTGCTTAGAGCAAAAAGAAGGAACAGCACCTGCAGATATTTTACCCTATGCTCCGTAAAACCGCGCCTGATGATGCGGTGAATGCCAAAAACCAGCACCAGAAAAGGAAGCAGGTAGGCCGGCAAGCCCATAAGACCTAAAAACAGAGACTTAATCCATTCGCCCAAAATACCGCTGGGGGCATAAAGAAAGACACCCAGCAAAAGTCCTGCCACAATGATAAACAGGGACAAAAATTCATTTTGCATCGGGGATTCTGTCGTTTTTTTCTTCTTGGCGGCAGCCTTTGTCGCCGGTTTTTTCTTTGCAGTAGCCATGTGTACCTTCTATCTCCTTTATGTAGCAGTCAAGCTTTTCAATCATACCAATACCTATTTTATAGTATTTTATCATAAATCAATCACTTTTTCCACCCTTTTTTAAAGAAATTATGGCATAATAATGGCATACCGAATAAAAGCTAAATAGGTTACGCTTATTGCACCACAAATGACAATCATAATTTTAAATTGGTAATTTGTGGTATTATGTAAAAAGCCCTGCCGACAGTTTCTATCGTCGGCAGGGCCACCTTCTTATATACCCACACACAGATGCCGCAAGCAGACCGCGGCAGAATTTTTATTTTACAAAATCCAGGGGATTGACAAAGCGTTCTCCCAGCCTGACAGCAAAATGCAGATGCGGCTCTTCCAGCATTTCAGCCGGTGCGCTGTCTCCCACAGCACCGATGCATTGCCCGGCCTCTACCGAGTCCCCGATCTTGACCATTTCGGTAGAGGCCAGGTTTTGATAGATGGTCTGATATCCACCCTCATGATTTAGCACAATGGTGTGGCCCAGCATGGCATCCTGATACATCTCTGCCACCAGACCGACAGACGCCGCTTTTACCTCTGTGCCGGCAGCTGCCCGAATATCAATGCCGCTATGCACCCGCCAGTCTCCCATGGTTTTAGAGTATGTCAGCTGCTCCATGGAAAAAGCCGCCGTGTGCTCCCCTTCGCAGGGCAGGGTGATACAAAAGTCGACCTGCTCACCAAATACCTCCTCCACCATCTCGGCCGGTGGTGCAGACGTCGAGGGAGTCGGCAAAGGTGTGGCTGTTTCGCGGCTCGTTGGCGCCGGTGTCTGGGCAAAGACCGGCGCCGCAGTCGGCAACGGCATGGGAGTCACGTTGCTTAAATACCGGGCCGGATCAGAAAGGCGCATCAGTAAAACAAGAGCCGTCAGCCCCACCAAGGCGGTCAGGCCTACGCCTATGTAGGTGACCTTTGCATATGCGTTCTGTTTATCTTTTTTTCGATTTCCCGCTTTTTTTCCGTTTTTTTTCATAACTGTTTCCTTTCATATATGGTGCATGTTTTTTCATAGCTTTCCCGATTCTGGAAAAAAATATACAAGCAGGAAAAAACTAAAGTTACGAAATAGACTTGTATTTTTCGGGAATTGCTGTTATACTATATACATAACCGCTTACATAGAAAGGAGTTATTCATATGGACAAATATATTTGCAGCGCCTGTGGGTATACCTACGACCCAGAGGTTGGTGATCCGGATAACGGCATTGCGCCCGGAACCTCTTTTGATGACCTGCCGGAGGACTGGACCTGTCCCCTGTGCGGCCTGGGTAAGGACGCTTTTGAAAAAGAAGCCTAAAAAAAGAGTGGTACAAATTCTAAAAAAAACACCGCTTCTATATACTGGTAATATCCCAGTATAGGAGTGGTGTTTTTTGTATATCGTTAACGGAACAGAGGCCTGTACCTATGAAGTCCTGCAACGGCAGCTCGCTGCCCTGACCGGTGAATACCCTTTTTTAGAGGTATTTTCCATCGGAAAGTCTGTGTTAAAAAAAGAGCTTTTCTGCGTCCGATGGGGCAGGGGCGAAAAGCGCGTTTTTGTAAACGGCGCGCACCATGGCATGGAATGGATCACCAGCCTTTTGCTTTTGCGCATGCTGGAGACCTTTGCCTTTCAATACAACAATCATACCTGCATTGGCTCTGTGTCCTTTGACCGCCTGTATGATGACATCACGCTGGTGATCTGCCCTATGGTCAATCCGGATGGTGTAAACCTGCAAATCTGCGGTTTAAACGAGAGTTTTCCGCCCCTCTTAAAAACCCGTTTGACTGCCTGGAACAGTGACAAAACAGATTTTAGAAAATGGCAGGCAAACATAAACGGCGTGGATTTAAACCACAACTATGATGCCGGTTTTCAAAAAGGCGTTTTCATGCAGCATCAGCTGGGCATTTACGGCCCGGCCCCGACTCGCTACAGCGGTCCGTCGCCCGAAAGCGAGCCGGAATCAAAGGCCGTTGCCGATTTTACCCGTTCCTTCCGTCCGCATCTGGTTGCGGCGTATCACACACAGGGCAAGGAGATTTTTTACGATTTTGACAAAAAGGCCACAGAACAAGCCGAAAAAATAGCTCATGAGCTTGCGGACATCAGCGGTTATACGGTTAAAGAGACTGACGGCATGGCAAGCTTCTCCGGCTATAAAGACTGGGTCATTAGTGAGTTTCGCATTCCTGCCTTCACCATTGAGGCAGGTCTTGGAGAAAATCCCCTGCCCCTGTCACAATTTAATGCAATGTATGAGGACAATATAGGCATGCTGCTGCATTTGGTAAAAGCCTGAGTGTCTTTTTCCATCACGGTCTGGGGGCTATAGCATTTTGCTGCGCCCCTTAGACAAATTTCTCCCCGCAGGCTGCACAAAAGCTGGCAGTGTCCTCGCTCATTTTCCCGCAACCGGGACAAACCTTCTTCGAGGTCAAATCTGCAATGTGAGTCTCCTGCTGACGCAGCGTTTCCTTTAGTTCATCAATTTTGGCGATAATTTCCTCTGCACCGCTCTCCTGAGGTTCGTCACTTTTCGCAGTTAAATAAACCAATTCGCCAAGCTTTATAAACTGTGTCTGAAGCTCGCGCTTCGTATCTCCGGCAGCCATTTTCAGCTTGGTAACCTCTACCAGCTCACCGGATTTTTTTACAGCGCTGTTCACCGTTTGCTTTAAATCAGATAAAAATTTTTCCATGTCCGTTTTCTCCTTTCCATAAAAAGATTTTTTGTTTCTAGTATTATTATACTCTTTTTCATTATAAAAAACAATCCATTCTTATCATTTTTTGTATTGCATGTAAACAAAAAAAGCGGCAATACTGAACAATGAGAGAAACGAAAATGCGAAAGGAAGTCGATGAGCGTGAAAAAATTTGTTATCCGGGGACAAAAACCGCTGGAGGGCACCGTCACCATCTCCGGATCCAAAAATGCCGCGCTGCCCATTCTGGCGGCCACGCTCCTTGCTGACGGCTGCTGCACACTCCGTAACATACCGCAACTGACAGATATCATGGTTATGTGCGAGATTTTATCCGAGCTCGGCTGCAGTGTCACAAAGCCGGACGGAAGCTCTGTTATGGTTGACCCCACGCACCTCTCCCGCAACGCTGTTCCCTATCAGCTGGCCGGCCGGCTCCGCGGCTCCTTTTTAGTAATGGGGCCACTTTTAGCAAAAACCGGCAACGCAAGCATTGCTCTGCCCGGCGGCTGTCCCATCGGCACACGCCCCATTGACCTGCATGTAAAAGGCCTCGCCGCCTTGGGGGCAGACATCCGGAATACGCAGGGCTCTGTCATTGCCCGCGCCGATCGCCTCTATGGTGCAAAAATCTATCTGGATTTTCCCAGTGTCGGCGCCACAGAAAACATCATGTGTGCGGCCGTTCTGGCCGAGGGAGAAAGCTTTATAGAAAATGCGGCTGTGGAGCCGGAGATTGTCGATCTTGCTAATTTTTTGTGCAGCATGGGTGCAAAAATTACCGGCGCCGGAACAGATACCATTAAAATCAAAGGCGTGAATTGTCTTGTACCCACCCAATATACCATAATTTCTGACAGAATTGAGGCCGGCACCTTTTTGGCTGCAGCGGCGGCCACCGGAGGATGCGTGACTGTGAAAAACATTCTGCCGGATTACCTGAAGCCGCTCACCGCCAAGCTGACAGAGATGGATCTTTCGCTGACAGTTGATGAAGAAGCGATTACCATAAAAGGCAACGGCGACCCTCGCTCGGTGGATATTAAAACCTTGCCCTTCCCCGGCTTTCCAACCGACATGCAGGCCCAAATGACCGCCCTTTTAACCATTTCACAGGGAACGGGCATCGTCACCGAGACCATTTTTGAAAATCGCTTTATGCATGCGCCGGAGTTAAATCGCATGGGCGCCTCCATTAAGGTAGCCGGGAGAAGTGCCGTGATAGAGGGCAAGTCATCTCTTTCCGGCGCAAAGGTTAAGGCCACGGATTTACGAGCCGGAGCTGCACTCGTCATTGCCGGCCTCGCCGCCCGGGGGGATACGGAGATTTCGGATATTTACCACATTGAACGAGGATATGACCGGCTGGACGAAAAGCTGCGCACCTTGGGAGCACAAATCATCCGAATAACCGATAACTGAAAAAGGGGCTGTAGCAAAAGCTACAGCCCCTCTTTAGACGCCCTCGGGCGTATGTGAGCATCCGCCCCCACGGAATTTTTATACATCCTTCTTTGTCAAAGAGACACCCCTGCGCTCTTATTCCTCTATATATCTTAGCGCAGAAACCGCAGCAACCGCACCGTCTGCCGCTGCCGTAATCACCTGACGGAGTGGCTTTTTCCGCAAATCACCGGCCGCAAAAACGCCGGGAATGGCCGTTTTCATTTCCTCGTCCGTCACCACATAGCCCGCCTCAAGCGGCAGTTGCTCCCCGATGAGCGCCGTATTGGGATTTGTGCCCACCGCAATAAAAAGACCATCCACAGAGATGCTTGTCTCTACCTCTGTTTTCACCTGCCTCACACGCAACCCGCTGACCTCATGCTCACCCATAATCTCCGTCACCACACTGTCAAGCATCATGCTGACATTGGAAAGCTTTTTCACTTTTTCCTGCTGGGCTCGCACAGCACGGAAGCTGTCACGTCTGTGAATCAGATATACCTGCTTTGCAAACCTGGATAAAAATATGGCATCCTCCAGCGCCGTATCGCCGCCGCCTACCACAGCCACGGTTTTCCCCTTATACAACGCACCATCACAGGTGGCACAGTACGATACGCCGTGCCCGCGCAGACGCTCCTCACCGGGTACACCTAAAAGACGCGGGCTGGCACCCATACATAAGATGACGCTGCGCGCCTCTACCGTCTCCTTTGCAGTTGTGGCCTGCTTCACCGCACCTGCAAGCGAAAGAGCATAAATTTCCTCATATCGAATCTCCGCGCCGGCATCTGTCGCCTGCTGGCTCATGCTCATGGCCAGCGTCACCGCATCCACGCCCCCGGGGAAACCAATGTAGTTTTCAAGCAGTGAGGTGGTTGCCATCTGGCCGCCTGCAAACATTTTTTCAAACAAAACACAGCTTAGACCGGCTCTTGCTGCATATAGCGCCGCATTCATTCCCGCCGGACCGCCGCCTACAATCATTAAATCCAGCATGCCAAATTACGCCTCCTTGTCTGCTTCACGCACCAAAAAGTCCGAAATGGACTCATAAAAGCCATAGGGATTTTCCCGAAAACGTCGGCACATAACAAGCGCTCTCTCCTTGCTGCCGGCAAATAGCGCCAGCGTAAACAGAGAATGCTTACCCTCCTTAAGCTCCAGGTTCACCTGAAAGCTGTTCTCTGCCAGGGGCACCAAATCACAGCGGATGGACTTCCTGGTGGACTCGTTTTTATAATACGCATCCACCGAGGCCTTCAGGCTACTTTTTACACTGACAAGCAGCTTGTTTTCAAACATGGAAATCATGTCCTCTCCCGAAGGCGTCAGCACATATTTATCTGCCTCATCGCGCCAAACCGTTTTGATGTGGTTTTCCTCTAAAAGCTGCTCAATCACATCACATAGCAGCAGAAAATCCACGCTTGTTCCCTCCAGCATGCAGTGCTTGAGCTCCACATCGCTGACCGGAATGTCCGCGTAGAAAATCACATAGAGCACCGCCAGCTTAATTTCAACCGGATCTTTTAATCTATAATATACGTTTTCCCAAATATTCTTTTTCATACTCGGCTCCTTACGATATATTCATCTATAGTTATACCATATTAAAAAAACGAAATCAACTAAAATAGCTGATTCCGTTGAAATTTTTTCTCTCTTGTGGTAAAATAAAACAAAACCTTGCATAAAACGGGAGGGATATTATGCTCCATGAAATTACACGGGCTGACCATAAGGTGGTCAAGCAGGCAGCCAGCTTAAAGGAAAAAAAATATCGGGAGCGTCTGGGGGAATTTTTGGTCGAGGGTGAGCTTTCGGTGCTCTGGGCACTGGATTCGCCCTACAGGCTGACCGCCGTCATTGCATCTGCCGATTATACACTGCCCCCCGCCTTATCTGCCTTGTCCGATAGCCTGCCCATGTATAAGGTCCCGCCCCATATCTTTGCTAAAATCGCAGACACAAAAACGCCGCAGGGCATTTTGTGTACCTGCGCCCTGCCCGATGCACCACCCCTCCCCAGTAGCGGACGTTACGTCCTTTGCGACCGGGTGCGCGACCCGGGCAATCTCGGCTCTATCATCCGCTCGGCAGACGCGCTGGGCTTTGACGGTGTGATGCTCTCGGATTTATCTGTTGACCCGTTTACGCCAAAGCTGGTGCGCTCTACCATGGGCTCACTGTTCCACATCCGTCTGTATACCGGTCTTAACACCGATACGCTGGCAGTTCTCCAAAAGCAGGGCTTTCAGCTGGTCGTCTCTGCTCTAACGGATAATAGCATTTCTCTTTCAGCCCTTACGCTGCAGGAAAACTGCATTTTGGTTGTCGGAAATGAGGCAGCAGGCGTATCAAAGCCGGTGCTCGATGTAGCCGATGTGGTCGTGAAAATCCCCATGGCCGGCAGCGCGGAATCTCTAAATGTAGCCGCTGCCGCCGCTATTTTAATGTATGAGGCAAATGCCGGGAGGCTCTCATGAATCCATATATGCAAGAAGCACTCATAGAGGCTAAAAAAGCGGCTGCTTTAGGCGAGGTGCCCGTTGGCGCCGTTTTGGTTAAGGAGCAACGCATCCTTCTCCGGGCCCACAACCTGACAGAAAAGCAAAATGACCCTTTGGCTCACGCAGAGCTTTTGGTGCTCCAAAGGGCTCTCACTACCATAGGCACGAGGCGTCTTACCGGCTGCTCCTTATACGTCACTCTGGAGCCATGCCCCATGTGCGCCGGCGCCATTTTATTAGCCCGGCCGGATCGCGTCTATTTCGGGGCTTATGACCCGGTAGCAGGCGCTTGCGGCGGCAAAACGGATTTGCTCTCAAGAAGCCCTGTAGAGGTTTATGGGGGCATTATGGAAGGTGCGTGTAGTACACTTCTGACTGATTTTTTTCAATCGTTACGCAAATAACAGCAGAATATTTCCCTACAATGCACAATGGGCTGCCACATTTTGTGGCAGCCCATTGTGGGAGTGGACAGAAAATGACGCGAATTGGACCATTTGCTCTACCCTCTTTTTATTCTGTTAATCTGTACCTTTTTACACATATATAATATCCCGCACCCGCTATCAACTGGAGCACGCCTATAATAATCATGGTTAAAACGCCGCCAAGCATACGTAGCATCGGCACACACACCAATCCAGAAAGCGCGCCTCCTGCAACATGCAGCATCATACGCCCGGCCGTAAAACGCCCCAAAATACCATACTCCACCATGCGTGTGATGGCCGCCGGCACAGCAACATTAACTAGATTAAAAGCAGAGTAAATAAAGCCATAACAAATTAAAAAAATCCATACGTTTTTATTCACCAGCATGAAGGATAGGCCAATACATGCAACCACGCTACATGCCAGAATCAGCTTGCCATCTGCCTGACGCATAGACAGGCGGCCATATACAAGATAGCCCGCCATCGCAGCAACATTGGTAATTGCCACCACATAACCGACCGTAACGCTGTCTAAGATTTCAAAATAGTATCCTATGGTAACCGTCAGGTTGACAATTCCCATGCAAAAGCCTCGTAACACATTGGGAAGCATCATGTGTATAAAAGGCTTATAACGCAGAAGGGATGTCTTTAAGTCCACACGCCTTGCACCTGTTGCACTCTTCCCCGTCTCTTGATAGGAAAATTCGGTCAGACTGCAGGAAATCGTCATCATAACAACTAGAGCAATAAAGAAGAGCATCACCGAAAAGTATTCTCCACGATTGATTCCGGCTGAAAACAGACTTGAGAATAAAATACCGCTTATCCCTGCCATAATCCCGGCGTTAGACACCAGACGGCCATAATATCTCATGTCTATAATGTGGTACGGCATCTTGTATGTAAGAGTGTTAGATATACCTATAGCCACATTAGAGACGGCACCAAATATAAACAGAATCATAAGCTTATAGGCCGCATCCAGCTCCGGAAGCAGGCAAAAGGTGCCCAGCGCCATCAGCATAGGAAGGTGTAAAAAATAGTTGAAGGCCGAAGTCTTAATGAGATGGTTAACTCGTTCCAGTTTGCGTGAAAGCAAAACCGTTGCGGCACACTGTATAATCTGCATAACAGAGACAAAAGTCTGCACCCGTTCCTCGGTTATCCCGCTTTCCAGCATAAAGCCTTGCAGGATAGTGCCATTGATAAATAAAAGACAAATAGGCCACATAGCACTAACAAAACCATATTTCACCTCATTATGCATCTACCATCACCTCCGGATGACCCATTCTACCACACATTTTTCTCCTGCGTCAATGCATTTTCGGTCCCTCTTTTTGGCGTCACATGTCCATTTTGTACAGTTTCCAGCAAGCAGTCAGCTTGTATCTACCCACAAAAAAAGAGCTGCGCAACAAGACACAGCCCTTTTGGGAAGGAGGCGCCGAACGTAGGTTATTCTTTTTGCCGTGCCGCTATATTGATGCCAGCAAAACGCCAGAGCCTTCTCCCATATTTTTTCATCTTTTGTAGTATCCAAGGCAGATTTTTATTTCTGCAAAAAACGCTCCAATCTATCCATTCCCTCCCGGATGTTCTCCATGGAGGTCGCATACGACCAGCGGACAAAATCATCGTTTCCAAAGCCGCTGCAGGGAACCACAGCCACCTTTGCGCCGCTTAAAAAGGCCTCCGCAAAATCGTCTGAGGTCGCAATCAGCTTACCGCCCAGCGTCCGTCCCTTTAAGGCGCTGATGTTCATGAGAACGTAAAAAGCGCCGTTGGGCATTTTGCAGGATACGCCATCAATGGAGTTGATTCTCTCCACCATGTAATCACGACGCTCGGAAAAGGCCTTACGCATCCTTGCGATTTCCTCTTCTCCTCCGGAGAGAGCCGCCACTGTGGCTACCTGCGCAATGGAGTTGGGGTTTGAGGTAGCGTGAGACTGAAGGTTCGACATCACCTTGGCAACCTCGGGGCATGCAGCGGCATAGCCGATGCGCCAGCCTGTCATGGCGTAGGTCTTGGATACGCCGTTAATAATGATGGTCCGTTGCTTAATTTCTTCACCAAAGGAGGCAATGCTTGTGTGCTTGCCCTCATAAATCAAGTGCTCGTAAATTTCATCGGAAACCACATATAAATCATGCGTTACAATTACATTGGCAAGGGCAGACAGCTCTTCTTTTGTGTACACCATGCCCGTAGGGTTAGACGGGCTGTTCAGCACCACAGCCCGGGTTTTTGGTGTGATGGCTGCCTCCAGCTCCTCTGCTGTTATTTTAAAGTTATCCGATTCCTTCGTTTGAATCACCACAGGCACACCATCAGCTATTTTTACCATTTCGGGATAGCTGACCCAGAAGGGCGCCGGAATGATAACCTCATCTCCGGGGTTTAAAATGGCCATAAAGGCATTAACCAAGGAATGCTTGGCTCCATTGCTCACCACGATCTGAGACGGTTCATACAGAAGGCCGTTTTCACGGTGAAATTTCTCACAAACCGCTTTGCGTAGCTCCAATGTGCCGGCGGCAGGGGTATATTTTGTGTTGCCGTCCTCTATAGCCTTAATGGCTGCCTCCTTGATATAATCCGGGGTGTCAAAATCGGGTTCTCCCGCGCCGAAGCCCACCACGTCAATTCCCTCTGCCTGCATCGCCTTGAACTTAGAATCAATCGCAAGCGTTGTTGAGGCCTGAATGCTACTTGCCTTTTTTGATAAATACATAATCCCACTCCATTCATCGCGGACAGTTCCGCTGTTTCAAACAATATTCTTTATAGTAAAATACCTTGTGCAAACCGCAGAAAATTTTCATGAGTCAGCTTTTTAATTAGGGTATCAGAATAGCCTCTTTTATATAACTCTTCAAATAATCGGCTATAGTCCCGCGCATTCTGAATGCCCTGCGGCAGAGAGCTTACGCCATCAAAATCAGAGCCCAATCCCAAAGTATCCTCCGCGCCTAAAGAAAGCATGTGCTCGATATGCCGCAGGCAGTCCGTGATGTCCGCTGCACCGCTTTTATGCAGAAACGGCGGATACAAATTCAGGCCGATAAAGCCGCCCCGGCGCGCCAGCGCACGAATCTGTTCATCGGTCAGGTTTCGCGGATGATCCGTCACGGCCTTTGCATTGGAATGCGAGGCCATCACAGGATGCTTAGAAAGAGACAGCGTCTCCCAAAAGCCACGCTCTGATAGGTGCGACACGTCAATTAACATACCCAGCCGGTTCATCTCCCGCACAACCTCTCTGCCAAAGGCAGTCAGGCCGGCACCCCGTTTGCAAGCGGCACCGTCAGAAAGCTCATTCTCGCCGTTCCAGGTCAGGGTCATCGCCCGCACACCCAGTCGGTACAGCATGCGCAGGACGGAAACAGAGCCCTCCAGTACATTTCCGTTTTCCACAGTCAGCATAGCACCAATCCTGCCGGAAAACAGCGCACTTTTCAAATTCTCTCCGGAAAGAATCAGCTGCATGCTCTCACGATTTTGCTCCAGGTGATGATATAGAGTATCAATCAGTGTCAGCACCCGCCGCAGCGGTCTGTCACAAGCATCATCAACCCAAGCGGCAAACAGCTGTACATAACCGCCATATGCGGCTAAGTGCTCCAAAGAAACATGCAAATCGTTCTTTTTCAGGCTACAAGCGTTTGTTTCCAGCTTGCAAAGGGTATCACAATGGGCATCAATCAAAAAACACTCTTTTAGGTTCACAATAGGCCTCCGCTAAAAGGTTATTCCGTAAACGCATGGGGGATGTGACGTAGCGTCTGTATCTTTTGTCCGTCATGAAATACCTCCACCACATCAAAGCGGACGGCACCATCATAATGCTTCTCCAATATATATGTATATGCAGTGCGGATGACTTTTTGTTGCTTGGCACGTGTCACAAACTCGCTGGGCAGGCCATATGCCGTGCTTTGTCTGGTTTTTACCTCGACAAAGCAAAGGAACTCACCCTTTTTTGCAATGATGTCAATTTCTCCGATTATTTTACCAAAGGCTTTTGAATAATTCCGGGCCAGGATTTTATACCCGTTTTGCTTTAAATATCGGCAGGCTGCGGCCTCCCCGCGCTCGCCGATATCCCGGGCCCTCACAATGCTCCCTCACGGCTTAAAATTTTGGTTAAAAAGCTTTTTCTATGAGCCTGGCAGGGACCCAGCTTGCGTATCAGCTCACAATGCGCCTTGCTGCCATAGCCCTTGTGCTTTTCAAAATGATAATCAGGAAACGCAACTGCCAGCTCCTCCTTGCAATACCTGTCTCGGGCCACCTTTGCCAAAATAGAGGCAGCTGCAATCGTCTGGCTCAGGGAATCTCCCTTTTTAATGCAAAGATTCGGCTCCGGCAGACCGCGGCTGATGTTGCCGTCTACCAAAATCAAATCCGGCGTCAGGCTCAGCCCGCAGATGGCCTCACGCATGGCCAGCATTGTGGCGTTTAAGATGTTTATTTCATCAATCACCGTCTCCTCCACCCGACTAATGGAAAAGGCAAGCGCCTTTTCCTGAATCACCGGGAACAAGGCCTCTCGCTTTTTTTCGGTGAGAGCCTTAGAGTCGTTGATTTCCTCCATGTAAAAATCTGCCGGCAGAATCACCGCAGCGGCAAAAACCGCACCGGCCAGCGGGCCTCTGCCCGCCTCATCCACACCGCAAAGCAACCGCACCTTGTCGTTTAAAAACTGCTTGTCAAAGGCATCACGAGTCACTTCTTTCCACTCCCTCCGGCGTTTCTAGGGTAATCCGGCCGATTTTGGCGCTTCTATATTCATCCAACACAATATGCGCTGTCCGCAGATAATCCGGCTCGCCTCCGGAGACGATAAAGCCTCTCTTTTTCGCAATTGCCTCAAGGATGAAAAAGCCGTTTTCAAATTCTGTGTCCTTCAGCTTGTAGCGGGTACAAAGTCCCTCAGGCTCCAGCAGGAGCAGGTTTTCTAAAAGCCTTGCGGCAAGCGTCTCCACATCTATGATCTCGTCCTTTACCGCACCCGTGAAGGCCAGATGAAGTCCCACGGTTTCATCTTCAAACTTCGGCCAGAGAACGCCGGGGGTATCCAAAAGCTCCAGACCGCCGGACAGATGAATCCATTGCTTGCCCCGGGTTACACCCGGTCTGTCTCCGCTGATGGCAGCGGCACGGCCTGCCAGCCGATTGATAAAAGAGGACTTGCCGACATTGGGAATGCCCACAATCATCAGCCTGAGCGGCCGGTTCTTCATGCCACGCTCCTCCTGGCGTGCAAGCTGCTCCTTTAGCATAGAGCGCACCATTTCTGTAACAGGCTTTGCATTTTTTTGGTGTACGCTGTCAAACAGCATAACCGCACGACCCTGCTTTTTGAAATAAGCAAGCCAGCGATCGTTTTCACCGGCGTCTGCAAGGTCTGCCTTGTTCAAAATCAAGAGGCGCGGCTTGGCGCCGCAGAGTGTGCCGATTTCCGGATTCATGGAAGAAAGCGGCACCCGTGCGTCCAGCAGCTCTACCACCAGATCCACCATTTTTACATTCTCCTGAATCATGCGCCTGGTTTTGGCCATATGTCCCGGAAACCATTGGATATTCATCGTTGCTCCACCCCGCCTTCCTGTAAAACGACAATGAATGGCCGGAGCTATATAGCTCCGACCAAATCATATATCACTCGCCCTGTATATCCTTATATAGCGTTCCAAATCGGTCAAAGGGCATCAGCCGCAGGGATGCACGGCCCACAATGTCGCTATAGGCCACAAGCCCCAGCGAGCGGCTATCCTGTGAATTGTTGCGGTTATCTCCCATAACAAACACATAGTCTTCGGGCACCAACAGGGGATACACATTCGCCGTTCCGGCGCTGCGCAGCTTTTCCTTGATATACGGCTCCTTTATAACCTCTCCGTTGATTAAAACGTCGCCGGTCTCTGCATGAATATCAATCACATCTCCCGGCACCGCAATCACCCGCTTGATGATATGCTTACCCAAAGCGTGGGATTTTACCACCACAATGTCCTTTGGCTCCGGTCGATAAAACAGCTTGGTAACCACAAGCCGATCATGACTTTCCAGCGTAGGTAGCATGGAGTCTCCCTCCACCAGCACCATGGCAAAAACGAACTGGTTGATAAAAAGCGCCAGCACCACCGCCACGGCAATGGCCTGCGTCCACTCATAGAGCTCACGCAGCCAGCCGCTTTTTTTCACAGGCTCCTCCTTCACATCAAAAGCATTTGCATAGGCTTCCTCTTCTGTAGCAAGAACCTGCTCCTCCGTTGCGCCGTTGTCCGCTGTTTCGTATTCCTCAAACGGATTATACCGATTCCGTTCATCCATCACGAAGGTCCCTTCTTTCCTAAAAAACAAAGAGGGAGCAACAAAGAAGCAGATTGCCTCTTTGTAACTACCCCCCCTACGCGATAAGCATTACCTTATCTTAATTTCTCCTTGACTTTAGCAGCCTTACCGACTCTGTCTCTTAAATAGAAGAGTCTGGCTCTTCTGACCTTACCCAGTCTAACGACTTCAATCTTTGCGATTTTCGGTGAATGAACAGGGAATGTTCTTTCTACACCGATACCGTAAGAAATACGTCTGACGGTAAAGGTCTGCTGAATCCCGCCGTTCTGTACCTTAATGATGGTACCCTCGAAGATCTGGATTCTCTCTCTGTTACCTTCCTTAACCTTTACATGAACCTTAACAGTGCTGCCGATTTCCAGTGCCGGCAGATCGGTTCTGAGCTGATCCTGTGTCAGCGCCTTAATAGCATCCATTTTATTGCCTCCTCTCTGTGCCAAGCGTTCTTACCCGACAGGCAGGCAGCGGACCGCTCCTTTTTATTGCACATTCGCCTTATAATTATAATACAAATTCTCCAAAAAAACAAGCATTTTTTTCCGGGAACGAAAATTACAACCGTTTGATTGTTAATCCTGTGCCTTTTCCTGCTCCCGGCGCAGGCGCTCGATGTCTTGATCGAGCCTGTCAAGCTGTTCTCCCATAGCCTTCCAATCATTGCCGGCTGCGGAGCTCTTAAAGGCATCATAGCTATTAAGCACGCCGGAAATTACGCCGGTCAAATCAGAGATTTCTGTCTCCGTCACGGGCGGCTCCGTCTCAAGCGGCATCTCCTCCAAGCCGGTAGCAGGGGCGCCTGCATTTTTAGCAAACACCGACCGCAGAGCGTCCTCTAAGCTTGCCTCCATTGCAATCGAATCGCCAAAGCCTACCACAATCCGCTTGAGCTCCGGCAGGGAGGCCTCATTCTTAGAGGTGATATAAATCGGCTCTACATATATAAGAGAATTGCGGAAGGGCACCACCAAAAGGTTGCCGCGAATAACCGTTGAACCGCCCTGACCCCAAAGCGTCATCTCTCTTGATATATCCGGATCGTTATCAATGCGGTTTTCAATCTGCAGCGGGCCGTAAACAGTCTCATTCTTCGGGAAGCGATAGAGCATCAGCTCTCCGTAATGTCCCTCTGCATTCCGCTGCACCAAAAGCCCCACCATGTTGTGCTTGCCCTGTACCACGAAGGGCAGCATCAACACCATTTCGTCCTGCCCATCAATCTCCATAATATTATAATAGGGCTCCATAGAAATCTCATTATCCTGATATTTCTCATGGGCAATATCCCAAACATCCGCGCGGTCATAAAATTGCCCGGCATCCTTGACATGGTAGCGCTGATACATTTCCGCCTGTACCTTAAACATATATTCCGGCACGCGGACGTGGCTTAAAAGCCCGGCCGGTATCGGTTCCTTAGAGAACAGCTCCGGATAAATCTTCTGATACGCCCTTGCCACGGGGTCGCTTTCGTCCGTCAGATACATCGTTACCTCGCCGCTATAGGCATCCACCACAGCAGTAACCGAATTGCGCAGATAGTTAATGCCGCCATAGGGCTGTGCATAAGGATAATACTGTGAGGTGGTATATCCGTTCACAATCCAGAAGAGCTCTCCGGAATCCGATATCAAAAGGTATGGGTCATTATCATATGTGAAGAAGGGAGCCACACGATTGACTCGCTCTATTACATTACGATTGATTAAAATCCGGCTGTCTCCATCTATATTGCCGGAGACCAGCATACGATAATCCTTATAATGCCAGGCAAACATCAGGCGTTTAAGGAGGCTGAGCTCCATGCCGCCCTCGCCATCATAGGTAAACTCCACATCCTCAAGACCCTCGGAATAATCGAGCTCCCGGTTATCGCCGCCGACAATGACATAATCATTGGTTAACTCACCATAGTAAATACGGGGCTGGGTAATCTCCGGCATACCACCCACAGAGGCGGGCGGAATGTCTCGAATCAAAAATTCCGGCTGGCCCTCTGCTGTCACACGATTGACAGGGCTTGCTACAGCACCAAAGCCATGGGTGTAACGGAAAATCTGATTGGCATAGGACTTAGCAGAAGCATCCAGATTCTCCTTATTCATTTCCCGGGCAGCCAGAAAAACTACGTTCAGCTTTCCGTCTAAGGTGTAGGGCGCAACGTCCACATCGTTAAAGGTATAATACTTGCGCAAAAACTGCAGCTGGTTATATGAGGTCAGCGTGGCTCCAAAGTCGGCAATGCGCGTTCCGGCAAGCCAGGTATCATCCTCTGCAACAACCGACGCCGGCAGCTCATATTCCGGATCAAATTCTCTTTCCATCACTTCCGAAAGGCCATAGGCCTGTCGTGTTGCCTGCATGTTATAGGCAATGTATGGGCTCTGGAGGTTCCGCTCGTTAGGGCTCACCACCAGGGAGTCCACAACGGCCGATACAAGCGTTAACGCTACAAAGCAGACGGGTACAATCGCCGCCGAGCAAAGGGCAAGGATATATTTTCTTTTATACAGAAAAAGGACGATTAAAAGCACCGCCAAAAGCACCAGGTATGGTGCAAAGCGATAATATTGCCGCCAGAGGCCTGCCTCTACATAGCCGGCACCAAAGATTTCGTTCTGAGAGCCAAAGGAGGCATACAGCACATTTTCTGCCGAAAAGCGATAGGTCAGCATAGACAACAGAAAGTACACCACCGCCAGCACAACCACGTGAAAGAAGGCACTTTTTTCCGACACGATAATATCCTTTAAGCTTTTGCGGCCGTTTTTAATAAAAATAATCAGATAGACAGCGGCCGACACAATAAAGAGCAAGATAAGAAGGCTTTTAAAGCCTTCTACAAGACTGATTAAAAACGGTCGGGAGAAAATGTAATACCCAATGTCTTGTGAAAACAAAGGGTCCGTTATACCAAATTCCTGCCGCCCATATGAAAGGAGCAGCTTTTGGTACAGACTACCTCCCACCACATCGCTGATGGATAAGGAAAGTAGAAAACAAAGCAGCAGATAGGGCCACTTTTTCTGCAAAAAACGAGCTTTAAAATTTTTTAAAACGGCAAAGCGTCTAATGAAAAACACATTCACGGTAATCAATACAAATATAACCGCAAAACCCACCGTCTGCGTAAGCAACCGGGCCCACAAATCTGTCCAGAAAACAGAGGTATACTGCTCGCCGATTTCCTGAATCTGCCAGTATTCCATGACATAATGATACAGCTCGGACAGAACAAAGAAAAGCACCGCCAAAGCCGCAAGCAGAATCAGCAGCCATTTGGCAGGACGCGGCATTGTAAAGCCGCGAGCCGTTTCCTTAAAATCGTGCTCATTGTCATCAAAGCCGGAAAAACCAAAGCCGGAAAAATTCTTCATAGCCTCCTCCTTATCTATGCTTCCTCCGGGAACAGAGCCTCTGCAAAGGCCTCCGGCTCGAAGGGACGCAAATCGTCCATTTGTTCACCCACGCCAATAAATTTAACGCCAATACCCTGCTCACGCGACAGTGCCAGGATCACACCGCCCTTGGCCGTGCCATCCAGCTTGGTTAAAATCACGCCGGTGATGCCTGCCGCCCGAGCAAATTCCCGGGCCTGAACCAATGCATTCTGTCCGGTGGAGGCATCCAGCACCAAAAGCACCTCTGCAACCTTGCCACCGGTTTCGCGCTCTGCCACACGGGCCGTCTTTTTTAATTCTTCCATTAAATTCTTTTTGTTATGCAGACGTCCGGCTGTATCGCAAATAACAATATCTGCGCCCCGCGCCTTCGCCGCCTGAATGCTGTCATATACAACGGCAGAAGGGTCTGAACCCTCCTGATGCTTCACAATTGAAACACCGGCCCGCTCTGCCCAGATTTCCAGCTGGTCAATCGCCGCTGCGCGAAAGGTATCGCCGGCTGCCAGAATCACCTGCTTACCCTGACTTTTATAGTAATGTGCCAGCTTGCCGATGGAGGTGGTTTTTCCTACGCCGTTCACGCCGATGACCATAATCACGGCAGGCTTTGTATCAAGGTGCAGCTCCGTATCCTGCGCACCCAGAATCTCTGCCACGATCTCCCGCAACAGCCCCTTTAGAGCCGGCGCCTCAGATATGCCGCGGCTTTTTGCCCTCTCTTTTAAAAGCTCTATGATATACGCCGAGGTTTCTGCACCGATATCTGACATCACCAGTGCCTCCTCCAGCTCCTCATATAAATCCTCATCTATTTTTCCCAACGAGAAAAGGACGGCGTCCACCTTATCGGCTATCGCTGTTCTGGTTTTGCCGAGACCCTCACGCAGACGGGCAAAAAAGCCTTTTTTTTCTTCCTCCTCCGCCGGCACCTGCGCCTCCGACACCACCGCCGGCGATGTCTCTGTCTGCAGGTCTGCAGTCTCCGGAATAGGAGCGGTCTCAGTTACTTCCTCTTTCTCTGTCGCCTTTTCTGCCGCCTCTACGGAGGTCATCACCTCTTGTAAAAGCTCCTCCGGCTGGCTTTGCTTGTTTTTTTTATTAAAAATCCCCTTAAACACGCTCTCGCCTCATCCCTATTGTTAAAATATCCCGTCAATCGCTTCTCGCTCGGTTTCATGCTTTTTCTTCCGCACCATCAGGCTCATCACGGCGGTTTTCGGGTCCTTGCCTTCAAACAACACCTGATAGGCCTGCTCGGTAATGGGCATTTCCACACCGAGGCGTGTCGCCAGCTTGTAGGCTGCCTTCGTGGTATAAAAGCCCTCTACAACCATTTTCACCTCTTCAACAGCCTTCTCCGGGCTGACACCCTGGCCAATCAATATACCGGCCCGGCGATTGCGGGAATGCATACTGGTGCAGGTCACAATCAAATCTCCCACGCCGGAAAGACCGCTGAACGTGGAAAGATCGGCCCCCATGGCCACACCCAAACGGGCAATTTCTGCAATGCCTCGGGTCATCAGGGCTGCCTTGGCATTGTCGCCCAGGCCAAGGCCATCTGCCACGCCGGCACACAGGGCAATGACGTTTTTGAGCGCACCGCCCAGCTCAACACCCACCATATCCGTGCCGGTGTACACGCGAAAGCTGTCACTCATTAAAACATCCTGCAGCTCCTGTGAAAGCTGTAGGTCGGCAGAGGCAATCACGTTGGTGGTCGGCAGGCCGCGGCCTACCTCCTCTGCATGAGACGGACCGGACATAACCGCTATCCTTGCCTGAGGAACAGCTTCTGCAATCACCTCTGAAAGGCGCCTCTGGGTTGCCTGCTCCAGGCCCTTAGAGGCATTTACAATCACAGTCCCCTCTGCCACAAAGGGCGAAAGTGCTTTTGCCGTGGCAGCGACAGCCTTTGAAGGTGTCACCATAAATAAAATCTCTGCACCCTGTGCCGCCTCCTCTAAAGAAGCTGTAAAACGAATGCTTTCGGGCAGCTTTACACCGGGCAGAAACTGCTTGTTTTCCTTATCCCTTGAGAGTGCCTCGGATTCTGCCGGCAAATAAGACCAAAGTGCAACCTCATGGCCGTTTTTTGCCAACAATGAGGCTATGGCTGTCCCCCAGCCACCCGAGCCGATAACTGCAATGCTTTTCATAGACCTCTACTCCTTCTTTTCAGGTTTCGCCCCCAGTTTTGATTCCGTTCCCGAGGTTAAGCGGGAAATGTTTGCCCTGTGACGGTACACTGCCAAAACAGATATCACAAGTGATAAGGCAATATAATAAGGCACCGTCGACTCATCCAGGTTCACATTAAAGGCAATCACAAACAAGGGATATAAAATCGCACTTGTAATGGAGGCTAAAGATACATACCGCGTGGCGCCCACCACCAAAACGAACACCAAAAGCAGGAGCAGCGCAATGCGATAGTCTAAAATCATAATAACGCCCCACGAGGCCAGAATTCCCTTGCCTCCCCGAAAGCCGAAATACACCGGGAAATTATGTCCCAGCACGGCACCAAGACCCGCCAGGTATTGCGCATACCGGCCGATATCCAGCACCTCCGGGTAAAGGCGTCCGGCCAGAAAGCGGGCAAGCAGCACCGAAATAACTGCCTTTAGAAGGTCAAACAGAAAGACAAAAACAGCCGTCTTTTTTCCCAGCACCCGAAGCGCATTGGTCATGCCGGCATTTTTACTGCCCTCATTCCGGATATCCACGCCCATCAGCCTTCCAATGATAATAGATGCATTCAGGCTTCCTAAAAGATAGCCGCCAATCAGGCTGCCCAATAAAAAAGCAATCTGCATGATAACCACCTCAAAATTGATTTATCGTTTAATGTTAAGCTATTTCTCCTCGCCCCGCTCACGCAGCACGAAACGCACCGGCGTTCCCTCCAGGCCAAACACACCGCGAATCTGATTTTCCAGATACCGAACGTAGGAAAAATGAGCCAATTCTCTGTTGTTGACAAATAAAACGAAGGTCGGCGGCGCCGTGGAGGCTTGCGTAATGTAATAAATTTTCAGCCGCTTACCTTTATCCGAAGGCGGCTGCACGCGCATCGTCGCCTCATTTAACACATCGTTTAACGCACCGGTGCGAATCCGCATGGTATTCTGCTCCCGTACATAATTTATAAGCTCAAACAGACGGTCAAGCCGCTGCCCTGTAACAGCCGAAATAAAAACCACAGGGGCATACAGCATAAAAGAAAGCCCCTCAGCCACTTTTTTTCGAAAGGTATCCATGGTCTTGCCGTCCTTTTCAATTAAATCCCACTTATTCACGGCAATCACGCAGGCCTTTCCCTGCTCATGGGCATAACCGGCTATTTTTGTATCCTGCTCAGTGACGCCTTCTTCTGCGTCAATCATAATCACGCACACATCTGCGCGGTCCACGGCACCCAGGGAGCGAATCACGCTATACTGCTCCACACCCTGCTCCACACGGCTCTTGCGCCGCATGCCGGCCGTGTCTATAAAGGTATATTCCCGACCGCCGCGCGCAACCCTCGCATCGATGGCATCCCGCGTGGTGCCCGCCACATTGCTGACAATCACCCGGTCCTCTCCGAGAATTTTATTAATCAATGAAGATTTTCCCACATTGGGCTTGCCCACCAGAGCAACCTTTAACGTGTCATCATCCTCATCCTCTGTCTCTTCCGGTGCCGGAAACAGCGCCGTGACCTCGTCTAATAAATCACCCACGCCAAGACCGTGAATGGAGGAAACCGGCATTGGATCGCCCAGACCAAGATTATAAAACTCATATAAGGCCAAGGGAGGATTGCCGATGTTATCCACCTTATTGACCACCAAAAGCACGGGCTTTCCCGATTTTTGCAGCATGGAGGCCACCTCTGCATCCGCCGCCACCAAGCCGTCATGTACGTTGGTCATAAGCAGCAGCACATCTGCCTGTGAAATGGCAAGCTCTGCCTGACGGCGCATGCCGGTCACAATCACATCATCACCCGGCTCAATACCGCCGGTATCGATGAGCAGAAACTCCCGTCCGCACCATTCGGCCTCCATATAAATGCGGTCACGGGTGACGCCCGGCGTATCATCCACAATCGATACCCGGGAGCCGACAATTTTATTAAACAGTGTAGATTTTCCCACGTTGGGTCTGCCAACGATGGCAACCACCGGTTTATTCATAGATTTAACTCCGTTCTTAAAGGCACGTTTCGTGCCCTCCTTCTGTTACTGATTAATGAAGCAGCTGATACAAAAAGTCAAAGCCGTCATTTTCCGCCGTCACAACAGGCACACCCAAGGCTGCCTCTACCTGTGCAAGCGTGACATCATCCAAAAAAATGTCCTCATCGGCCTTTAACATAGATCGCGGAATCATCAGCCTGTCAAGGTCCTTGTCCTGAGTCTGGCTAATCAAATCCTGACCGCCCACAAGTCCCGCCACCGTCACACCATCACCAAACAGATTGTTCCGAATCCCCACAGCCTCAACACGCAAGGCCGGATACTGTTCCTTTGCCTGTGCGAGCAGGCTCCGGATAAAGGGAAGCGCCAGCTCTCCTGTGGCAATCAGCGTTTTGCCGCGATACTCCAGGGCAGGCTTTTCTAAAAGTGCCTCGTTAAATTCCTCTGCAAGGCTTACCTCCATGCCAACGCCGTTTTCAATCTGCGGAAAATCCTCGTAGGCCTCATGGGGCGGCATTGGAAGGTCTGCAAGCAGGTACAGCTCATCTGCCAGATACACAAAGCGCGTGCCCAGCTCCTTCAAAAAGTGCTCCTGCCATGTCTCCACCTGACGGACAATCTCTTGTGCGTCCTCACGGGTGAAGGGCTCCAGCGGATACAGATTTTCTCTGTACCGGGTCAATCCCACCGGCACCACCGAAACGCTGGCCGCCGCCGGATGAAGGCCGGCCAAATCACAAAGTGTATGGTCCAGCTCTTCGCCGTCATTCACGCCCTTGCAGAGCACGATTTGCATATTCATGGTAATGCCGCCCTCATAGAGCATGCGCATATATTCCATAAGGCGCCCCGCATGCCTGTTTTGCAGCATTCTTTCCCGCAATACGGGATTCGTGGTATGCACCGAGATATTCACCGGCGAAACATGGTACTCCACCAGGCGCTCTACATCCTTCGGCAGCATATTGGTCATCGTTACATAATTGCCGTATAAAAAGGAAAGACGTGAGTCATCATCCTTAAAATACAGGGATTTGCGCATGTCGGGTGGCAGCTGGTCAATAAAGCAGAAAATGCAGCGGTTTGAACAGCTTTTGGCAGAATCGAAAATGAACGATTGGAAGGTTAGACCCAGGTCCTCCATGTCTTCATTTTCAATCTCGAATTCAATTCGGGAACCATCCTTTTTTTCTACCTCGAGCAGAATGTCCGGCGAGGCGGTTAAAAACTGATAATCCAGAAAATCAACAATCTCGCGTCCATTCACCGCGCAAACAGCGTCACCCGGCTCAAGCCCCAGCTCCTCGGCAATGCTATCCGGCAATACCTCTGCAATCAGTGCCCGTTTCTGCAAGACCTGCACCTTCCCTTCTCTCCGCTCTTTCTCTTTACACCCTAATGGTTGTCACTTTTTTGCAAAATGACAAAAATAGAGAAGACGAGCCGCCTTCTCTATCCGCAAGCAAAATCGAATTATTCAGCCTTAGCGATAACTTCCTTACCCTTATAATATCCGCAAGCCTTGCAGACTCTGTGGGGCATAATAAATTCGCCGCAGCGGGGACAAGCAACAATGCCCGGAACAGCCAGTTTCCAATTGGCTCTTCTTTTATCCCGTCTTGCTTTTGAGGTTCTTCTCTTAGGTACTGCCATGTGTTACACCTCCTATTAATCAGGCCACGCGGCTTCACCTCGGGCCATAATTTACAAATCTGTTAGGTTAATAAATCCTTAAGGCCTGCCAGCCGCGGGTCAATATCGTCCTCACGACAATCGCAGGTGGTTTCGTTCAAATCTGCTCCGCAGCTTGCGCAAAGACCCTTACAATCGGGCTTACACAAATAGCGCGTCTGCAAACTGAGTAAAATCTCCGGCCAGATAACCGTGTTTAAATCCACAGCTGTGCCGGTTAAGGGAATCACCGCATCCCTGTCGGAAATTTCCGCCCTGTCATCTGCCAAGGTCTCAAAAACAGGAACGGAAAAATGCTGCTCCGTCATTTTCATACAACGCGCACAGGGAACTGAAAAATCACCCTCTGCCACCGCACGAAACTCCAAAACCCCACTGACGTTCGTCATGGTGCCGGAAAAGGTAACATCCTCATGAAATACAACACCATTTTCTTCAACGGGTAGAGCAAGCTTCCCCGCAAGTTCTGCGCGTGCGCCGTCGGTTTTTAAAATCTCTTGTACATCAAAAATCACAGCACCCACTCCCCTGACTTTAAATTATATCGAATAAACTACAAATTGTCAACCTTTTTTTCTTATTTTTTCCCAATCTCACCAAATTCATGAGCCTAAGACGGGTTTTTCACTCTTTACCGCATGTCTCAGTCCTGCAAAAATCGTTTAATGATGTAGTCTTGCGCCGCTTCCTCTGCCGCATCATGTAAGGGCGAAAGAGAAAGATCCTCTCCATATTTGCGGCGCAGTGCCCGCGCAAGAAGCTCGTCTGCAAGCCTTGGGTTTTTGGGCAGGAGCGGTCCATGTAAATAGGTTCCCACCACATTTTTATAAACAGCGCCGCAGGTGCCGTCCTCACTGTTATTCCCGTGACCATACCGCACCCTGCCAAAGGGTCTGCATGCTCCGATATAGGTTTTCCCGCTATGGTTTTCAAATCCCACAACGGGCATTTCTTCTCCCGTGATGTCTGTGGAAATCACCACATTGCCGATGACCCGCTCTTCTCCTGCCTCTGTATGGATATCCATCAGAGAGAGACCCTCATGCATCTCCTCCATCAGCGGACAGGAACGACCCAAAAGGGGGTATCCTCCGCAGACCGCCAGCAAAACGCCGTCTGATTCTATATATTCCTTTAAGGCCAACTGCTGCTTTTTCAGGTTTTCGCAGGCAAGCAGTTGTTCTCTGTCAGAGCCGCCGCCTAAAAAGACAAAATCCAGCACGGAAAAGTCAATGACATCATCCTTCTCAAATTCTCTAATTTCAACCTCAAAATCCCTCCACAGCAAGCGGTTTTTCAGCGTGATGATGTTACCCCCGTCGCTATACATATTCAAAAGATCGGGAAAAAGATGCCCGATAACAAGTTTTTTACGCTCCATGCTTCTTTTCCCCCTCCAGCTCTTTTAGGATTGTCTGCATCTTAAACACAACGGTATAATTCACCAATGCATAGCAAACCGCACCGTCACCGGATGTCAAAGCTTCTGCCGCTTGTCGCAGGTCGTAGCATTTCACCTGCTCGGCTTCCGGATAGCCCGCATGCTTTAGGCGAAGGGCAAGATCATCGGCGCGGATGCCTGTGATGACCAGCTTGCGAACACCGGCGCTGCGCAGCCCTTCAAAATCCACATCCCAAAGCCACGAAATGTCCATACCATCAGATTCATGGTCGTTCACAGCAAGGAGCAGGTCCTTCTCGCGGGGATCATCGGCCACCGTGGCAATGGCCTGATTAAAGCCGGCGGGATTTTTTGCCAGGTTTAAAATGACGGGCTTACCAATGTCAAACGACTCCATGCGGCCAATCTGCGGCCGGTAGCCCGAAAGCACCGCCTGATATGCCGGCACCTCACCACAGGACAGCACCGCCGCACCATAGGAAAGAACAATATTATAAATGTTATAAAAGCCGCGGTAATCGACGGCAAAATCCGTCACAGCGCCTTGATGCTCCACGCAAAAGCGAAGGCCTGCCGAAGTGTCCACGTTATGCACCCGAAAATCCAGCGTCCTTCTGGCAAAACCACAACCCGGACAACGGAAGCTCCCCAGCTGGCTGTAATGCCGGTAGTCATACTGCAGCTTTTCACCGCAGAATACACAAAACTGACTGTCTCCGCTCTTTTCTCCGCTATCAGAGACCGCCTCATCCACTCCCACATAGTAGCAGGTGCGATCTGTTTTCTCACCGAATTGGGCAACAAGCGGATCGTCACCGTTTAAAAGAAGCCGTGTATCGGGAGACAGCTCCAGCGCGCGGCGCAAAAGATCTGCCGTTAGGTTCACCTCTCCATACCGATCCAGCTGATCCTGAAAGAGATTTGTCACCACCATGGTGGTGGGCTTTAAATGTCGAAACACCTTAAGGCAAGAGGCTTCATCCACCTCCAGACAGGCATAATCGGCACGCAGCCTGCCCGTCAGGCCGCAGCTTTCTGCAAAGGCACAGCACACACCCCAGAGCATGTTAGCACCCAGACTGTTGCATACCACACGATGGCCCCGGGAACGCAGGAAGGCCGCCAGCAGATTATTTGTCGTTGTCTTTCCGTTGGTGCCGCAAACCACAATAATATCTTTTTTCACCTGTCGGGACAGCAAGCTGAGCACCTGCGGACAGATTTTAAAGGCAAGCTGTCCCGGCATGGAAGTACCCTTTTTGCCCAGCAGACGGCTGGCAAAAACACCCAGCTTACAGGCCCAGACAGCCAAAATCAAGCGAATTTTCATACCCCTTCACCACTTTCTATCAATCTGTATATAGCATATACGTTGCCCGGGAAGAATATCCGTTCCGCATGCATAAAAAACAGGCCACCGCAGGCAGCCCGTTTTACAGCATTAAGAAAGCAGCTCTATGCCCTTCTGCACACGGCGCAGGGTTTCCTCCTTGCCTAAAATCTCGGCCAGCTCCAGACCACCGCCCGGCGTGAAGGCCTTGCCGGAAACAGCTACGCGCAGCGGCCACAAAATAAGGCCGTTTTTCACCTCCAGCTTTTCAATCAGGGCAAAAAGAGCCTCATGCAACACGTCATAGCGCCAGTCTGTCACAGACTCTAGAACCGGCAGAATTTCTTTCAGAGAGGTCAGAGAGTTTTCCTCGTTGGTTTTCATCTTTTTATGGCAATACAGGGCCGGCTCATAATCAGGCAGCGCATCTATAAAATCCAGCTGCTCAGGAATGTCCATCAGCTTTTCACAACGATCGTGCAAAAGCTCGGCCAGCTTGTGTAAATCAATTGATTCGGTTTTTACAGCCTTTTTTAAATAAGGCAGGGCTTTTTCATAAAAGGCCTCGGGAGATAACTTTCTAATGTATTCGCCGTTTAGCCAGTCGAGCTTTTTCTGGTCAAAAATGGCCGGCGATTTGCTGATGCCCTTAATATCAAAGGCCTGTATCATTTCCTCCAGCGTGAAAATTTCCTGCTCACCGCCCGGACTCCAGCCTAAAAGTGCGATGTAGTTTAAAACCGCCTCTTTTAAATAGCCCTTGTTGATAAAGTCCTCATACGAAGCATCCCCCTCACGCTTACTCAGCTTTTTGTGTGCATCACGCATAACAGGAGAAACGTGAATATAAGATGGGATTTCCCAGCCAAAGGCCTCGTACAAAAGATTGTACTTAGGCGTGGAGGATAAATACTCACTGCCACGGATGATATGGGTAATGTTCATCAAATGGTCATCCACCACATTGGCAAAATTATAGGTGGGATATCCATCGGATTTAAGCAGAATGTTATCATCTAAGGTAGCATTATCTACCGTGATTTTACCATAAATTTCGTCATAAAAGGAGGTGGTGCCCCGACGGGGAATCTTCTGCCGGATGACATAAGGCACACCGCTTTTTAGCTTTTCTTCAATTTCCTCTTTGGAAAGACGAGCACAGTGTCCGTCATACTTGGGCATCAGCTTTGCCGCCTCCTGCTGACTACGCAGAGCATCCAAGCGCTCCTTGTCGCAGAAGCAATAGTAAGCTGCACCGCTTTCTACGAGTTTTTCTGCATACTCCTTATAAAGCGGCAGACGTTCACTCTGCACATACGGGCCGTATGCACCGCCGACGTCCGGGCCCTCATCGTGAATCAGGCCGGTTTCTGCCATTGTTCTGTATATCAAATCCACAGCGCCGTCCACATACCGCTCCTGGTCGGTATCTTCAATACGCAGCACAAAATCGCCTCCGGCGCGCTTGGCAATTAAAAATGCATACAGAGCCGTCCGCAGGTTGCCGATGTGCATATAGCCGGTAGGGCTAGGCGCAAAACGTGTTCTGACCTTGCTCATATCAAATTCATCCTTTCGTGTTTCAATAAATTTAGTATATCGCATTTGCCGGCGAAAAGCAAGGATTTTGTGCAGAAATATCCAAATTTTACAACCCACATGAAAAACAGGTAAGGCCGAAGCCTTACCTGTTTTTGTATCATTCTCTCGGATTATTCAGCTTTTGCAGATGCGGAAGCAGAGGGAGCAGCGCTCTCGTCCATGCTCATGCCCAGATCGGCGTCAGCCTCAGCTGTTGCAGAAGCAGAAGGAGCAGCACTTTCCAATGCAGGTGCAGTGGCAATCGTGGGCGCCGTGGCACTTGGAGAAGCCGAGGGGGCTTCCACGCCACCGCCGCAACCGGCGAGTGCACCTACCGTCACCATCAAAGAAACAGCACCTAACATGAGTTTGCTCTTCATCTTAATTTCCTCCTCAAAATCCAATTATTTAACAGACGCAAACGTCTTGTTAACCATTTAATCTGGATTCGAGTTTGGCAAGCTCCTCGGCAATACCGGCCGGCAGTTTGTCGCCAAACTTCTTGAAGAATTCTTTCTGACTTTCAACTTCTTCTTTCCAGACGGTTTTGTCAACGCTCAATAGCTGTTCTAAAGTTGTCTTATCTATAGCAAGACCCTCAACGTTAATATCAGCAGCTTCAGGCAGGTAGCCGATGGCTGTTTCCTGCGCCTTGGCCTTGCCCTCGCAACGGTCCAAAATCCAGTTCAGCACCCGGAGGTTATCACCAAAGCCCGGCCACATAAACTTGCCGTTCTCATCAAGACGGAACCAGTTAACGTGGAAGATTTTCGGCGGATTCGGGATTTTTTTGCCCATTTCGAGCCAGTGTGCAAAATAATCTGCCATGTTGTAGCCACAGAAGGGAATCATCGCCATGGGATCACGACGAACAACACCAACAGCACCTGCAGCAGCCGCTGTTGTCTCCGAAGCCATGGTAGCACCAACGAATACGCCGTGCTGCCAGTCAAATGCTTCATATACAAGCGGCGCTGTCTTAGCGCGACGGCCACCGAACACGATAGCAGAAATCGGCACACCGCCGGCTGCTTCAAATTCGCTGGAGATGCAGGGGCACTGTGCAGCGGGTGCAGTAAAACGGGAGTTGGGATGAGCGCCCTTTTCTCCGCATTCGGGTGTCCAGGGTCTGCCCTTCCAGTCAATACCCTTCTTCGGCGGTTCGCCATCTAGGCCTTCCCACCAAACAGTGTCGTCCTCGGTATTTAATAGAACATTTGTGAAAATGGTATTCTTCATGGTTGTTGCCAAGGCATTCGGGTTGGTCTTGGTAGAGGTACCCGGTGCAACACCAAAGAAGCCGGATTCGGGGTTAACGGCCCAGAGTCTGCCGTCCTTACCGATTCTCAGCCATGCAATGTCGTCACCGACAGTCCATACCTTATAGCCCTTTAAGGCCTCGGGCGGAATCAGCATAGCCAGATTGGTCTTGCCGCAGGCACTGGGGAATGCAGCGGCAATGTACTTAATCTCACCCTGGGGATTTTCAAGACCCAGAATCAGCATATGTTCAGCCATCCAGCCTTCCTTGTGACCCATATTGCTGGCAATGCGGAGCGCAAAGCACTTTTTACCCAAAAGAACGTTTCCGCCGTAACCGGAGTTAATTGTCCAGATGGTGTTGTCCTCGGGGAAGTGCACGATGTATCTGTTCTCAGGATCAATATCCTTCTTAGCATGGAGGCAGCGAACAAAATCTGCGCTGTCACCCAGCTCTTCCATAACCTTCTTACCTGTGCGGGTCATGATCATCATGTTCAGCACAACGTAACGGGAGTCGGTCAACTCAATACCGATTTTAGAGAACGGAGAGCCATAGGGACCCATCATGTAGGGAATGACATACATGGTTCTGCCCTTCATACTGCCGCGGAATAAACCCTCCAGCTTTTTGTACATCACCTGAGGATCCTCCCAGTTATTTGTGGGGCCGGCATCCTCCTTCGTTCTCGTGCAGATAAAGGTTCTGTCCTCTACACGTGCCACGTCGTTTTCTGCAGTTCTGTGCAGATAGCAGCCGGGCAGCTTTTCCTGATTCAGCTTATACAGCTCGCCTTCAGCGCAGGCTTCGTCATAAAGCTTTTGCCTCTGCTCCTCGCTTCCATCTATCCAAATTACCTCATCAGGAGTGGTCAGCTGAATCATCTCGTCCAGCCATGAAAGTACCGCTTGATTTTTTGTCATTTTTCGTTTCTCCTTTCCTTCCGGCACAAGTAACTGTGCCACATTTATCTGTATACAACCCACAGTAGACTGTATTGTATATAATAGTATGTACAGCTTCATTCATACCTAGTATATGAAAATCAGGCATAAATTATCACTGTATTTTTTTAAAACACTATGTATAAAAAATGAAATTTTTACCTATTAAAATTTCATAATTTTATTATACTCTATAATTATGAAAAAACAAAGCTTTTTAGGCCAAATTTATTCCGTCTATTTTTACAATTTTCCACGCACCATTTCATTTGAAATCTGTGCAAACTGCTCTAGACTCAAGGATTCGCCCCGAATATTTTCGCTGATGCCAAGCTTTTGCAAAACGCTTTTTATATGCTCCTTGCTGCTGCAAAGCGGCGGATAGCTCCCCGCACTGTTGATAAAGGTTTTCCGCCTTTGGGAAAAAGCGCCGTGTATCAAATGGAAAAAGTGCGCCTCATCCAGCACCGCAACCGGCGGCTCCTTTAAAAGCGAAAGTGCAATCACCGAGGACCAGACCTTAGGCACAGGATGAAACGCCTCCGGCGACACATCGCGCACCGGACGAACCTGCGCCCGGTATTGCACCGCAAGGCTTAAGGCTCCGTAATTCTTTGTGCCGGGCCCGGCTGCCAGACGCTCTGCCACCTCTCGCTGAATCATGATCACAATAGAGCTCAGACGTTTTTCCGCCAAAAGCTTCATGATAATCGGCGTTGTAATATAATAAGGAAGATTTGCGATGACCTTGACCTGTTCCTTGCCAAAGCATTCGGAAAACAAATCCTCCAGCTGCAGCTTTAAAATATCCCGGTTAATCACAGTCACATTACTAAAGCCGGTCAGATTTTTTTCTAAAACCGGCAAAATGGCGGTATCAATTTCAACTGCCACGACCTTTTTGGCTCGCTGTGCCAAATGCCGTGTAAGCGCTCCCATACCGGGTCCAATTTCCAGCACGCAGGAATCCTCTGTAAGCTGTGCTGCCTCCACAATATCACAAAGCACGCTTTCGTCGGTCAAAAAGTTTTGTCCCAGCCCCTTTTTAGGGCGGAGACCTTCGCCGGACAGCTGCGCCCGAACCGCTTTTTTAGAGGCATCTAGCCCTACCTTTTTTCGCTTCATCGAGCCGAAGCCGAGGGCGAGGCCAAAGCACCGCTTTCCACAAGCTGCTTATATTCGTCCTCCGGATATCCAAAGTTGTATAACACCATTTCTCTGGTCTTTGCCGGATCATATATAAAATAAGAAATGCCGCTGATATATTGGCTGTTTCCGGGCAACGTATAGGTAGTAAGGGAATCGTCTGTCATCTTCTTTAGCATGCCCAAATATTTTGTTGCATCCGCAACAGAGAAATTCGTTTTCACATGGTCATAAATTTCATTGACAATGGCCGGCGCCTTTGTGATGTATTTAGCATCCAGCTTTTGTGCAAATAATTCCTTCAGAAAATCCTGCTGGAGGGCAATGCGGTCATAATCGCCGTTTGCATAGGTATTGCGGAAGCGCACCACACCCTCGGCATCCTCGCCGTCAAGCACCTGCAGACCCTTATTGACGTGAATGTGTAAATCCTGCACCGGATCATCATAATGCATGTTAATCGGCACATCATACTCTACACCGCCTAAAATATCAATCACGTTGCGGAAGCCCATAAAGTCTATCTCACAATAATAATGAATCGGCATACCCGTTATGTTTCTCACCAGACGGATAATGGTTTCCTCAGGATTTTTATACCCCATGGCATGGTTGATTTTGTCATATCGGGATTCAGAATACTGCGCCCGTGTGTCACGGGGAATGGAGAGCACCTTAACCGTGTTTTCCTTCGGGTCAACAGAAACAACCATAATGACATCTGCCCGCGTTTTTCCCTTATCAAGTCCCATGAGCAGAACGTTAACCTTATCATTGGTGGTCTTATCCAGGTATTTGGCTATTTCATCTGCCAGATTCGTCCCGAATAAAAAATTGGCCGCCGAAAGCCCGCCGGCAATCGTACAGACCACCAAAATGGTAACCAACATTGATAAAAAGAATTTTTTTATATTCATTATTTCTTCAAGTCCTTTCGCTTCCGTAACAAAATTACACCACTATACTATCAGCATTATACAGCATGAATATGAACAGGCTGTTAAAAAATTCTAAACTTTTCTAAATCCAAAATAAACCATTATAATCATACCATTAAAATCCGGATTTGTCAATTGCTTTTTACAAACACAAAAGGGGCTGCAGCAAAATGCTACAGCCCCTTTGGGGATGGACACAAAATAGCGCAGATTGGACAAACTGAGTCCCGAAGGCGTACAGAGGTACGCTAAGAGGCGAAGTTTGTTCAAAACGCAAAGCATTTGGCTACAGCCCCTGGTTATACCTTTTATTTATTTTCTTTATCTGGAAAGTCTTACCTTTTCATCCTCGGCAAGCTGAGCCTTCAGCTCGTCAAGATTTGAAAAAGCATGCTGTTCTCTGATTTGATATAAGAATTCCACCTCAATGGTTTCATTATAAACGTCTTGATCAAAATCTATAATATAGGTTTCAATACGAACGGCACCATCGCCGATGGTGGGGCTTTCGCCTACATTGGTGATGGATTTATAGGCCACGCCGTCTACATGGGTCGTGGTTCCGTAAACGCCGTACTTCGGCAGAAGCTGTGCACTGTCCGGAATCATATTGGCTGTGGGATATCCCAACGTTCTTCCCAGCATTTTATCCTGTACCACGGCCTTGCTGATTCTGAAGGGACGCCCCAGAAGCTCTGCAGCCTTTTCTACATCGCCGTTTTCGATCAGTGCACGAATCTTCGTGCTGGAGCAGAGAAAATCGCCAAAATATAAAGGCTTGATCATATGCACCAAAAAGCCGTACTTTTGTCCCAGCTCACGGAGCATCTTCACATCGCCTTCAGATTCCTTGCCGTAATGGTTATGAAGTCCAACCACTGCAATTTTCATGTTCAACTTTCCTACCAGAATGTCCCGGACAAAGGCCTCAGGAGAAAGATCACGAACCTCCGTGAATTTTTCAAAAAACAGAGTGTCTAAATGGCAGGAGGACAAAAGCTCTTGCTTGTACTCATTGTCAGCTATCAGTTTCAATGTACCGGCTCCCTTAATCACATTAACCGGATGCTCATCAAAGGTATAGGCCACTGCTTTTAAGCCGTTGTCCTGCGCGAGGTCGGTCAGCATGGATAAAAGCTTCATGTGCCCCTTAT
Source organism: Oscillospiraceae bacterium (assembly GCA_015068615.1). GTDB lineage: Bacteria > Bacillota > Clostridia > UBA1381 > UBA9506 > UMGS755. Next base: position 107,366 of record SVKE01000001.1, on the reverse strand, counting down.
GCAGACCGTCAAAGTTTCCCAAAGCAACAGCAGTTCCGTTTTTGGTTTCTACCTTGCTGTAATCATACCATACCGTGTTCATTGTAATTACCTCCCTCATATTTTATAACAACCTCAAAAGAGGCTTTTATACAGATTCATAAAAAGTTTTATCAATCGCCAGCACAAGACCCTCTGCACTCTCTACGGCTCGCACCAGGCAAATCAGCACACCCTCTTCGTAAATGCTGAATCGGTCACCCGCTGCCACATTCTGTAGCTTGAGCTGTCCGGGTCTGAGACGTATGCCATTGCGGATTTTTGCCGCCTGCTCCTTAGATACGCAAACAGCACGATACCCCTCAAGAACCGTCTCCGGCGGGAGCAGAAAACGTTCTGTCTCTCCGGCTGCAACTGCCTCGGCAAGCTGCTCCGGCGTGCAGGCATGCTCCAAGAGAAAGGGACCGCTCCGGGTTCTTGTCAGCGCTTCCATAGCGGCGCAACCTCCCAATTTCTTGCCTAAATCATGACACAGCGAGCGGATATAGGTTCCCTTTGAGCAGGAAATCTCCATAGAAAATGAATCCTCTGAAAAATCAAAGCAACGCAGGCTGTAAATACACACGCGACGCCCGGCTCGCTCCACCGTGATGCCCTGCCGCGCCAGCTCATAAAGCTTTTTACCTTGTTGCTTAATTGCCGAATACATGGGCGGAAGCTGTTCTATCTCCCCCAAAAAAGTCTCGGCCGCCGCCTGAATCTCTGCCGGGGAAAACCGCCGATCTGAACAGGCCGTCACCGTGCCTGTCATATCATATGTATCGGTTTCAACACCCAGGCGCACCCGGGCGATGTAGGTTTTTGTCTTTTCCACCAGGAGTTCTGAAAGAGCCGTGGCCTTCCCCACCAGAATCGGAAGCACACCCTCTGCGCAGGGATCCAGCGTGCCGGCATGCCCTACGCGCTTTTGCTGCAATAACCGCCGGCAAAGCGCCACCATATCATGAGAGGTTTTGCCCGCGGGCTTGTTCAAATTAATAATTCCGAGCAAAACACCACATCCATTATCCATTTGTTATTACTAGTATATCATAAAAATTCTGCTAAATAAAGCATAATTTACTTAACTTTAAAAATTTATTTATTATAAACATAGATGTCAAATTTTTTTATGAAAAACAGCCAAAAATCATAAAAAATTAATAAATATAAATAAAATCTATAGACTTTTTTATTTAAAGATGGTATAATTAATAAGGTTCTAAAGCCGTTACTTTTCTCGGTGGCGGTGATGTTCCAACGATGTAAACATTGCGGCATTTGCCGCGGAAATAAAAAAAGGGGGTATCTTTGTTGAACGAAAAACAAACAGTCGCTTTTAGTGGGACCAAGGAACAGGAAGCACAGCTGATTGAAGTCATCAATCGCTACAAAGGAACCGACGGTGCCTTGATCCCCGTGCTCCACGAAGCACAGGAAATTTATGGCTATCTTCCCATCGAGGTGCAAACCATAATTGCTAAGAATTTAGAGGTTACCATGGCTGAGATTTATGGTGTTGTTACCTTTTACACCCAGTTTACCACCCAGCCCAAGGGCCAGTATAAGATTGGTGTTTGCCTGGGTACGGCCTGCTATGTTAAGGGGTCCGGCGATTTGCTGGATAAGCTTAAGGAAAAGCTGGGTATTGCAGAGGGTGAATGCACGGCAGACGGCAAATTCTCCATTGATGCAACCCGTTGTATCGGTGCCTGCGGCCTTGCTCCCGTCATCACCATCAACGACGATGTATACGGCAAGCTGACAGTTGATGAAATTGACGGCATCCTTGCCAAATACAACTAAAAAACGGCCTATGTTGGAAATATCTTTGCACATTCTGGATATTATGAACAATTCTGTGAAAGCCGGTGCCGGCTTGATTGGTGTCACCATTTCTGAGGACACGCTCTCAAATCGGCTGACGGTAGAAATCACAGATGATGGCTGTGGCATGGATGAGTCTTTTTTAAAAACCGTGACCGACCCTTTTCGCACCACCCGCACCACCCGCAAGGTGGGTATGGGGCTTTCGCTGTTTAAGGCAGCTGCCGAAGCTACCGGCGGCAATCTTACCATTGAATCGCAGAAGGGCAAAGGCACCAAGGTGGTGACCGTCTTTGTATATGACCACATTGACCGGCAGCCGCTGGGTGATATGGCGCAAACTGTCACAACCGTTCTATCCGGCAACCCCAATGTTGATATCCTCTACCATCATCTGATAAACGGCAGGGAATTCACATTAGACACCCGCGAAGTCAGACAGATTTTAGAAGATGTAGAGCTTTCGGGTCCGGACATTATTCTGTGGCTGACAGAATACATAAAAGAGGGTCTTGCAGAACTCCGAAACCCTTCTTAAAACAAACAGCCTTCCTCGCACGTAGGTGCGTGCAGATAAAATAATACACGGTCGGCCTGTGCCGCCGTGAGAATGGAGTTTAATCGATATGAAAAGTTTAGCTGAGCTTGAGGCCATAAAAAACAAGGTTAAGAATCAGGTGGCTATGCGTCAGGATGACGACCACACAACCCGCATCGTTGTCGGCATGGCAACCTGCGGTATCGCAGCCGGTGCCCGACCCGTTTTAAACGCTTTGGTTGAGGAAGTCGGCAAGCGGAACTTAGAGCATGTAACCGTTGCACAGACCGGTTGTATCGGCATGTGCAGATTAGAGCCCATTGTTGAGGTTATGGTGCCCGGACAGGAAAAAGTGACATATGTAAAAATGTCTCCTGAAAAGGCACAACGAATCATCAGCGAGCACATTGTTAACGGCCGCGTTGTAAATGACCTCACCATTGGTGCTGCACAAGAATAAAGGAGGAATACAGAACATGGAATTTGCAAGATCAACCGTTTTGGTCTGCGGCGGTACAGGCTGTACCTCTTCCGGCAGCCAAAAGGTCATGAAGGAATTTGAAGCTCAGATCATCGCAAAGGGCCTTGAAAAGGAAGTAAAGGTCATCCAGACCGGCTGCTTTGGTCTGTGTGCCTTAGGCCCTGTTGTCATTGTATATCCCGAAGGCTCCTTCTACAGCATGGTAAAGCCTGAGGATGTTGAGGAAATTGTTTCTGAGCATCTGCTAAAAGGACGTATTGTAAAGCGTCTTTTGTATGAAGAAACCGTAGAGGAAAGCGCAGTTAAGTCTTTAAATGAGGTTGATTTCTATAAAAAGCAGCAGAGAATCGCTTTGCGCAACTGCGGCGTTATCAACCCCGAAAACATTGAAGAGTACATAGCCGTGGATGGTTACCGTGCCTTGGGTAAGGTTCTGACGGAAATGAAGCCGGAGGACGTTATTGAAGAAATTAAAAAATCCGGTCTGCGTGGCCGTGGCGGCGGTGGCTTCCCCACCGGCGTTAAATGGATGCTGGCAGCCAATTCTCCTAATGTAGAGGGCAAATTCGTCTGCTGTAATGCCGACGAGGGTGACCCGGGCGCATTCATGGACAGAAGCGTGCTGGAGGGCGACCCCCATGCGGTCATTGAAGCCATGGCAATTGCGGCTTATGCCATCAATGCCGAACAGGGTTACATTTACATCCGTGCCGAGTACCCCATCGCCGTAGAGCGCTTGCAGATTGCAATCGATCAGGCAAAGGAATACGGCCTTTTGGGCGAAAATATTTTTGACACCGGCTTTAACTTCGATTTGGAAATTCGTCTCGGCGCAGGCGCCTTTGTCTGCGGTGAGGAAACTGCTTTGATGACCTCCATTGAGGGCAAGCGCGGCGAGCCAAGACCCCGTCCGCCCTTCCCGGCTGTGAAGGGTCTGTTCGGAAAGCCGACTCTTTTAAACAACGTAGAAACCTATGCCAACATTCCGCAAATTATCTTAAACGGTGCAGATTGGTTTTCCTCTATCGGCACCGAAAAGAGCAAGGGCACCAAGGTATTTGCTTTGGGCGGAAAAATCAATAACACCGGTCTGGTGGAAATCCCCATGGGTACCACCCTCCGCGAGATTGTGGAAGAAATCGGCGGCGGCATTCCCGGCGGTAAAAAGTTTAAGGCAGCACAGACAGGCGGCCCCTCCGGCGGTTGTATCCCTGCCTCTTTAATGGATGTTCCCATTGATTATGACTCCCTCATCCAAATCGGCTCCATGATGGGCTCCGGTGGCTTGATTGTTATGGACGAGGACAACTGCATGGTTGACATCGCGAAATTCTTCTTGGAATTCACTGTTGATGAATCCTGCGGTAAATGTACCCCCTGCCGAATCGGCACGAAGCGCATGCTTGAAATTTTAACCAGAATCACTAAGGGCAAGGGCACCATGGAGGACCTTGACAAGCTGGAGGCTCTGGCATATGACATTAAGGAGTCCGCTCTCTGTGGTCTGGGCCAGACAGCACCGAACCCGGTGCTTTCCACCCTGCGCTACTTTAAGGATGAGTACATTGCCCACGTGGTAGACAAGCGTTGTCCCGCCGGCGTCTGCAAGGATTTGCTCAATTATGTGATTGTAGCCGACAAATGTAAGGGCTGCAGCCTGTGCGCAAAGCAGTGTCCTGTGGGTGCCATCTCCGGCGAAGTGAAGAGCCCCTTCAGCATTGACCCTGCAAAATGTATCAAATGCGGCGCCTGTGTTGAAAAATGTCCCTTCAAGGCAATCACCGTACAATAATGAGAGGAGGAAGGTTTTAAAATGGAAAAGGTTACACTTACAATCAATGGTCAAAGCGTTTCGGTTCCCAAGGATTACACCGTGCTGCAAGCCGCCCGTCAGGCCGGCATTGACATTCCTACGCTTTGCTATTTAAAAGATATTAACGAAATCGGCGCATGCAGAATGTGCCTGGTAGAAATCAAAGGTGCCAGAGCGCTGGCAACCGCTTGTGTATATCCAGTCAGCGAGGGCATGGAGGTATTCACCTCAACACCCCGCGTCAGAAAGGCCAGAAAAACTGTTCTGGAGCTGATGCTCTCAAACCACGAAAAGAAATGCTTGACTTGTGCAAGAAACCGCAACTGTGAGCTGCAGCAGCTGGCAGAAGAGCTCAATGTAACAGACATTGCCTACGAGGGCGATATGCTGAATCACACCGTTGACGATTTCTCACCCTCTATTGTGCGCGATAATAACAAATGTATCCTCTGCCGTCGCTGCGTAGCTGTCTGCCAAAAGGTGCAGACCGTTGGTGTCATCGATGCTGTTGAAAGAGGCTTTAACACCAAAATCGGTTGTTCCTTTGAAAAATCCTTAAATGAAACCGATTGCGTTATGTGCGGTCAGTGTATTGCACATTGCCCTGTTGGTGCGCTTCGCGAAAAGGATAGCATTGCTCCTGTCTGGAAGGCTCTGGCCGACCCCGAAAAGCATGTGGTTGTGCAGACTGCACCGGCAGTTCGCGCCGCACTCGGCGAGGAATTTGGCATGCCCATCGGCACACCGGTAACCGGCAAGATGGCCGCTGCGTTAAAGCTTTTAGGCTTTGATAAGGTGTTTGATACCGACTTTGCTGCCGACCTCACCATCATGGAAGAGGGCACGGAGCTTCTAAACCGCATTAAAGAAGGCGGAAAGCTGCCGCTGATTACCTCCTGCAGTCCGGGCTGGGTTAAATTCTGCGAGCACAACTTCCCCGATTTTCTGGATAACCTGTCCACCGCCAAATCTCCCCATGAGATGTATGGTGCCATCTTAAAATCCTACTATGCTGAAAAAGCCGGTATAGCTCCCGAGAATATCTATGTGGTATCCGTTATGCCCTGTACCGCTAAAAAGTTTGAGGCACAGCGCAACGAGCTGGCCGGCACAGGCTATCAGGATGTAGACACAGTTATCACCACACGCGAGCTGGCAAAAATGATTAAGGAAGCCGGTATCGACTTTGCAAAGCTTCAGGACGCCGTCTTTGATTCACCCTTTGGTGATGAAGCAACAGGTGCCGGCGTAATCTTTGGTGCAACCGGCGGCGTTATGGAAGCTGCCCTGCGTACCGTGGCCGATATCTTAACCGGCGACTCACTGACAAACATAGAATATCACGATGTAAGAGGCACAGAGGGCATTAAGGAAGCCAGCGTGAAGGTTGGCGACCTCGAGGTGAAGCTGGCTGTTGCACACGGCCTGGGCAATGCCAGAAAGCTCTTAGAAGCAATTAGACGCGGCGAAGCCAATTACCACTTCATTGAGGTTATGGCTTGCCCCGGTGGTTGCGTAACCGGAGGCGGTCAGCCAATTCAATCTGCAAAGGTTATGGCAGAGATTGATCTAAAGGCAGAGCGCGCCAAAGCCCTGTATGCAGAGGATAAGAGCCTGACCTACAGAAAATCTCACGAAAATCCCTATATCCAAAAGCTGTACGAGGAATATCTGGGTGAGCCCTGCGGCCACAAATCCCACCAGCTTTTGCATACACACTATCATGAAAGACCGAAATATTAAAAAGGTCGGGCTGTAAAAAAGCCCAAAGCATAAAAGGGGCTGTAGCGAAATGCTACAGCCCCTTTTGGGGATGGACGCAAAATAGCGCAGATTGGACAAACTTCGCCTCTTGCTGTACAGAGGTACAGCAAGAGGCGAAGTTTGTCCAAAGTGCAAAGCATTTTAATCTAAAAATCGTTTTAAAACAATTTTTTACCACTCATTATAATTTTATTCTTATAATCTCTTTCCAATTACAATGTGCTGCCATGATAGGCTTTTTATGCTTTGCACGGTCTGGGCATTTTGCTACAGCCACTTTTCTTTTAGTTAAGTGGTAAGGTTAATAACTCTGCCAAATCATCTATGATAAAATCCGGCTTCTCCTGTGCAAGCTGTTGTCTGGAGAAGCTGGTTGTCACCGCCGCCACCCGCACGCCGGCTGCTTTTGCTGCCTGAATTCCGTTGAGGGCATCCTCCACCACAAGACATTGTGCCGGACTGACGCCCAAACGCTCTATCGCCGTTGTAAAAATGTCTGGAAATGGTTTTTTCCGTGCCGCATCGTCTCCGCTGATAATGGTTGCAAACAGCTCCAGAGGAATACCGGCTGTTTTCATATTGGCCTCAACCTTAATAAAATCAGCACTGGAGGCAAGAGAAACTGTATCTCCTCTGGCCGTCAGCTCTTGCAGAACCTTTTTGGTATTGGGATACACCACGAGGCCTTCTGCCACATATTGCAGATAAATTTCATAGGTTTTGTCCTTCATGGCCGGCTCGTAGGGCACTCCGTATTTCTCGGCAACGCCACCGACAAAACGTGCCTCCCCCGCGCCTACAAAGGGGCGGAAATCCTCCTCGCAGGCTAAAACGCCATAGGAGCGCAAGGCCTCCAGCGCAGCACGACGTATCACCGGACCGGAATTGACCAGAACGCCATCCATATCAAACAAATAATGCATGAGTATTCTCCTTTCAAACTTCGGCTTTTTTCAGCCACTCCCTGAGCAACGCACAATCCTCGGCAAAACTCTCCTGCGAGCAACCACGGAACATAATGGCGCGCTCTTCCTTTTCCTTCAGCACCTTCATATACTGCTGCCATTCATCTCTTCCTTCAATAATCAGCGAGTTCCGGCTGGCAGAATCCTTATAATAAATATACACATGCTGCACAAAGCGCAGCAGCATTTTAAGCTCAAAAATATTGAAAATGAGCGACGATGTCAGCTTCGGCTGCCAGTTTAAAAACACATTGTCGCGATTGATTTCCTCCATGAGAGATACCACACGGAGATAATCGTCAAAAAACGCATCACAGCGATAAAAAAAACATAGCTTCATCCCGGCCTTTTTTGCCATATCCGAAAGCTCCTGCACACGCTGCACCAGTTGCCGGGAGGCCTCTTGTGCATCAATGGAGGACAGGGCAAGGCCGGTGTTTAGGCACACCATATCCGTGCCTAGCGCATCCGCCGTTTTGAGCACGCGTGAAAAGCTCTCTGCCGCCTCCGTCAGTACGGAAAATTTCGCGGCATAAGAGATGGTACGCAAGCCCTTTTCGCCGGCTCTGCGCCTGACTCTTTCTGCTTCCTTTATATTTCCGGCCGGAATATGTACTTCATTCCACTCTAAAATCTCCAGCCCGTTTTCGCAGACTAAATCTATCACAGCATCAGCAGAAAGCTTAGAAAAAGCAATCGATGCCAAACCCAACAACATAGAAATCCCTCCTTTGGATATAACACAAGAACAAGACAACCCTCATTTAAGTATTTTGTTAATTCTAACATAATCCCATAAAACAAGCAAGACGCATATATAACAATCTTTTAGAGGAATATTTGTATAAACTCCTCAAAAAGAGTGCTATAAAGCGTCTTTCACTGCATTTATATGGTGGAACGGCCTCTTTTAGGCCCGGGGATGTGCTTTTGCGTATACGTCCTTGAGCTTGTTATTCATCAGCTGTGCATAAACCTGTGTGGTAGAAATGTCCGTATGCCCCAGCATGGCCTGAATGGAATGGAGGTCTGCTCCGTTTTCCAAAAGGTGTGCCGCGAAGGAGTGGCGCAAGGTATGTGGTGTGATGTCTTTAGAAATTCCGGCCTCTTCTGCATATTGCTTCAACAGCTTCCAGAAGCCCTGACGTGACATCCGCTGTCCCAGAAGATTTAAGAACAAGGCAGGCTCCTCCATTGATTTTGCAAGCAAAGGACGGGCATTTTCCATGTAGGCGTTCAGGAAATTAACGCAGATTTTCCCAATAGGGATAATGCGTTCCTTCCCGGTGCTTACGCAACGGATAAATCCCATATTCAAGTTCACATCCGAGAGATTCAACTGCACCAGCTCGCTGACGCGAATCCCGGTGGCGTATAAAACCTCCAGCATGGCCTTATCGCGAAAGCCCTTTAAATCCGTGCAGCAGGGCTGCTCCAGCAGTTTTTCCATTTCCGTCGTTGTCAGTACCTGCGGCAGCTTTTTCTCCACCCGCGGCGGCTTGATGCCCACAGTAGGGTTCACCGTAACAAGACCCCGATTCAAAAGATACGCATAAAAATTCTTAAGCGTTGCCAACTCCCGCGAAATAGTAGAATTGGCTCGACCGGCCTGCTTTAGGTGGTTGAGATACGTCAGAAGCATCTTCTTATCTGCTGTCAGCAGTTTTTTTACCTCACCGCCTGCATATTGCAAAAAGGCCTGTATATCATGCCGGTACGAATCCAGCGTGTTCTTTGTTAACCTTTTATCTTTTTCTAAATATGCAATAAATCCATTGACCAAATTAGACATTATATTTCCTTTCTCTGCCTGCTCTAAAAGGGCGGAAACAGCCCCTTTTATCCCTTGTTAGCCTTTTTTACGGCTATGCCGTATACATGCCTGCAATCAGCCTGATAAAGAGCGGTTCTACATAGGCCTGTATCAGCGTTGCCATGACAGCAACCAAAAACAAAATGCCGAGAATAAGTGCAAAATGCAGAAGTCTCGCTTTTAGATTCTGCCGATCTCTTACCAGCGATTTCGAAAATTTTAGACACGTAACAAATAAAACGGAATAACAGGGAAGCAAAATCAGACCATGCGGTAGCATGCCGGCAAGAAAAAACAACACGGCACGAAAGCTATAAACTCGGAACATAAAAAACAGGGTGAAGCCTTGCATAAAGCCCTTTAATCCCGCAAAAACGGCAATAAACGGCGCACCAATGACCATAACCGAAAGCAAAAGCAAAATGCCGAAGCTTTTAATATGCATCACTAGGCCGTCCTGAAACAGAAGCACGGAATCAGTACCACTCTTATGCATATTCTGAAAAAAATCATCGACATAAAGGCTGAGCTCCGTCAGAGCGGACTCCGGCAATCCAAAGGCAAACAGGGCGGCAAAAATGCCGCCAATGATAAACGCCAAAAGAATATAGATATAGAGCCGGGCATCTGCCTGTATAAACCGCAGAAATACCTTCGGCAAAGCATTCACTCGTTTCAATTTTCATTCCTTCTTTCTCTTCTGATAGTTTACCATATGAAAAGAAAGAGGAAAAAATGACCCTTGTCCCGTTTTTTACCGTAAAATATTTTGTTCCCGTCCCGGACCGACGCCCACCATAATCACCTTGGCGCCGCAGAGCTCCTCAATTCGCTCTACATATCGTTTAACATTTTCGGGCAACAGCTCATAGCGACGAATCCCCGTAATATCCTCATCCCAACCGGGCAGCACCTCATAAATCGGCTCACAGGCTGCAAGCTCTGTCAGGCTGGCGGGAAAATCTTTAATCACGTTGCGGCCCATTTTATAACCGGTACAAATCTTTAAAGCGCCGAGACCGGTTAAGGTATCAAGCTTATTGAGCGCAATGCCGGTTAAGCCGCTTGTACGAACGGAAAAACGGCCAATCACAGCATCAAACCAGCCGCAACGGCGGGGCCGTCCGGTGGTGGCACCGAATTCATTGCCGACGGTTCTGATTTTTTCGCCGGTTTCATCCAAAAGCTCCGTGGGGAAGGGTCCCTTGCCCACACGAGTGGTATATGCCTTCATAACACCCACGCACTCCTCAATCAGCGTGGGACCGATACCCGTTCCCACGCAAACACCGCCGGAGACGGGATGAGAAGAGGTCACATAGGGATAGGTACCCAAATCAAGGTCTAAAAGCGTACCCTGTGCGCCCTCAAACAATACCTTTTTACCTGCCTGCACCGCTTCATATAAAACCGGTGTGGTATCGGCAGCATAAGGCCGCAGTCGCTCTGCATATGTAAGATATTCTTCTAAAAAGCTATCACAGGAAATCGGCTCACCGCCGTAAATCTTGGTAATCAGCTGATTTTTAAACTCCGTATTGGCACGGGCTTTTTCTGTAAACAGCTCCCTGTCTAAAAGGTCACACAAACGGATGCCGATACGCTCAGCCTTGTCCATATAGCAGGGACCGATGCCCTTCTTGGTGGTGCCGATATCAGAATTACCGCGTGCCTGCTCCATTAAGCCATCCAGAATCAGATGGTAGGGCATGATGATATGCGCACGCAAATCAATTTTTAAATTATGTGTGTCAACGCCCTGCTCTTGCAGCATATCAAGTTCTTCCAAAAGCACACCGGGATCCACCACAACACCGTTACCGATGATACACAACGTTCTGGGATTTAATATACCGGAGGGCACCAGATGCAGCTTATATTGCTTGCCATCTGCCTCAACGGTATGACCGGCATTGTTGCCGCCCTGTGAGCGTACCACCACCTCGGACTGTTGCGCCAGAATATCAATAATTTTTCCTTTTCCTTCGTCGCCCCACTGTGCGCCGATAACAACCTTCGTTGACATATTAACCATCCTTCCTGCACCGCAAAGGTCAGACCCCTGCCCCTACGGTGAATGTAAGACATAAATGCACCACCTATTCATTATAACGAATGTGAAAGAAAATTGCAAGGGTAAATCGTCTATATTGCAAAAAACTTTTTGCGCCGAGGGTTTTTACAGGCAAATCGAAAAAAACTCCCCGATGTCGTGTATGGTTTTACGTTTATTCTGTTTGCCGAAGTCCGGAGGGCGTAACATACGCTGTCTTGTTAGTGGTATAAATGACAAAGCCGGGCTTTGCACCTGCGGGCTTCTTCACATTTTTAATCTCCGTATAATCCACCGGCACCTTTTCGGCCTCGCGCGCCTTAGAAAGCTGTGCAGCAAGGGCGGCAGCTTCTGTGATTGCGGCCTCCGTAAAGGGACGGTCGGGGTCATAGCAGAGCACCACGTGGGAGCCGGGAATATTCTTTGCATGGAACCACAAATCCCGCCCATGAGCAAGCTTGCACGTTAAGTAATCGTTTTGCCTGTTGTTTCTGCCGGCCAGAATGGAAAAGCCGTCCTTTGTGGTAAAGGCTGCGGGTGCAGCGGGATTTTCCTTTTTGCGGCGCATCTCCTTCGGGCGGCGGAGATAACCCTGGGCAGCCAGTTCATCGCCTATCTGGGAGAGGTCTGCATCCGTTTCGGCACGCAAGAGGGCCTCCTCCACGCTCTCTAAGTAGGAGAGCTCCTCCTTTGCCAGCTTCATTTGCTTTAAAAGCTCCTCGCGGGCGGTTTTGGCCTTGTTGTATTTTTTGTAGTAGCGCTGAGCATTGGCACTGGGCGAAAGCGTTTCGTCCAGCGGAATCACAACCATGGGGAGCGACTCATCAAAATAGTTCTGCACGCGAATACTTTTTAGACCCTTTTCCATCTGATACATATTGGCCGTAATCAACTCTCCGAATTGCCGCCACTCCTCGCGCTTTTCCGTGTCTGAGAGCTCGGCAGCTTGCAGCTGCAGCTTTTTGGCGCAGCGCTCAAGGTTGACCGACACCGTTTTCGCAAGGTTGGCGCCACGGCGGAGCATTCGCTCCTTTTTATCCCGTGCCCTGTAGAATTGTTCAATCAAATATCCCATGGAAGACTCCGGGCTGCAAAACGCCGCCGACCCGTATTGCGTGATGGACACGGCAGAAAATTCCATGAGCCGCCCGGTTTCTGCATCCGTGAGCATACAGGGGGTAAAATCACCCCGGTTCACCTCAGCAAACAGCTGATGCATGGCGGTGGCAAGATCCAGACATTGTGCATAGTCAAGGGCCTGACAGGGACGATCCGTCTCACCAAAGGCACGGAATACCAGTTCGCGGGCCACCAAGGGACTCACTCCCTGAAAACGACCTACAATCAGGCGGCTTACGGTATCTGCCTCCCTTGGGCCGGAAAGCACTTCTAAAAAGTCCTCCAGGCTGCAGTCCAGGGGGTTCAGCTTGTTCTGCGTCGGCGGCATTTCGTAGGGCAAACCGGGCAAAATCTGCCGCTTGGAGCTAATGGAAAAATCAATGCGCTTAATGCTGTCTGCCACTCGACCATGCTCATCAATAAAAATGATATTGGAGTGGCGACCCATCATTTCAACCACAAGTGATTTCCGTACCAAATCGCCCAATTCGTTCCGCGTTTCAAAATCAAAAAAGAGCATGCGCTCAAGCTGTGGCTGGCGGACGGCGATGACATGGGCTGCTCCTAAATGTTTCCGGAGCAGCATGCAAAACATCGGTGCTTTGGCCGGGTTTTCCTTGGTGGATTCGCAAAGCGCCACCCGGGGAATGGAGGCATTGGCCGAAAGCGTGACCTTATAGGCGCCCTCGGGACCGTGGAGGGCCAGGAGCAGCTCGTCCGTTTCCGGCTGATAGATCTTATCCAGCCGTGCGTTTTTTAATTTTTTATGCAATTCCTGCGCCAAAGCGCGAATCACCAATCCATCAAATGCCATGTGTCTGGTTCCTCTTTTCTGTATCTGTCATCAAAATTTCCGTAATTTCCGTTTGAGGTGCCATTCTTTTGTCTGCAAGTTTCAGGATGCAAAAGCTGACTGTGAGCAAAAAGAGAGCAGCCAGTATGACCGCGGGAATGCGGGGAAATGTCATATCTTTGTTCCTCTTTAAGAAAGCATCTCTGCCAGCGTGACAATTTTTTGCAGTCTGCGGCTGACGGCCGATTTGCTCAGGGGCTCGGGCAGCAGTGAGGCGAGCTCTAAAAGGCTTGCCTCGGGGTTCTGTACCCGTAGCTCTGCCAGCTCCAGCATGGAGGGTGTCAGCTCCTCACGCAGGGGCGACTGCATCACCTTATGAATGGCAGCAATCTGCAGAGCAGCCGTGTTGGCGGTTTTTGTCAGATTGGCCGTTTCGCAGTTGACCTGACGGTTGATGCGGTTTTTCATATCCTTTTCCACCTTAATGTGGTAGAGCTCTAAGGCAGAATCTGTGGCTCCCAATGCGGCCAGCGCATCGGCGATTTCCTCACTTTCCTTAATGTAAATAACGTGGTTAGATTTTCGCATCACACTACGGGCGCGCAGAGATTCATCCTCAAACAGCTGCAGCAAATCTCCAGAAAGCCCATGGTAGTGGGTTTCTATTTCCAAATGGTAGCTTTTTTGCGGTGCACTCACAGAGCCTCCACCCAAAAAGGCCCCGCGCAAAAAGGCACGACGGCAACAGGATTCGCCGGTGATGAAGGGGTCAGCACAAAAGCGAATGCGCCCATCAAAATAAAACCCCAGCGACTTCATGATGTGCAAAAAGCCGTCTTCTTTTTTAAGAAGAAGGGTATGTATGTTTTTTCCATCGGCAGAAATGGTGTGTATTTCCTTGGAGAATAGGAGACGTAATAGGTCTGCAGCACGCTGTGCCACATCGGCGTTTTCTGTTCTAAGGCGCAGACCGCCGCCCTCAGCTTCTGCAAGAGGGGTGCCGGCCAAAGCCAAAATACCGGCAAGCTCGGCCCGGCGACAGCATGCGCTCTCCGGCAGGGTGCAGCATAATTCTTTTTTTACTTCACTTGAAAAGGACATAATGCCTCCTTCTACTACTTGGTGTCATACCAACTCTTACCTGTTTGCATATCCACAAAGAGGGGCACGCTTAAGGCCACGGCCTGTTCCATTTCCTCTCTTAAAATCTTTTGTGCTTTTTCTGCCTCCTGCTCCGGTGCCTCGACAATGAGCTCATCATGCACCTGCAAAATCAGACGTGCCGTGAGCTTCTCCTCCTGTAAACGATGATACACGCGCACCATGGCCAGCTTAATAATATCCGCTGCTGTGCCCTGAATGGGTGCATTTAGAGCGGCACGTTCGCCGAAGGCGCGCAGCTGGAAATTGGAGGATTTCAGCTCAGGCAGATGCCGTCTGCGGCCAAACATAGTGCTGACATAGCCGTGCGCCTTGGCAAATTCCACAATGCTTTTCATATAATCGCGCACCTTGGGGAAGCTACCCAGATATTCCTCCATATAAGCCTTGGCCTCCTTAATGGAAATGCCTAGGTCGCGCGCCAGAGAAAATTCGCCCTTGCCGTAAATCAGGCCAAAGTTAATAGCCTTGGCGGCGGTACGCTTTTCAACATCGACAGCGTCCTCGCTTACGCCAAACAGCTTAGCCGCTGTGCTTGCGTGAATGTCCTTGCCGGCAGCAAAGGACGCAATCATGGCCTCGTCTCCGGCAATGTGCGCCAGAACGCGCAGTTCAATCTGAGAATAGTCTGCATCAATCAATACATGCCCCGGAGCAGCCACGAACATTTTGCGCATTTCGCGTCCCAGCGTTGTGCGGACGGGGATGTTCTGCAAATTGGGTTCAGAAGAGCTGATGCGGCCGGTGACCGTGACGGTTTGGTGAAAATTGGAATGAATCCGCCCGGTTCTATGATCGATGACGTCTTTTAAGCCGTCTACATAGGTGGATTTCAGCTTGGAAAGCTGCCGAAATTCCAAAATCTTTTCAATAATCGGATGCGCATCTACGAGCTTTTCTAATGCCTCGGCATTGGTGGAATAGCCTGTCTTGGTTTTTTTAGAGGATTTAAGTCCCAGCTTTTCATATAAAATTACGCCCAGCTGCTTGGGAGAATTGATATTAAAGGTCTCCCCCGCCAGAGTGTAAATATCCTCCGTCAGGCCGGAGATTTGTCCGTCCAGCATATCGCCAAATTCCAGCAGACGAGCTTTATCAACCAGGATGCCCTCCTTTTGCATGGCGGCCAACACTTCTACAAGGGGCATTTCGATGTCTTGGAACAGAGACTGCATTTCCTCTGCCGCCAGGCGGTCGGAAAGAGCCTGATATAGCTGTGGCAGGGCGGCTGTTTTTTCTATACACGCCGTGCTTTCTGCCGCGGGCTCTGCATCAAAGGACAGCTGCTCCCCAACGGTCTCCTCCCGGAAGGAAAGCTGCAGAAAATCTCGGCAGAGCTCTAAGAGTGCATAGCTGCGGCGGGCAGGGTCCAGCAGATAGGCGGCAATGGCCGTGTCGAACAGCCTGCCAGACAGCGTCAACCCCATGCTCTCTGCCCAGAGATATTGCTCCTTGGCGCCATGGGTGACCTTGAGTCCCTTCGCTTCCTTTAAAAAGCCTTTGATAACAGTCAGATACGGCTCGGTCAGCGGCACCATCGCCACCTTGCCGCTACCATCTGTGATGCAAATGCGGTTTGAGCCCTCCTCGGGCAGATAGTAAAGTACATCCTTTTGTAAAAATTCTGCCAACGCCTCTTGTGTACTAAATGCAACAGTTTCGTATTGTAGGGCTGCAGAATCCGGCGCGGGCTCGCTGCCGGAAGAGGTCGGGAGCTTTTTTAAAAAGCTTTTAAATTCCAGACGGGTATATAAAGCACGCAAAGCCTCAATATCACCCTCCGATTCACGGGCGGCTTCAAGGTCGAGCAGAATGGGTACCTCGCAGTTAATGGTGGCAAGTGTACGGGAAAGATACGCTGATTCCCTGCCCTCTGCGAGCTTTGTACGCATGGACTTTGTGATGCCGTCAGCATCCAGATTTTCATAGATGGCATCCAAACTTTTAAAGGCAGAAATCAGGGAAAGCGCACCCTTTTCGCCAATGCCTTTTATGCCGGGGATGTTATCGGAGGTGTCTCCCATAATGGCCTTTACATCAATGAATTCCTGCGGCGTCACACCATATTTTTCAAACACGTGCTGTGCGTCAAAAATCTCCGTCTCGGTATTGCCCATGCGGGTGGTAATTAAATAAATTTTATTGTGCTCTGTGGCAAGCTGCAGGTCGTCCTTATCACCCGTTAAAATCATGCAGGCAATGTCCTCTTTTGTGCAGCGGGCTGCGACAGTGCCGATGATGTCATCTGCCTCATAGCCCTCCTTTTCCAAAATGGGAATCCCCAGCGCGCGAAGCACCTCTTTTAAAAGAGGCAGCTGGGGCACCAGCTCCTCCGGCATGGGGTGCCTGGTGGCTTTGTAGCCGTCAAACATTTTATGCCGGAAGGTGGGCGCTTTTAAGTCAAAAGCTGCCGCAATGTAATCCGGCTTGATTTCTTCTTTATATTTATAAAAAATGTTTAAAAAGCCATAGACAGCATTGGTAAAGGTGCCGTCCTTTGTGGTCAGCAGCCTGATGCCGTAAAAGGCACGGTTGATAATGCTGTTTGCATCAATGATTAAAAGCTTTTTTTCCGGCATGTCTTTATATCCTTTCTCTATCAGGGTGTGATGGTTGTCAGACCCATGGTATGGTCAATGAAAATCAGCTTGTCATAATAGGGGGAGAGCTTATCTGCAAGGGATGGCCCTGCCACAAAGAGAGCGGTTGCAAGGATGTCTGCCTCGGTGCCGCTTTGGCAGATGACGGTGACGCTTTTTTGTCTGCCACCTGCCGGACGGCCTCCTTCTAAAGCGCTCTATTGGTATAACAGAGTATACATCCGCAGGTTATTGGTCACACGGGTGATGTAGCGGCGGGTTTCGGGGAAGGGAATGTGGCTCAGCGTTTTTCCGTCCTTTGTATATTCCGGATTTGCAAGCCATTGATTCACGTTACCCGTACCCGCATTATAGGCAGCCAGCGCATTTTTCAGGTCGCCCTCATATTGCTCCAGCAGATAGGAAATATAATAGCAGCCCATTTGAATATTCAACTCCGGCTCGGTAATGCTTTCATAGCTGAAATTCTGCAGTTCCATACGGTCAGCAATCCACTCTGCTGTCGGCTCAATAATCTGCATCAAGCCACTGGCGTTTTTATGAGAAACCGCGTCTTCATCAAAGTTGCTTTCTGCCTTAATGATACTCATAACAAGGTACGGATTCACCTGATAATCCTCAGCATATCGCCAGATGTATTCTGCGTGCCTTACGGGATAGAGCATACGTCCCAGGTTGCCGAGATTTAAAATCAGCACCAAAAGAAGTAGGAGCAAAACCCAAACGGACCATTTTTTAAGCTTCACAAAAAATCTCCTTTAAAATCGCGTCCAATGCCTCCAGCATGGCCTCAGGGTCATGGTTATTACAGAGGGTATAATGGCAGCGACTTTTATAATAGTCATCATTTTTCTGCGCCTGTATGCGCGCATCGGCCTCCTCCTCCGTCAAACCGTCGCGAGACATAATGCGTTTGACGCGGGTATCATGGTCTGCCAGTATGCACAGGGTCACATCGCAAAGTCTGTCGAGCCCGGCCTCAAAAAGGAGCGGTGCATCAATGACGGTTAGCGGCCCGGTGGTCTCTAATAGGGCCGCCTCAATTTCCTGTATAATATATTTATGCGTGATGCTGTTTAATTTAGTCAGCAAATATTCATCATGAAACACAAGGGAGGCAAGCTTTTTGCGGTCTAAGCTGCCGTCCCCCTTCAGCACACCTTCAAAATGTGCCGCTACCTCTGCAAGCGCGCTGCTTCCCGGCTGCATCAGGGCACGGCTGATGGCGTCTGCATCAATGATGCGGGCGCCTTTTTTTTGTAAATGGGCAGCAGCGGTGCTTTTGCCGCAGCCGGTACCGCCTGTTAAGCCCAGAACCATCATATTCATCACAGCCTTTTGGTCTTATTATAAAAACTTTACAAGCTTTTCCATCACGCGCCGGGGTGCATCCTTGGAATTTTTCCAAGGCTCGTTCTGGTAGCGGTAATCAAATTTTTTTGTGAACCAGTTGACCTCTTCGTTCAGGCGCTTTAGGTGGGTGATTTCCAGCTCGGTCAATGCCTTTTTGGCGTCCTCTAATGCGTGGCCGGAAAGCTCATGGGAGGCACACGAAAGCAACAGGGAAAAATGGGGCAGGCAAAAGCCCTGACAGGCTTCAACGTTTTGCCTGAATTCGGCCTCGTTTTTGTATAAATACCAAAAGACCTCGGCAAATTTCTCCAGTGTGTGCTGCAGCTTATGGCAAATCAGGCAGCTGCTTTCTGCAGCACTGAGAGCCGTCTCCACAGGCTGCTCCTCTACACGCCTCTTTAGCAACCCTTTTTTGGGCGCGGATGCGTCTGCCGCTGTTTCTAATTTTTTAATCAGCTCGGCCAGATGTGTGTCCAACACAAGAGCCAGGCTGAGCGCCTGGGATTCGCGGCTCATCTGCTCGTAATGCCTTCTGCAATACCCTTTTTCGTTTGAAAGAATCCGGGCATCAGGCTCCATCATGGAAGCACCGAGGGCATAGGAGACCTGCTCGGCCTCCAGCTTTTTTTCCAGCGTGCAAAAGGGACATTCGCCACCATGGGCAAAAGCATCGGTCAGCGGTATGGTATAAATCTTTTCTTTCAAGGCGTCCTCCCAAAATAGGGCAAGCTTATCTTGCCCCATCATTACAAATGTCATTATTAAAATAATATATCATATTTGGGCTCTTACGTCAAGACAAAAGGGGCTGTCGAATCGGGTCGAAAAGTTTTTTGCGTCTATCGGCGTGATTCGACAGATTATGCGCAAAAATTGGTATATAATGGAAATACCAAATTTTTCCTGTGGAGGCTTACCGATGACAAAGCAAGAGATTCAGTCTTACAAAAGAATGGGCATCCCCGCGGCAAAGCATCGTAAAAAGATGTGGGATTTCGGTGTGTATGAGCTATTGGAATACGGCATTTTATTCCTATTGAGCAAAATCTATTTATTCAGTGCTTTTTCGCCCTTTGGGCTTTCGTACTTCGCGGCAACCTTTCCTAGGCAAAAACGCCCTTTGGGGCTCCTGGCGGCAGGACTAGGGCTTCTTGTGTCGGGCATGGGGGTGAACGTTTTACAATATGCCGGCGCCTTGATCATTACCGGTGCAACAAGCGTGCTTTTAGCGGAGGAATTTGAAAAACACCGGTGGCTCTATGGATTGACACCGGCTCTGGCCGTTTTGCTGACCGGGAGTGTGTGTATCGTTTTTGACGGCTTTTTGTTGTATGATGCTTTATACCTTCTGCTGGAGGCTGTTAGTGTTTTTCTGCTTTATTTTGCCTTTGATAAAGCCGGCGCGCTTTTGCGGGGTCTTGCAAGCAGAACGGTTTTTGAACCGTTGGAATCACTAAGTCTTGTGTTGCTTTCAGCCTGCATTATTTTAAGCCTCAAAACCTTTCCTTATTTTGCGGGGGGTGCCCATGTGCTGAGCGTGATGGTGATTTTTATTGCCGGTCTCACCGGGGGCTTTCCCCTCGCCTGTGCCGCCGGCGTTACGCTGGGTGTGGTAAACAGTCTGGGCGAGCTTTTGCCGGCACAGGTGGTGGCGGTTTACGGAGTCAGCTCTCTTTGTGCGGGTCTCTTGCAAAAGAAGGGGCGCTGGGGTGTGGTGCTGGGTTTCTTTGCTGCAAACAGTGCCGCAGCTCTTTATTTTAGCTCTTCGACCAATACAGTCATCAGCTTTTATTATGTAATCATTGCCGGAGCCGCTCTGTTTCTCCTGCCGGACAGGCTTTTAAATCTATTCGGCGAGGTGGTAAAGGCTCCGTCCTATGCCGAGGATTCGGCTAAGCGGATACGGGATATTATGTGTGAAAAGCTAACGGCCGCAGCAGATTCCTTTACAGAGCTTTCGGACATGTTCAGCGAGGTAGTCTCGCAGCGTATTTCTGCCGATATGCAGGATCCGGGTACGTTATTTGACAGAACGGCAGACGCCGTCTGCCGAGACTGCTCTTTGATGCATTATTGCTGGCAGAAGGAATACAACAACACCCGTCGCTCACTGCTTGACCTTTATGAGAGGATGGAACTGCACGGAGAGGCCCTGCTCAAGGACGTTCCGGCAGAATTTAAAAATGCCTGTATTCGACTGGAGGAGTTTATCAAGGCGTTGAACAAAAGCTATGAGCTGCACAAAATCAATCTGATGTGGGCAGGTCGCGTGACGGAAAGCCGTCAGCTGGCGATTATGCAGCTTAAAAATATTTCCTCGGTGCTGGCGCACCTAAAACACGAGCTGACAGTCGCTCCCGAGGATGCCGTGCGTCTTGAGCGAAAGGTGCTTGCGGCCTTAGATCGCAGCGGCATTGCGGCACGCAATGTGCATATCACAGGTGATGAGGCGATGACGGTCACGCTGGAGCTTACGCCTTGTGGTGGCGAAAGGGCCTGCGCCGGACGCGTTTCTGCCACCCTGGGGCACGCTTTAGGTGTTCCTATGCTGCGAGTCCCCACCGCCTGCGGAGACGGCGTTTGCCGGCTGACCTTTCGCGAGCAGGCGCGATTTAGCATTGAGACGGGCTTTGCCCGGGTTGCCGGACAGCATAATCCGCAGTCCGGAGATAACCATATGCTCTCCCTTTCCGGTGACGGAAAATACATTTTGGCCTTATCAGATGGCATGGGACAGGGCCACGCCGCAGAAAGCCAGAGCAGCATGACGGTGCATCTCATTAAAAAGCTACTATGCGCCGGCTTTGACAAGGAGACGGCATTACGGCTGATTAACAGCATGCTAATGGTAGGCGGCGAGGGCGAAAGCTTTGCCACGGCAGACCTGTGTCTTGTGAATTTATACAGCGGTGCGCTGGAATTTATTAAAATCGGCGCCGCTCCCTCCTATGTCAAACGAGAGTCGGAGACGGAAAAAATCTCCAGCGCATCGTTACCTGCCGGCATTGTTCGCGAAGTGGAAGCGGATTGTGAATTAAAATATGCAACCGCCGGTGATTTTGTGGTGTTGGTTACAGATGGCATAACAGATGTGCTGGAAAAAGAAGGAGAAAGCCGGCTTTGTCGGCTGATGGAGGACTTTTGCGGAGAATCTCCGCAAAAGCTTGCCGATGAAATTCTGCGAGCAGCCATCAGCGCAAGCGGAGGAACACCACGAGATGATATGACTGTGCTGGCAGCGCTCCTGAAAACCGCATAAACCTGCGGCACCGCCTCCTGCTTTTACATGCACAGGCTTTTCTCCTGATTGGTATAACCCTTCTAAAAAAATAGGGGCTGTAAAATAATGAAAAGTTATTTTACAGCCCTTTCATCTTCATATTTATCCCTGCTTCCGCAACGTAGAAAGCGGAACGCCGTTTTCTCCATTCATAACGATATATTCAGCTACGTCTGCACTGCTGTCGTGCTTTGTAACCATCAGAGGCGTATCCAGCGCGCGCTGCACCATAATGGCTACATCATTACGGCTGGCTGCTGCGCCTGCTGCAAGCTGTAGGTTCTCCGTGATGCCCAGCTCCGCAGCCACTGCCGTGTAGCCGGCCGGATAACCGCCTCGTATTGTTTTTGGCTCGTAGCCCAGTAAGCACACGAGCATTTTAACAAACTCTTCGTTGGTGACGGAGCTCTCAGGATGGAAAAAGCCTGTTTCATCCCCTGCCACAAGCCCTCTGTTCCTCGCAGCCTGTATGTATGAGGCCGCCCAATGCGTCTTTTGTACATCCGGAAACAAAAGCGGCTCTGCAGAAACATCCTGAAGCTTTAAATTCCCTGCCACACAAAGCATTTTAACTGACTCGGCCCTTGTGATGGTATCTGCCAGCCGCAAATCCCCTGTTTCATCACCTGTCATAATACCCGCATTAAATAAATCCTCCTTTTGCGCCTCGGTCAAATCCAATGCTCCGGCAGAAAACGCAAATAGCTGCAGCATTGTCAAAAATATTGCAATTCTTTTCTTCATTGTATGTCGCTCCTTATTAATAAATAATATATTCTCCCTCAATCTGCCAGTCTCCCTGTGTCTTGCCCCGAACGGTGAGACGGTAGTCCTTGCTAGTATCAAAGCCTAAAAAGCTATAAGCTGCCTTTCCGTCTGCCAAAATGCAATATTGCCCCACATCCGCCCCCGTTGCTGCATCATAAAAACAAATGTCCATCAGTTCCTCCTGATTGCCCGCAAAAAACAGAGATATATTCCCCTTTTCATCACACCGGATGCGATTGTCTGTTTGGCTGTAATCCCTGACGGCAAAGCTGCTCTGCAGCTTCACAAGGCTCTCCTGTGATTCCATGAGACCCTGCCGCACCAATTCCTGACGGATTTTATCTATTCCTTTCCCGGATAACAACACCTGCTCAAAGCCTATATAAGGCTCTGTTGCGACCACATCGGATTTGATTCTTGCACTGCGCAATGCTACTCTATTCTGATCCTGCATAGCTGCCGGAACAGCCTCCTGCGGTTTGGATACAGCCAATGGCTGTTCCTCTGCAAGTGGTACGGCTCTCGCTGCAGGTGGTGTCAGGGAAAGACTGTCTGATTCCGGCCGGAAGGCCTTCAGCATTTCGTTTGCCCTTGCGTAGTCAATCTCATAAGCATAGGTGCCGTTATCAGCTACCACATTTGCTCCGGGAATGATGTCGAACTGCATCCTGCTGCTGTCTAAGCTCTTGATATGCCGATAGTCCTGCAGGAGCGTCTGGAGCGGATAATTTGTGACGATGCGCCGGGAAAGGAGCTCATATATTTCTGCAAAATCAAAGGTCTTGCCAGCCATTATTTTCTGGCTGATAAGGGCTTCCAGCACCGTCTGGTGCATGGCCATTCTGGAAAACTCTCCGTCGGCATATCCACTCCTGTAGCGTAAAAGCTGAGATACCTGCCGGCCGTTCAGCTGCTGTCTGCCCCTTTTTAAATTAATGTATAAATCCTGATATGGGTCCTCATAGACCATATCCATCGGCACCTCCAGCTCCAGGCCGCCGACCTGGTCTATCATTTCTTCCACGGCATGCAAGTCAATTCTGGCATAATAGCTGATGGGAATATGAAATGCCTCTCTCACGGCATTGAGCGCCTGCTGATCGCCGTTCTCCCCTGCCAGATACTCCGAAAGTCTTTTGCCGCTACCAAACAGCGCATTTCTTGGCACGGAACAGCTCACCATGCTGTCTTTGTTGCAGGAGATAAGCAAGATTGCGTCTGCGCGCCCTTTGGCGTCCGTTCCAATCAGCAACGTGTTCCACGCCTCGCCCTCTCTTTCATCCGCCGAAAGAGACATTAGAGGATGGTCAGGTACAGAAAGTAGATGTCCGTTTAGCGCACCGCTGATAAGCACAGCGCCGAGAATCACCACGGCCGACACCACAACCGAAGCTATTGTCACCCTGCGACTGACGGTCATTTTCTCCGTCAACATCATAAACCGCTTTTTTAAAGAATGCTTGCCACCTGTCATGCCTGTTGTTAAGGGGAGGCTCCTTTTGTGTGATGCGACGAGCATTAGAATCGTGTTGACATAGCTTTTTTCACCAGCCTGATCCAGCTTGCGTACAACCTCCAAATCGCAGGAGGCCTCACAGTCAATACTCATTTGGCGACTCATCCAATATATGAAAGGGTTGAACCAATGCAGACAGCTGACGAGACTGACAAACCATTTATAATAAATATCGCCCCGCTTAAAATGCACCATTTCATGAGACAGCACATGCTCCAGCTGCGTCTCTGTCATTTGTATATCCGGCAGCAGCAGGACAGGCCTAACCAGCCCGGTCATAAAAGGAGAGGAAATCTTACTGCTGACCCTCACCATGATGTGTCGACTTGTGTAGGCCGCAAGCTGCGGACAGGTTATGACTGCAGAATGCCTTCGGATTGTACCTAGCAGCACTAGATATCCCAAAAGCTTTTTTGCAAAAAACAGAACGGCACCCAAGGCCCAAAGAAAGGACAACAGAGGTACTTTTTTGTTAAAAAAACTTTGTATCGCCTCGCCCACCCAAATTTCCTCTGTCTGCACAGGCTCGCTCACCACAGCCGTCACCGGTGTCCCCTCATGAGCAGGCACGGGCTCCCGCTCTCTTGGCGCATTCATTTCTTTTACGGCCGTCTCCATTTGCGGCACCTGCGCCGGCACGGATACTGACGGCACCTGCAAGCGCACGGGAAGTACCATCACAAAAAGCACCACCAGCCACATATAATAATGCCAGGCAACGGAAAACAGCCTTTTTGTTATGGGTCTGAACAGCATCAAGACCGCTCCCAGCATCGTGCCGACACAGGAAAGCAGCAAAAATGTTTGAAACAGCTCGCGCATGTTCATCCCTCCTTATCCTCAAAAAGGGCTCTAAGCTCCTGAATGTCATCCTCAGAGAGCTTTTCCTCCTCAAAAAGCGAAACCGCAAAGTCCTTTACCGAGCCATTATACAGGCTCATTATTAAGTGCCTCGTTTGTGCCCTGCGGTGTGCCTTGGCTGTGAGAAGCGGCGTATAATAGTAAAGCTTTCCCTGTTTGTTTGCTGCAACAGCCCCCTTTTCCACAAGCCTTGTCAAAAAGGTTGCAATCGTTGTTTTTTTCCAGCCTCTCTCTGCCACCGCCTGACTGATTTCAACAGAGGTAATGGGCTCCTTCGCCTTCCACAGCACCTTCATAATTTCCAGCTCCGATTCACCGATTGTAATGTCCTTCATTTCAGCACCATCCTTTCTATTATTTTTATTCTACAGCTGTAGTTTATCATATTCTACCATGGTAGAATATGATTGTCAATACCTAATTTAATATTTAGCAAAAAAATCACAGCCCCAAGCTTGAAAACAGGCTGAGACTGTGCTATACTGGGTACATACAGAAAATATCGGTAAGGAAAGATGATGATGTACGAGGAGATTAAAAATCAGGCCTCACAAGCAATGAAGGAGCTTTTAGATACCGCGAGACTCGCCGCCGGCGAGCTATTTGTTATCGGCTGCTCTACCAGTGAGGTGACAGGCGGCACCATTGGCAAGGCCTCTAGCGTTGACGTCGCCCGGGCGCTCTGGGAGGGCATTGCGCCGCATGCCGAGGAGCGAGGCATCTATCTTGCTGCCCAGTGCTGCGAGCACTTAAATCGCGCCGTTATATTGGAAAAAGAGGCCGCTGTCCATTTCGGCTATGAGCCTGTTAATGTGGTCCCGCAGCCCAAGGCCGGCGGCTCCTTTGCAACCATTGCCTATGAGCATATGACCTGCCCCGTGGCAGTAGAGGGCATCCGCGCCTCTGCCGGCATGGATATTGGAGGCACATTGATTGGCATGCAGCTAAAGGCTGTGGCTGTGCCGGTGCGTCTTTCCGTCAGCACAATCGGCAAGGCACATATCCTTTGCGCCCGTACCCGCCCTAAATTCATTGGCGGTATACGAGCCCAATATGATGAAAACCAACTCTAAGCACGCTGCATCCTGCATGTTTCGTGCCCCACAGCATATATTGTAAGGAGAATCATCCGTTAGCAAAGAAAGGAAGTTTAACATGCCTCTTGATTTTTTTAAAGCCCTTCTTTTGGGCATTGTGGAAGGAATCAGCGAGTGGCTGCCCATCAGCAGCACCGGTCACATGATCTTAGTCAATGCCTTTATGCGGACAAAGGACAGCTTTTTGACCACCGACGTGTTCTTATATGTCATACAGCTGGGCGCTATTTTGGCCATTGTCACCCTGTATTTTAAAAAACTGAATCCCTTTTCACCCAAAAAGACACCGGCAGAAAAGAAGGACACCTGGCAAATGTGGTTTAAAGTAATTGTCGCCTGTCTGCCGGCAGCTGTCATCGGCCTCTTGCTTAACGATTTCATGGAGCATTTTGAAAACCCATATGTCATCAGCGCCACACTGCTCATCTACGGCATCGCTTTCCTCTTTATAGAACGCAAGGAAAAACAGGCACAAATTGCGGATATGAATACTCTCTCTTATAAAACAGCCATCCTCATCGGCCTGTTTCAGGTGCTCTCCATCGTTCCGGGCACCTCACGCTCCGGTGCCACCATTTTAGGCGCCATGCTGCTGGGAACCTCACGGGCCGTTGCCGCGGAATTTTCCTTCTTTCTGGCAATTCCGGTTATGTTCGGCGTCAGTTTTTTAAAGCTTGTGACAAACGACTATGTGATGACCGCCACAGAATGGGGCATTTTAGCCGTCGGTGCTATTGTGGCCTATATCGTCTCTATGCTCTCCGTAAAATTTCTAATGAGCTATGTAAAGCGGCACGATTTTAAGCTCTTTGGTTGGTACCGCATTGTACTGGGCCTCATCGTTATTTTATATTTTACATGGATTGGATAAAGGCTTTATTGTGGTGTGCTCTAAAGGACGATTAAAGGCTCTCGCAATTTTGCGAGAGCCTTTAATCATGATAAAAACAATCTTTTTCCCAATTTAAAAGGTTTGTGTCTATATATTCCCATATTGTCTGATAATCCTTTTCGCCACGGATTATGTGGTCATGAAACGAGCGTTGCCAAAGAACGTTGCCAAATTTATTTGTTGTATATGATTTTAATCGTCCAATTATATTTTGTAGGGGAGGGTTTCCACCCCCTCCCGAATCATCTAAAATCAAAATTAAATGAATATGATTTGGCATTATGACATATTTATCTATTTCTATATGTGAGTATTTATTGTTCATTAAATTAATGTATTTATCAAGAATTACCCCATATTTGGACAAAATCATTTGCGGTGCGTCGAAATCGCCGCACCCTACGATAAAAGGCTGAACGATTGATTTCGTTCAGCCTTTTAATATTACTGTCCTTAAGAGCACACCCCATATCACACCCTGTTTTTTATGCCTTTGGCGGTAAATCTCCCACGCCGTTTAAAATGTAGGTTGGTCTATAGGGATACAGCTCCAAATCCGCTTGCTGGGTCACACCGGTGAGCACCAGCACCGTATCAAGACCGGTCTCTATACCTGCAATGATATCCGTATCCATTCTGTCGCCAATCATAACGGCATTTTCCGAATGCACACCCAGCTTTTTAAGACCGGTACGCATCATCAGGGGATTGGGCTTGCCCACATAATACGCTGACTTGCCAGAGGCTAGCTCAATGGGTGCCACAAAAGCACGGCAGGCGGGAATAATGCCGGCCTCGGTGGGCGCGGTCATATCCGTATTGGTGGCAATCAGCCGTGCGCCGGCACGCACATGGGTCACGGCACGAAGCACACTTTCATAATTATAGTTTCTCGTTTCACCCACAACCACATAATCGGGGTTGACGTCATTCATGGTCACGCCCGCATCGTATAAGGCATTCAATAGCCCCGGCGCACCGATGACATACGCACTGCAGCCGGGCATTTGGTTCTTCAAAAACATCGCCGTGGCAAGAGCACTGGTATAAAAATGGCTTTCATCCACCTCAAGACCCATTCGTGCCAGCTTTTGCTGTAGCTCCTTGGGAGAGTATTCGCTGGAATTTGTCAAAAACAGAAACCTCTTATTTTCACGCTGCATCCAGCCCACAAATTCCTTCACCCCGGGCAGCAGACGGTTTCCGTGATAAATCACGCCGTCCATATCACATATAAATCCTTCTTTTTTGTGTAAAATCTCCATCTATCCTTCTCCTTTCGGCATTACGCCTCCTGCTCAACTCTTTTCTGCGTCACCTTACTACAAACGACAGAAAATGACGAGTCAGGGGCATAGGCTTACCATTTTTTCACATGCAGGAAATATAAAAAAGTAGCCTTGCTCCCGGAATCCGGAAGCAAAGCCATGCGTCATTTCATAGACAAATACTTCGCATTTTTAGCCACATAATCCACGCCGGAAACGACGGTTAATAACGCTGCCAGCCACAGGCAAACATCAACGAAAACGCCAGCACCAAACACCAGCGCTACAATCAGCGAAATGAGCTGCCAAACGGTTTTCAGCTTGCCCCACATGCTGGCTGCAATCACGTTACCCTCTGCCGCCGCAGCAATCCGAACGCCTGATACAATGAATTCTCTGGTTAAAATAATAGCGGAAATCCAAGGAGAAGCCGTGCCTTCTGCGGTCAGGCATAAAAGTGCCGCCGTTGTCAGCATTTTATCTGCCAATGGGTCCATAATCTTGCCAAAGTTCGTAACCTGATGATTTTTCCGTGCGAGATATCCGTCCAGCCAGTCCGTCAAGGAAGCCAGCATAAAGATGACCGCACCAACCAAACGGGAATAAGGCACCCATTCGTACAGCATAAAAATCATAAAGACCGGTACCAAGAGCACCCGCAAAAGTGTTAGCTTATTCGGTGTATTCATTCACTATTCCTCCTCGGGAACCGCACGTCCCACCAATTCGTATTCTTCTGCTGTCAAAATTTCTACAAGTACAAAGCTTCCAATGGCTATCTCATCCTCGGCAGCAAAGTACACCGTGTTGTCTACCTCAGGAGCATCACCACTGCTTCTGCCATAATACATAAGGCTTTCCTCATCGTAGCCCTCTACCAAAACCTCAACGACAGAACCGATTTTTTCCTGCTGCAGTGCCAGAGAAATGTCTGCCTGTGCGGCCAGAATTTCCTCGGCTCGGGCCACCTTGACCTCCTCCGGCAGTTGTCCGTCAAGTCGTGCCGCCGGTGTGCCCTCCTCCTGCGAGTAAGGGAAGGCGCCGAGACGGTCGAACCGCATTTGTTTCACAAAGGAAAGCAGCTGTGAAAAATCCTCCTCTGTTTCACCAGGGAAACCCGCAATCACCGTGGTGCGCAGCACCAAGCCGGGAATGCGGCTTTTTAGGCGAGTGATTAAATCCAAAAGCTGCACGTGGGTCAGGTGACGGCCCATGCGCCTGAGCACAGCATCACTTGCATGCTGAATGGGAATGTCCATATAATTTACCAGCTTTTCCTCGCGGCAAAAGGTTTCAATCAGTGCCTCCGTAATCATCTCCGGATACAAATATAAAACGCGTACCCAATGAACATCCTTTATGGCACAGAGCTTGTGCAAAAGGGTGGGCAGCGCATATTCTCCGTACAGGTCAATGCCGTAGCGCGAGGTGTCCTGCGCGATGACAATGAGCTCACGAACACCGGAGGCCACAAGACCCTCTGCCTCACGCACAATCTCCCCCATGGGTCGGCTGCGGAAGCGTCCGCGAAGCTTGGGGATAATACAATACGTGCAGCAGTTGTCACAGCCATCAGCAATTTTCAGATATGCCATGTATCCGGGCGTAGACAAAAGACGGCTCTCCTCGGGCAGGTCATCGTTCATGTGCCCGTGCAAAACCACCTTTTCGCCCTCGGTCGCACGGCGAATGACCTCTGCAATTTTCACATAATCGCCTGTGCCCACCACCGCATCTACCTCCGGCAGCTCCTGCAAAATCTCATCATGATACCGCTCTGCCAGACAGCCGCACAAAATAAGCAACCGACACCGCCCCTTTTTGTAGGCGGCCATTTCCAGCACGGTTTGAATGGATTCCTCCTTGGCTGAGTCTATAAAGGCGCAGGTATTGACAATAATGATGTCTGCCTCCTGCGGGTCAGACACAATGCTGTAGCCCGCTCCGCCCAAAATACCCAGCATAACCTCGGTATCCACAAGATTCTTAGCGCAGCCCAGAGAAACAACTCCAATATTCAAAAAAATCACCCTATCAAGCCTAATTCACTTCGATAGCAGCCTGCTCAGCAGCCTCTAAGGCTTCGGCCTTGGCAAGGTCCTCTGCCTCACGCTCCAGCGCCTGCTCCCTTGTTTCATTCACAACCAGAATTTCACCGGCGGCAATTTCCTCCACCGCCTTTGTGATACTTCTGGCTCCATCCAGACTGCTCTCCTCCTCCTGCGCCTTTGCCAAAATCGTACGGGCGCGCTTAGAGGCGGCAATCACCAGCGAATAACGGTTTCCGGCCTTCTCCATCAAATCCATAATTGAGGGATACAGCATCATATAGCATCAATCCTTTCATTTACTTTCCAGTATTGTATGAATTGTTTCGGCGTTGCGCTCGGTTCTAAGCTTCTCCGCATCAATGATGGCAGAAAAGCGCTCCACGGCACCGTCGATATAATCATTTAATAATATGTAATTATATTTTTCAATATGTGTATACTCCCGCTTGGCCGTTTCCAGCCGCTCATGAATCACCTCTGGCGATTCCGTCCCGCGGCCCACAATCCGCTTTTCCAGTTCCTCATAAGAGGGCGGCAACACAAAGACAAACACAGCCTCGGGGAATTTGCTTTTCACCTGCATAGCGCCCTGCACATCAATTTCCAAAATCACGTCATGACCGGCCGCCAGCTGCTCCTCCACGGTCGCTCGCGGCGTGCCGTAATAGTTGCCGCAAAAGCAAGCCCATTCAATAAACTCCTTACGGTCAATCATCCCGCGGAAGGTGTCCTCCGATAAAAAGAAGTAGCTCAGACCCTCAACCTCGCCCTCACGGGGCTTCCTGGTTGTGGCAGAAACGGAGAGACGAATGCTTGGCCGATGCTCCAGCATAGCACGGCATATGGTGCCTTTACCGGCGCCCGACGGGCCGGATACAACCAGCAAAAGACCTCTAGACATCCTCCTCATCCTCCTCATCCTCCTCATCAGCCACATCCTCATTATCATTGAGACGGTTTGCCACCGTGGAGGGCTGCACCGCCGAGAGAATGATGTGGTCACTATCCATAATAATCACGGCTCTGGTTCTTCTGCCATAGGTGGCATCAATCAGCATGCTTCTGTCCCGCGCTTCCTGAATAATTCGCTTAATCGGTGCGGATTCGGGAGAAACAACGGCCACCAGCCGTTCGGAAGAGACCGTATTGCCAAAACCGATGTTAATGAGTTTCATAACGCGCTCCTTCCTCTATTCAATGTTCTGAATCTGCTCGCGCAGCTTTTCAATCTCTGCCTTCATATTCACAACAATTTTCGCTATGCGCAAATCATTTGCCTTAGAGCCAATGGTATTGACCTCTCGGTTCATCTCCTGCACCAAAAAGTCGAGCTTTCTGCCAATGCCGTCTGCCTCAGAGAGAATGTTCTCCAGCTCCTCAAAATGGCTCTTTAAGCGGACAATTTCTTCGTCTATACAAAGCTTGTCTGCCATCAGGGCCACCTCTGTCATAAAGCGAGATTCCTCCACCGGCACCTCTGCCAAAAGCTCCTTCATCCGCTCCCGCAGGCGTCCGGCATATTCCTCTGCCAGCCGGGGAGCAACCTTTTCAATCTGCGCAAGATCTGCTAAAACCGCACCAGCATGCTCGCGCAGATCGGCGACCAGCCGAGCACCCTCGCGCTCCCGCATGGCTTCAAAATCTGCGACAGCCTGCGCAAGACCCTCTGCCACCATATCCCAAACAGCGTCCTGATCCTGCTCCTCCTGATGGGTGATAAATATATCGGAAAACCGCGTCAAATCGGAAAGGCCGACCGGAGCGGAAAGCCCGCATTCCGTACGAATGGCAGAAAGAGCGTCATAATAACTGTGCAAAAGGGCCGTATCCAGCGACACTACCTTATTCTGCCCGGTATAGCTTTCAAAATAAACGGAAATTTCGATTTTTCCGCGATGCACCCGCTTGCCCACATAGTCCTTAATTTTATCCTCCATATAGGCATAGATACGGGGCAGTCTCACCGTTATGTCGCAGTACCGATGATTCACACTACGCAGATCTATCACCAGCTTTTTCTCTGCGTCAACAACCTCATACCGACCGAAGCCGGTCATGCTTTTTACAGAACTCATGTATAACCCTTCTTACATTAAAAGATTTAAGAATGTAGCTTTTGCTGCTCCAGATAAATCAGAAGAACTGAAATATCTGCGGGGCTCACGCCGGAAATCCGGCTGGCCTGGCCCACAGAGCGCGGCCGGATTTTGGCAAGCTTCTGCCGGGCCTCAAGCCGCAGGCCTTCTATTGTTTCATAATCAATCGCCTCGCCCAAAAGCTTGTCCTCCATGCGGCGAAAAGCCTCCACCTGCCGCAGCTGACGATTGATATAGCCTTCATATTTAATCTGTATCTCCACCTGCTCCCGAACAGCCGCCGCAAGCTGCGGCCTGTCTGAGTCAAGAACAGCCAGCAGGTCATAGGAAAATTCCGGCCGTTTTAACAACTCACTTAGGTGGATGCCCGTGTGAATTTCCGCTGAGCCGTGTTCCTTTAAAAAGGTGCGCACCGCCTCAGAGGGTGGTATCACGATGCTTTCAATCCGCTTAATTTCCTTTTCTATTGCTTCCTTTTTTTCTAAAAAGCGTCGGTAACGCTCCTCGCTGATCAAGCCAATTTCATAGCCCACAGGTGTCAGGCGCAAATCCGCGTTATCCTGCCGCAACAGCAAACGATATTCCGAGCGGGAGGTCATCATGCGATACGGCTCTGGGGTGCCCTTGGTCACCAAATCATCAATGAGGGTTCCTATGTAGCTTTCCGAGCGATCTAACACCAGCGGTTTCCTGCCGGATAGCTTTAGGTAGGCATTGATACCTGCCACAAGACCTTGCGCCGCTGCTTCTTCGTATCCGGAGCTGCCGTTAAACTGGCCGGCACCATATAGCCCCTTGATTTGCTTAAATTCCAGGGTCGGTAACAGCTCCGTGGGGTCCACGCAATCGTATTCAATGGCATAAGCCGTGCGCATCATCTGCACATTTTCCAGTCCGCTGATGGTACGCAGCATGGCAAGCTGCACATCCTCCGGCAGACTGCTGGACATACCCTGCACATACATTTCCTCTGTGTGCTCGCCCATAGGCTCAATAAACACCTGATGTCGCTCCTTGTCAGCAAAGCGGACAACCTTATCCTCAATCGAAGGACAGTACCGGGGACCGACACCCTCAATTTTGCCGCCATACAGCGGAGAGCGGTGCAGGTTTTCCCGGATGACCTGATGGGTTTTTTCGTTGGTATAGGTCAGATAGCAGCTGACCTTATTTTTACCGGGCACTTCTGTTTCAAAGGAGAAGGGCGTAACAGGATCATCGCCCACCTGCTCCTCCATTTTGGAAAAATCAATGCTGCTCCGATTCACCCTGGCGGGCGTACCGGTTTTAAAGCGCCGGAGAGAAATGCCGCAGGAGGCCAAACTCTCGGAAAGGCGATTGGCGGGAAACAATCCGTCAGGCCCACCGCTGTATGAGACGTCACCAATAATAATTCTTCCTTTTAAAAAGGTACCGGTGGCCAAAATGATGCAATCTGCCGTATAATATGCACCGGTATGCACCAAGAGTCCTTTTACGGAGCCGTTCTCTATCTTTAGCTCCGTCACCTCGGCCTGTTTTACATCCAGGCCGGGCGTGCGCTCCAGCGTGTGCTTCATTTCTGCCTGATAAGCGCGGCGATCCGACTGCGCCCGCAAAGAATATACAGCAGGACCCTTGCCACGGTTCAAAATCCGGGATTGCAAAAAGGTTTTATCTGCCACCCGGCCCATCTCGCCGCCCAGAGCATCAATCTCACGCACAAGGTGGCCTTTCGCCGTGCCGCCAATGGATGGATTGCAGGGCATATTTGCAATGGTATCTAAATTAATGGCAAAAAGTATGGTTGTAGCACCCAGACGGCTGCAGGCGAGTGCCGCCTCGCAGCCGGCATGCCCGCCGCCGATAACGGCGACCTGATAATGCCCGGCATAATAGACAGCCCCTGACGGCAAGGTTTTTGTTTCTTTCATGGTTGGCCTTCCTAAATAAGCGATTGGTTTTTACACTGCCTGCGTCACATATAAGAAAAAGAGCAAAGGCACAGACATTCTATTATATTGTATCACCTTTTCTGTCCCGACGCAAGTCATAATTTTTATTTTTCAAAAATTCCTACAAAAAAAAGGGCTGTTTGTGTCCTTTGCCACACAACAGCCCTCTCTTTTATTTCATAATTATTCAGCAACAACAGCAGCCAGGCTGTTATACATACGCAGCATCGTTACCACGGCCTGCTCTGCCGTATATGTATTCTTCGGTGCAAATTCCGCTTCATCAACACCCTCCATGATAGCAAGCTCCCGCATCATGAACACGCCTTCAAAGGCCCAGTCGGCAATGTCTGCCTTATCTTGATAGAAAGGCACTCCTTCCACATAAGCCGTTTGCGGCAGCTCCATCTTGAGCACCTTTGCCATTCTATATAGAATGGTGGCAACCTCTTCACGCGTGATGAAATCATCCGGAGCAAAGATAACGCCCGTTGCAGTGTTCTCTCTGCCTAATACGATTCCGGCCTCATACAGCTTCCTGACGTTCACATTATCTGTATCAATGAAATCCGGAGACTGCCAAGAGCCTTCGGCCTCCGGCTCGGCACCATTTTTTGCTTCTATCATAGAAACAGCGATATCACAGAATTTTTCGCGGCTGATGGGCAGGGTGTAGTCGGAAATGCCCAAGTTCTGCGGGACAAAGAGACCGGCAGAAACAGCCGCCTGAAAATCATCATATGCCCAGAAGGACAGCGTATAGATTGCTTCCTCCTCCGGCATAAATATCTTCATATATTCAAACAGCATCTGGGGTTCTGCTGCAGAATAGGTGCCGGGATGCTCCTCAGTCACCTTATCCATGTCAAAAAGGTCAACACCGCCGTCCGGCGCAACGTATACGGATTTTGTTGTGCCATCGATGGTTTCAATTAAAACATGGTAGCCGCCCTCTTCAAGAATTCTGGATTCTGCCGGCCCGTTCAGGGCAATCTTATCTGCAAACTCAAAAAAGAGATCGATGACAGAGGCTTCCTCTGAGGTATAGCTGCGTTCTCCCTTAGAAAAAGTAATGCTTACAGCATCAGCCCTCTTAATATTAAACAACGATTTTAAGGTAAGCGCATCGCTCTGCGGCAATTCTGTTGCCTCTTTAGCCTCTGCTGTCTCTGCAATTTCAGCGACTCCCGCCGGTTCTGCGCTCTCTTTACCGGTCTCTGCCGATACAAGCACCTCGTCATTTCCGTTCAATGCCGCCTCGTCCGCAAGCACCGCCGTAGCAGTCATGCAAATCAGCAGGCAGGCAAGACATACACTCCACACCTTTTTCATTTGTAAAAACCCCTTCCTTTTTTAATATAAAAGCATCTGGTTTTCGCTAGAAATAGTATACCCTATTTTCATGTGCTTGTCAATTCCTTGAATCCTCTTTGAAACATTCCATTATACAAAAGTAAAAGCTTCGAAAATATTGTGTTTAAGAATGATTGCACACTATATCTTGTATATTAAGTTTTGATTTCAAAAAAATTAAATTTTTTTTGCAAAAACTCTTGCAAATTAAACAAAAATGGGGTACAATTAAATAAAAATGGTGTAAAGTGGTGTAAAGTGGTGTGAAATTTTTACAAAAAAAGCACCTTTCTCAAAAATAATCACTTGTACCACCACAGTTTTTGATACATTGTAAAGAAGGGGCGGTGAAAAGGCATGTTTATCGGTGAATACCAGCACACGGTTGATGCAAAGGGCAGAATCTTTGTCCCTGCCAAATTTCGTGATGACCTGGGCGACACCTTTATTGTCACTCTTGGTCTTGACAACTGCCTTTTCGTATTTCCGCAAGAGGAATTTGACCGCTTAAAGGCAAAGCTGGACTCCGTCTCCATTGCCAAAAAGGACGCCCGCCAGTTCGCCCGCTTCTTTTTTGCCCGCGCCTGTGAATGTGAGCTGGATAAGCAGGGCCGTATCATGCTACCACAAAACCTGCGTACCTACGCAGGCCTTAGCAAAGATGTTACGGTGGTTGGTGTTTCAAACCGCGTTGAGCTATGGAATACGGAAGCTTGGGAGGACACCCATGGTCTTGATGAGTTCAGCCCCGATGAGCTTTCCGAGAAAATGGAGCTGCTTGGCCTATGATGGATCAACCGCTCTCCTTTCACCACATCCCCGTAATGCTTGCGCCCTGTATAGAGGCCTTGCAGCTTGCAGAAGGCGGCACCTATGTAGACGCCACTTTAGGCGGCGCAGGACACAGCACAGAAATTGCTAAACGCTTAACAACAGGCCGTTTGATTGGCTTTGACCGCGACCCCGCTGCCATCCGTGTTTCTGGGGAACGACTGGCAGCCTTTGGTGACCGCATCAGGCTTATCAATCGGAATTTTTCAGAAATTAAACGCACCCTAGAGGAGCTTTCTATAGAGGGCATCAACGGAGCCTTAATGGATTTGGGTGTTTCCTCTCATCAACTGGACGAGGCAGAACGCGGTTTTTCCTATATGCAGGACGCACCGCTGGATATGCGCATGAATCCTAACGATGCGCTGAGTGCTTATGATGTGGTCAATACCTACGGCGAAGAAAAACTATCCGATATCATTTTCGCCTACGGCGAGGAACGCTGGGCGAAGCGGATTGCCGCCTTCATCGCAGAAGCCCGCACACAAAAGCCCATTCGCACCACCGGTGAGCTGGTGGATATTATTAAAAAAGCTGTTCCCAAAAGCGCTCGTAAGGACGGCCCTCACCCGGCCAAGCGCACCTTTCAGGCCATTCGCATTGAGGTCAACAACGAGCTCGGCGGCTTAAAGCAGGCTGTTCGCGATTTTGCCGATTGCCTTCTCCCCGGCGGACGGCTGGCCGTTATCACCTTCCACTCATTAGAGGACAGAATTGTAAAGACTGCCTTCCGCGAGATGGAAAAGGGCTGCATCTGCCCTGTCGATTACCCCGTTTGTGTTTGCGGTATCAAAAGTCTTGGCAGAGTTGTGACAAAAAAGCCCATTCTGCCGGATGCACGGGAGCTTGCCGAAAATCCGCGGGCACGAAGTGCGAAGCTTAGAGTTTTTGAAAAAACAGGTGATTCAACCATAAAATAATTTTGATAGGAGTGAAAAGCAGGTGAACAACAGAAGCAATTTAGCCTATGACAACAGAATTCATTCGGCATACTCTTCTACCGCAGCGCATCCCGCGCCGCACACCCTGCCCCAGTCTTCGCCCAATGTTAGAATAAAGGTCTCCAAAAAGGCCCGGAGCGCTGCCCAAAGACGGGCAAACGTTCTGGGAATTATTAGAATCCTCTTTGTGATGAGCTGTGCATTTGTCATTTTATGCCGCGGTGTAATGTTAACAGATAAATGTGCCGCTATCGAAAAGAAGCAGGCAGAGCTTGGGTCTCTTATTGCCACAAACGAGAAGCTGCAGTTTGAGATTGACCGCTCCTTAGATCTTGATCATGTTGAAAAAATTGCACGGAACGATTTAGGAATGCATCCGGTCGAGAAATACCAGACCGTATATATCAACCTAGAACAGGTAGACTATGTAGAACATGTCGCCAAAAATGAATTCTCCCCTGCCAGCCGGATTGCCGATTTTTTCACCGGTCTGGTGGAATATTTAGATTAGGCACTCACTATACATATTAGTATGAATCTATAAAGGAGTCATGGGAAAGCCCTGTAAAAAAATGAACAAAACGGTTCCAAAGCGCAAAATCAGAATCAGAATATTGCTTTCCTTCGTAGCCTTTGCCGCTATTTTATTTCTACTTGGCGTAAGGCTTGTTTTTTTACAGCTGATTCAGGGTGGCGAATTGCAGCAAAAGGCTGTTGAACAGCAAACCCGTGACAACCTTGTGGCCTCCCAGAGAGGCGCCATTTTAGACAGGAATCACAAAAAACTGGCGCAAAGCTCAACAGCACAGACCGTAACTGCCAATCCGAACGAAATGCAAAAGGCAAAAAAAGACCTGCAGGAAACAGCAGAAAAGCTGGCGGCTGTACTGGACATGGAGACAGATACCATTAAGGCTATGCTGGAGAAAAAGACCAATCATGTCACCATTAAAAGGCGGGTGGAGGATGATGTCGCCACCGCTGTTAGAGAATTGGAGCTAACCGGCGTATATCTGCAGGAGGACGCCAAGCGTTATTACCCCTATGGCAACTTTGCCTCCCATATTTTAGGCTTTGTCGGCGATGACAACCAGGGACTGGGCGGCATTGAGGCAGAATATGAGGAACAACTAAAGGGCGCTCCCGGCCGCGTTATTGCTCTGAAAAATGCACTGGATAACGATATGCCCTTTAAGGACGAGAAATATATCAACCCCGAAAACGGCACAAATGTGGTTTTGACCATTGATGAGGTTATCCAGCATTTTGCCGAGAAGCATTTAGAAAAAGCCTATTACGAGGAAAAAGTGCGCGAGGGCGCCTCTGTCATTGTGACGGATGTGCAAACCGGTGAAATTCTCGCTATGGCTGTTAAGCCCGATTTCGATTTAAATGCACCCTTTGCTCTTTCAGAAGAGGATACCGCTTTGATTGAATCGATTACAAATTCCGAGGAGCGCAGCACCGCACGTTCAAATGCGCTGCAGCAAATGTGGCGTAACAAAGCCGTTGTGGATTCCTACGAGCCGGGCTCCTGTTTTAAAATCATCACCGGCTGTATGGCACTGGAAGAGGGTCTTATCACACCCGAGACCCCCTTCTTTTGCTCCGGCTCCAAAAGGGTGGAGGACCACAACATCAGCTGTTCTCATAGGGAAGGACACGGTACCCAGACCTTTGCAGATGGTGTAAAAAATTCTTGCAACCCCGTCTTTATTGACGTGGGACTCATGGTAGGCAAGGAGAAGTTTAAAGAATATTATAAGGCCTTCGGCTTTTTAGAACCCACCGGATTTGATCTGCCGGGCGAAGCCAAGGGCGTGTTCTACGCAGACGCCGATTACAACACAGTGGAGCTGGCCACCGCCTCCTTCGGACAGGGACCCAAGGTGACGCCCCTGCAGCTGATTTCGGCCGTTGGCGCCGTGGCAAACGGCGGCAAGCTGATGCGTCCCTATCTCGTAAAAGAGCTGCTGGACGCTGACGGCAATGTGGTGAAAAAAACAGAGCCCACCGTAGTACGTCAGGTCATTTCCCAAAAAACCTCCGAGCAGATGTGTGCCATGCTGGAAAACACAGTCATAAACGGAACCGGTCAAAATGCTTATATCAAGGGCTATCGCGTAGCCGGCAAAACCGGTACCTCAGAAAAAATACCCCGTGGCAACGGAAAATACATTTCCTCCTTCATCGCCTTTGCACCGGCAAATGACCCAAAAATTGCCTGCCTGGTGGTGCTGGATGAGCCCTCAAACGGCCAGTATTACGGCGGCGCAATCGCCGCACCCGTGGTGGGTAAAATTCTGGAGGACACTCTGCGTTATCTGGATGTAGAGCCTCAGTACACAGAGGAGGAAAAACAAAATCTGGATGTTTTCGTGCCGGATGTCAAGGGGCTTTCGCGTGATAATGCCATTAAAAATCTAACAAACGAAAACCTAAACTACCGGATCGCAGGAAACGGCGAAACCGTGAAGGAGCAAATGCCCAAGCCCGGCTCCAGTCTCGCCGCCGGTTCTGTAGTCATTCTATACACAGAGGACAGCACCTCAAATAAGGTCACTGTGCCGGATGTATCAAACCTTTCTTTGTCCGAGGTACAGTCGCGCCTGGCAGAGCACCGGCTGAATTTGATTGTCTCCGGTGCAGCTACAACAGGCAACGCCTCTCACCTCACCATTGCCGACGGACAGTATCCCGAAGCTGGCGCGCAGGTGGATGAGGGCTCTATTATTGAGGTAGAATTCCGCTATCTGGATGTGGATTAACAACCCTTCCATCGTCAAAACCTATCGAAGGGAGATACACAGCATGAAACTCAGTCAATTACTGGAGAATGTTTCGCTACTCCGGCCAATCAGTCAGGATATAGAAATCACCGGCATCGCCTATGATTCCAGACGCGTCAAGCCCGGGAGCCTGTTTGTTTGTATCAAGGGCTATGTCACAGACGGGCACAGCTATATAGAAAACGCCCGCAAAAACGGTGCCGCTGCCATTTTGGCTCAGGATGAGGTGCCGGATGTCGGTCTGCCCATCCTGTACGCACAGGACACCCGCAAGGCGCTGGCACAGGTATCTGCCGCTTTTTATGATCATCCGGAAAAAAAGCTGAAGCTGGTTGCCGTCACCGGCACCAACGGAAAAACCACCGTGACAACGCTCATTAAAAGTGTTCTCGAATTTTCGGGCAAGGTTGTGGGGCTCATCGGCACAAATGAAAATCAAATCGGCAGCCGCACCTTGCCGGCAGAGCGCACCACGCCGGAATCCCTAGAGCTATTTGCCCTGTTTGACGAAATGGTGCGCGAAGGTGCAGAATATGCTGTTATGGAGGTTTCCTCGCATTCACTTTTTCTGCATCGAGTATACGGCATCACCTTTGATATTGCCGTGTTTACCAACCTGACACAGGATCATCTCGATTTCCACGAAACCATGGAAAACTACTATCTGGCCAAGCGCATGCTGTTTGACGTGTGCAAAACCGGCGTGGTGAATGCAGATGACGAGGCCGGCAAACGGATTGCAAAAGAGGCCGCCTGCC
The DNA here is from genome assembly GCA_015068615.1 of Oscillospiraceae bacterium. Classification (GTDB taxonomy): domain Bacteria; phylum Bacillota; class Clostridia; order UBA1381; family UBA9506; genus UMGS755. The sequence goes on along the minus strand of SVKE01000001.1, from coordinate 66,633 downwards.
CTGTGATAACCTACTCAATTGACACTCTCTCAGATTTTCAGGCTACAGACATTAAGGTGTCTCCCCGCGGCGTTATTTTTAATGTGTCCGCTGACGGCCAGACCTTCTCTGCACGTCTGGGAATCCCGGGCAAATTCTCTGTATATAACGCTTTGGCCGCTTTGGCCGCCTGCATCTCCTTGTCCATTCCTCCTGCCAAAATTGCCGATGCTCTTTTGGTGGCAAAGGGCGTGAAGGGACGGGCGGAAACCGTGTATACCCGTACCGACTATACCATCTTAATCGACTATGCGCACACGCCGGACGGCCTTGAAAACATCATTAAAACCGTAAAGGATTTTGCCACAGGACGCGTAGTAACACTCTTCGGCTGCGGCGGCGACAGGGACCCTGTCAAACGTCCCATTATGGGCGAAATTGCAGGACAGCTTTCTGACTTCTGCATCATCACCTCAGACAATCCGCGTACCGAAGCGCCCATGTCTATCATCGAGCAAATAGAGGCAGGCATGAAGCGCACAGCCTGCGCATATACTGTCATAGAAAACCGCCGGGAGGCCATTTCCTACGCCATAGAAACAGCACAGCCCGGCGATTGCATCATTTTAGCCGGCAAGGGGCATGAAACATATCAGATTATCGGTACGGAAAAGCGGCACTTCGATGAACGTGAGGTCATTCAGGAGATTTTGGCCGAGCGCGAAAAAGCCAATACGTCAGCAGACTCTGTCAAGGGAGATAACACCATATGAAACCCATGAGCATAAAGGAAATAACCGCCGCCATAGATGGCAGGCTTATCTCGGGCAATCCGGAAACCATTGTTTCCGGCGTTTGCACCGATACAAGACGTGTCACACCGGGCGCACTCTTTATCCCTCTCATAGGAGAACGGTTTGACGCGCACGATTTTATCCCGGATGCTCTGGCTGCCGGATGCGCGGCATCCCTCACGTCCCGCCGGGAGATAACGAGCGAAAAACCGCTGATTTATGTAGAGGACACCCGTATCGCCTTAGGCCATCTGGCTGCCTGTTACCGACGCAGCTTTACCCTGCCTGTAATCGGCATTACCGGCAGCGTGGGAAAAACCACAGCCAAAGAAATGACTGCAACTGTGCTTTCTAGCAAGCTTTCCGTTTTAAAAACACAAGGCAATTTAAATAACGAAATCGGTCTGCCTTTAACGCTTTTGCAGCTTGAAGAGTCACACCGAGCCGCCGTGATTGAAATGGGCATGAGCGGCTATGGCGAGATTGATCATCTGGCCGCTATCGCTGCACCCGACCTTGTCATCATGACCAACATTGGTCTTTCTCATATTGAAATGCTTGGGTCACAGGAAAATATTTATCGCGCAAAAGCTGAATTCCTTCCCCATCTCCGCCCCGGCGGAACCGTAATTTTAAACGGGGACGACCCAATTCTGTCTGCCCACCGAAGTGAAATGCCTGTACGCACGATTTCTGTAGGCACAACCCCCGGCTGCGATATTCTTGCAAGGGATATTTGCTCCGCGCCGGACAGCGTGAGTTTTACTCTGGCTTATGGCGATGAGCAGGTGCCTGTACGCCTTTCCTTCCCCGGCACTCATAACGTAATCAATGCACTTTTTGCCTGTGCCGCCGGTCTGGTCCTGGGCATACCGCTCAAGGAGGCTGCCGCAGCTCTTGCGACTTTTACGCCCGGCGATAGGCGCATGGAATTCATTCGCAAGAACAACCTGACCGTCATTAACGATTGCTATAACGCCGCACCGGCCTCCATGGCCGCGGCTTTAAAGGTGCTCGCCGCGCAAAGCGGACGCAAAATTGCTGTGCTGGGTGATATTCGAGAGCTGGGCGAGCATGCCCCGGCCGCTCACAAGGACCTTGGCACACTTGCCGCTGCACTCTCGCTCGATGCCCTGTTCACACTGGGCGAAAATGGGCGACTGATTGCCGAAGGAGCACTCCTGGCTGGCATGGCAAAAACTGCGGTTTTTTCCTTTACTGATATTGATGCGCTCAACGATGCGCTTTCTACCTACACACAAGAGGGGGACATCATCCTGGTCAAGGCCTCTCGGGCTATGCGCCTGGAGCGCGTTACAGAATTTTTAACCAATGCGAAGGCATAAACCGATAGCTACAAAGGAGTTGAGCTTGTGAACAGCATACTGATTACAGCAGCCATATCCATCATTCTGGGGCTAGTTTTCACGCCCGTTTTAATCCCCTTCCTGCGCCGGCTTAAATTCGGCCAAAGCATCCGGGAGGAGGGCCCCAGCTGGCATCGGGTGAAAAGCGGCACACCCACCATGGGGGGCATTGCCATCATTGCCGCTGCGATTTTAGCACCCCTTGCCGTTATGCTCATAAAAGGGACTTTGCGCTATGATTTGTTGCTTCTGTTGCTAACGGCCCTGCTGTACGGATTTGTGGGCTTTGTAGATGACTTTATTAAGGTGGTCAAGAAACGCAATCTGGGGCTTTCGGCTCGTAGCAAATTCCTGTCACAGCTCCTTGTTGCAATCTGTTCCACCCTGTCACTTAATTATCTGGGTTATCTTAACGGCGAGCTGCTGATTCCTTTTATGTCTGCTCCCGTCGATATTGGTCTGTGGATTGTGCCGCTGACGGTTTTGGTACAGCTTTCCGTGGTGAACAGCGTTAATTTAACGGACGGACTTGATGGTCTTGCTGCCAGCGTCACGTTAATTGTGTCCCTGTTTTTCACCATTTGTGCTCTCGCCTTTTCCCAAATGTCTGCCGGTATGTGTATGGCCGCTGTAGGCGGTGCCTGTCTTGCCTTTTTGGTCTTTAACGCGCACCCTGCCAAGGTCTTTATGGGCGACACCGGCTCATTGTTCTTAGGCGGTGCGGTGGCCGTTTGTGCCTCTGTGCTGCAAATGCCCTTAATTTTGATTATTGCAGGCGGCATCTATCTGATAGAAACCCTGTCTGTCATTCTGCAGGTCGCCTCCTTCAAGTTGACCGGAAAGCGTATCTTTAAAATGAGCCCGCTGCACCATCATTTTGAAATGTGCGGCTATTCCGAAGTAAAAATTGTGTTACTTTTCTCTCTCACAACCTTGATTTTATGTATCATCGGGTATGTGTGCATCATGAAATTATTTTAAGCGTAGGACGGTGATGACCGGTGAAGGCCCAGTCTGCCCCGCAAGCGGGCACAAAAAAACAGCTGACAAAGTCCAGATTATCCAAAACCGGCTTCGACTTCGGCTTTTTACTTACAGTCGTTACACTGCTGGCCTTGGGTCTTTTAATGGTGTTTTCTGCCAGCTACCCGTCTGCTTATTATTATTTCGGCGATGGTCTGTATTTTATTAAAAGGCAGCTGCTCTGGGCGGGTCTCGGCGTCATCGCTATGATTTTTACGGCAAACTTTGATTACAGACGCTATAAAAAGCTGGCATTGCCGATTCTGGTTTTCAGCCTGCTCCTTTTGGTCGCTGTTTTAGTAGTCGGCACAGAGCTCAACGGATCCAAGCGCTGGCTTGGCATCGGCGGTCTTTCCTTTCAGCCCTCCGAGGTGGCCAAGCTGGGGCTGATTATTTACTTTGCTGCCAGTCTATCACAGCCACAAACCAAAATTAAGGAATTCAAATTTCTGTTTCGCTATTTGATTCTGCTGGGTATGTTCATGGTTCTTTTGCTCTTAGAGCCTCACTTTTCCATCTGTATCATCATTGGCCTTACCATGGTGATTATGCTGTTGGTGGCCGGAGCAAGAATTCGTCATTTTTCTCTGTTGGCACTTCCCGTAGCCTGTGCCGGTGTGGCCATGGTCATTTTAGAGCCGTACCGCATGAAGCGACTGACCACCTTTATGGATCCCTTTGCAGATGCACTGGGCGCCGGCTGGCAGATTATTCAGTCACTGTACGCCATTGGCTCCGGCGGTCTGTTCGGCCTGGGCTTTGGCAATTCCCGTCAGAAGTATATGTACATTTCCGAGCCGCAGAATGACTTTATTTTTTCCGTTATCTGCGAGGAGCTGGGATTGATAGGGGCTCTTGCCATTCTGGCTTTATTTGCCCTGCTGCTATGGCGCGGTATGAAAATTGCCATCAGCGCTCCGGATACCTTCGGCAGCCTTTTGGTGACGGGCATTGTTGCTCTTGTCGGCGTGCAGGTGGTGCTCAACATTGCCGTTGTCACCTCCAGCATTCCCACAACCGGCATCCCGTTACCCTTCTTCTCCGCCGGCGGCTCCTCACTTTTGTTTTTAATGGCGGCCATGGGCATCATTTTAAACGTATCTAAATACAAAAAACAAACCATTTAGCGTAAAGGATTTGATTGTATGAAGGTATTGCTTTCAGGCGGTGGCACCGCCGGACATGTCAACCCGGCTTTAGCCGCGGCTGACCACCTAAAACGAACAAAGCATGCGGAAATTCTTTTCATCGGCACCGAGCGCGGCATGGAAAGCAGGCTGGTGCCCGAGGCCGGATTTCCCATTTCGTATATTGAGGTAAGTGGCTTGATTCGCCGTTTGACCCTCAAAAATTTTGCTGTGCTCGCACAGTGTATCACGGCCTACAAGCGCGCAAAAAAAATGATTAAGGAATTTCAGCCCGATGTGGTGATTGCCACCGGCGGCTACGTTTGTGCGCCGGTTGTATTTGCGGCGCACAGTCTTAAAATTCCAGTCGTGATTCACGAGCAGAACGTCATTCCCGGCGTAACGGTTAAGCTGGCGGCTGCACAGGCAGATAAAATCTGCATCAGCTTTCCCGAAACGAAAAGTCACTTAAAACCTGGCTACGAAGAAAAATGCGTTTTGACAGGCAACCCCATACGCAAAAGCCTGTTCCAGATAGACCGCGAGGAAGCCCGTGCACAGCTCGGGCTGGACAATCGCCCCTTTGTGGTTGCCTTTGGCGGCAGTCTGGGTGCTGACCGCTTAAACGCGGCCGTCACCGAGCTGCTTAACACAACGGACACCTCCAGCTTTCAGCTGCTTTTAGGAACCGGCCAGCGGTATTATGAGCAGGTCAATCAGCAGGTGAAAAATCAGGGTACAAACATTCGCATTGAGCCGTATATCAACCGCATGGATCTGGTTCTGGCCGCGGCAGATGTGGTCATTGGGCGTGCCGGCGCACTGACCGTCAGCGAGCTTTCTGCCCTGGGCAAGCCGGCTATTTTAATTCCGTCTCCCAACGTAGCACACGACCACCAGACCTACAATGCAAAAAGTCTGGAAAAGGCTGGTGCCGCTCTTGTCATTCCCGAAGCAGAGCTTTGCGGCAGCCGTCTGGAAAAAGCCCTTCGGGACATCATTGCACACCCGGAGCAGCAAGCCCGCATGGCAGAAAATGCGCGCCGTATCGGTATCACCGATGGCACAGAGCGCATCTGCGATGCCGCCTGCGCGCTCCTTTCATGAACGAAACTGCATCCTACATTTTAAAGTAGCAATCTGCTGCGACATGCATACTATGATATTGTAAAGTTTTTTCTTTGCACTATCAGGAGGTGTAAATGTATGAGCAGGCTGGTCATTGAGGGAGGTCATCCCTTACACGGCAGCATCCCCATACACGGAGCAAAAAACGCTGTTTTGCCCATCTTGGCTGCAACTGTTCTTTGCTCCAATGGTGTCAGCATCATAGAAAACTGTCCGGAGCTTAAGGATGTTGCCATAACCATAGAGATTTTAAAGGAATTGGGCGCAAAGGTCGCGCGTAGCGGGAGCACGCTCACAATTGATGCACGAGGCCGACTGGGCAGCCGCATCCCGGAGCGGCTCATGCGGGAGCTGCGCTCCTCTGTAATCTTTATGGGAGCGATTGTAGCCAGAAAACATAAGGCAAAAATTTCAATGCCCGGCGGCTGCGAGCTGGGCCCCAGACCCATTGATTTACATATTAAAGCCTTAGAGGGACTGGGCTGCAGCATCAAGGAACAAAAGGGTTATCTGCACATTGATGCTCACAAGCTACACGCCACGCAGCTGACGCTTGACTTTCCCAGCGTGGGAGCCACGGAAAACATTATGCTGGCTTCTTGTCTTTCCGAGGGCGTCACCGTGGTGGAAAACGTGGCTCAGGAGCCGGAGATAGTAGATTTAGCCAATTTTTTAAACGCCATGGGCGCCAAGATCCGCGGCGCCGGCAGTCCGCGGCTTGAAATTGAAGGCGTGCGCCGCCTCTTCGGCACAAGCTACCGCATTATGCCGGATCGCATCGCAGCCGTTACCTATCTTTGCTGCGGCGCCGTCACCGGTGGCAGCATCACCTTAACCGAGGTTATTCCTGCCCATATTGAAACTGCTCTTTCGGTTCTTTCCGAATGCGGATGTCAAATTGAAACAACAGAAAACAGCATACGCTTGCAGGCTCCAGCACGCCTGAGAGCACCTGCTTTAATTAAAACCACGCCATATCCGGGCTTTCCCACGGATGCCCAATCCCTCTTTCTGGCGCTTTTGTGTACGACAGAGGGTACCGGCAAAATACAGGAGCAGATTTTCAAAAGCCGCTTTAAGCCCGTTAGCGAATTGATTAAAATGGGCGCTGTCATCACGGTGGAAAACGATACCGCCGTCATCACCGGCGTTCCCGCTCTCTCCGGCACGAAGGTCTTTGCCCGGGATTTACGCGGTGGCGCAGCACTGGTCATTGCAGGGCTGGGCGCCACCGGTATAACCGAGGTTGAAAACGTCTGCTATATTGACCGCGGCTATGAGAAACTGGAAGAAAATCTGACACGTCTGGGAGCCGTTATACAACGCAAAGAATGAAAGGTAATTAAAACAAATGACAAATCTCAATTCCTCCTCTCAAAAGAAAAGAAATAAAAAGAAGAAGCGCTTAAGGCGTGTTCTGCTCCTGCTGTTCTTGCTCGTCGCCATCATCAGCATTTGCCTGTTCACGCCTTTCTTCAATATTAAGGCCGTAGAGGTCACGGGAAACAGCACCGTCTCCTCCGAGCAGATTATACAGGCAGCCTCTATTGCCACAGAAAGCAATTTGTTTAAACTGAATAAGCGTAAAACCCGGAAGCAGATTTTGGCCATCCCGGAGATTGAGGATGTCACCATTCGTCGGCTGTTGCCGGGAAAGGTACGCCTGAGTGTAACCGAAACAACGCCGGTGATGTATTTTCCGTACCTCTCCGGCTTTGTCACAACCAATGAAAACGGCCGCGCCATGGCCATCTGTGACGATGCCTCGGAGCTTAATTTGATAAAAATGACAGGACTGGAAATAAAAAAAGTTGAAATTTGTAAAAAAATATCTGTACAAGACACGGTTAAGTTTGATATAATAATAAATATCATCAGCAAGTTTAGGGAAAAGGGGCTTTTGAGCGAGCTTCGCTCCTGCCACTTTGATACCCTGACGGACTTCCATGTGTACCTAACAGACGGCACAAAGGTCATCTTTGGCAAAACCACGGAGTTTGATTATAAGCTGTCTGTTTTAAGCAACATTCTGCCTATGGTGAACCGGATGGAGGGCGCCTATATTGATTTAACCACACCCTCACGCGCCTTCTATGGTCTGCTGCCTGAGGAAGAGACGGAAGCCCCACCCACGGAGGAAAACCTCGGCGAAGAAGGCGAAGAGCCCCCCTTAGAGGAAGGCTCCGGCGAAGAAGGCGGAGAGCCCACCTCAGAGGAAAGCACCGAGGCAGAAGGCAGAAACCCTGCCCCGGAGGAGGGTGCTGATGATAACACTTAACGAAGGGATTAACGCCAGTGATTAAAAACCATAAAACGCAGTTGTCTATCGGCATTGTAGTGTTGGTGCTTGCCTTTTTGATTGCCATTCAGGTCAAGAGCGTCACGGTGAACAATGCAACGGAGAGCCAGCAAAATCTCCGGGTGGACGAGCTGTTGGGCGATTTAAAAAAGGAACGGGAAAAAACCGAGGATTTGGAAAAGCAACTGGATGCATACAGAAACGACATTGCACAATACCGCAAGGATGCTGAGCAGCACAGCGGATATTCAAAATTTTTATCCGAACAGCTAAAGCGTGCCGAGCTGATGGCCGGCTTTGTGGATGTACAAGGGCCGGGCATCACCATCAGCCTGAGCGACATGGGTAACCGCAAGGCCGCAAACACCATCCTTTCGGCTAATGAGACGCTGATTCACGACGAGGATATCCGTCGCATTATCAACGAGCTGTGTGCTGCAGGGGCTGAAGCCATTTGCGTTAATGACAGCCGCATCATCAGCACCAGTGCTGTCCGCTGCGTGGGCCCCACCATTTTGGTCAACGATACAAAGATGGCACCGCCCTACATCATCAAGGCCATCGGCAATGCGGATCAGCTTTCTGCTGCCATGAACCTAAACGGCGGCGTGATTGACAACATGAAGGTTTGGGGCTTTACTATATCCATCACAAAAAACAATAAGCTGGTCATCCCCAAATATAGCGGCACCGTGAATTTCTCCAGTGCCACTGCCATTGAAGCTACACAGGAGGGGGCTGCCGAATGATTGTTCTTGCTTGTGCGTTAACCGGGATTGTTTTTGGACTTGTTTTTCCCTATCACATCCCCTCGGCTTATTCTTCCTATGTGGCCATTATTATTCTGGCGCTTTTGGACTCTGTCTTTGGCGCAGCTGCCGCCTCTACCCGCAAAAGCTTTGATTTAAACACCTTCATCTCCGGCTTCGTGGGAAATGGTCTTTTAGCCGCGCTGCTGACCTTGATTGGCAGAAAGCTTGACGTGGATTTATACTTAGTGGCTTTAATTGTGTTTGGAACCCGTCTTTTTAGTAACTTTTCTACGATAAGAAGGCACTATTTGGCGTTAATTGTTACAAAATTGAAAAAAAAGTTTTGTAATTGAAAAATTATACTTGTGTAATTGTATTATAATATGATATAATAAACATAGTGTTGGTATAATAAACACAGTATTGGTTTGAAATCCTAACGGATGTCATTACGATGTGTTTATTGCCCCGGTGTGATGTTATTTCGTTTAAAACATACATATGAGAAAATATATGCTGGTCAGCAAGAAAGACCAAAGAGGAGGAAATACAGGTGATAGGATTCGATAACGATTTAAGGAACAACCGCGTCGAGCAGATTAAGGTTATCGGCGTAGGCGGAGGCGGCAATAACGCCGTTAACAGAATGATTGACTTCGGCCTGAAAAACGTAGACTTCATAGCAGTAAATACAGATAAACGTGCCTTGGCCATGTCACAGGCTCCGCTGAAAATCCAGATTGGCGAAAAGCTCACAAAGGGCTTGGGCGCCGGTGCAGACCCCGAGGTTGGTCAAAAGGCCGCTGAGGAAAGTCGCGAGGAAGTGGCACAGGCCATTGCCGGCAGCGATATGGTTTTTGTCACCGCCGGTATGGGTGGCGGCACAGGAACCGGTGCTGCACCTTTGGTTGCTTCTATCGCAAGAGAAATGGGTATTTTAACCGTTGGTATTGTAACCAAACCCTTTGCCTTTGAAGGTCGTCAGAGAATGGCACGGGCAGAAGAAGGCATTGTTGAGCTGAAAAATGCCGTGGATGCGCTGGTGACCATTCCCAACGACAGATTGCTGCAGATTTCTAACCAGCACACCACCTTGGTGGATGCCTTTAAAATGGCAGATGATGTGCTCCGCCAGGGCGTTCAGGGTATTTCGGATTTAATCTCCGGCCCTGGTTACATAAATCTTGACTTTGCCGATGTGGTTAAAATTATGAAGAACACCGGCGTTGCACACATGGGCGTAGGCCGTGCCACCGGAGAAAAGCGTGCAGAGGATGCGGTTCGTCAGGCCATCCAGAGCCCGCTGCTGGAGACCTCTATCGACGGCGCAAGAGGTATCTTAATCAACATCACAGGCGGCTCTGATCTGGGATTGTTTGAAATCAACAGCGCAGCAGAGCTGGTCACAGAGGCTGCCGATCCCAATGCAAACATCATCTTCGGTGCTGCGCTTGATGAAAGCCTTCAGGATGAAATCATCATCACGGTTATCGCCACCGGCTTTGAAGGCCCGGGCAGAGACAGAGGCGCAGGTTTTTTTACTAATCCCGTCTTTACTGGTGGTTCCGCTGCCGGTGCAGCCGGAAACGGCACGCCGGGTTTTATCGCCAAGTCCAAGGAGGACGCTTCCGGCCCGGACAAAAACGGCATTGATATCCCGGTATGGATGAAGGAAAAATTCTAAATCACATATAAAACATCATACAACGAAAAAGGGGCTGTAGCATTTTGCTACAGCCCCTTTTAAGGGATGGACGCTAAATAGCGCAGCCCCTTGATACAGCTAATTACAGCAGCCGTTCCGCAGGTCTATCGGCGCGTCAAATTTGCAGTCATCACGCTCAGGCGGGAAAAATTCGTCAAAGGGGAACTCAATTTTTTCAAACAGGTCGCAGGGGCTATCCTCGCTGGAGGCCACGCATTCCTTCTGCGGCACGCAGAAATCATATGCGGGTATTAAGAGCTGCACGCTTCTTTCAATCTTGACAATGGAGAAAAGACCGATTGACACAAAGACACGCTTGTTCTCGCCACCCAGGACCAGTGCATCCTCAAACACATTGCAGACACACTGCGGAACACTTGAAAAATCCAACTCCTCACAACAGCTGCACAGCTTGTCGTTTATATCCACAACCCTTGCTGCGAGGCAAAGAGGATCAACCACCTCAACCACTGCCTTCGGCATATTGGTTTTCTGCCAGAGCTGCTCATCAAAGCTGTCATACCGATACCGGGATTCAAACACCTTGGCAGACCCTTCCGAGCCGAACAGGATGACCTTCTTATCAAAGCTTGCAAGACCCTCTACCTTGCAGGGCTTGCCAACGCCTGTAAAGACGTCTAGAGTGATACGGAAAAAGAATTTTAAGTCAACCGTAAAATAACCCCTGTTAAACGGTACCGGCTCTACGTCGGTGAAAACCCAGATGATCTCTGACTTTCTGCATTTTACGTTAACCGCTTTATCAATAATTTCCTGTCCTGCAGCAGTAAAATACACCCGCGCATCCTCGATGCAGTCCTTATCCTTGCAGGAATCATAAATTTTATCGGTATGTATGCAGACTGCGTCCTTAACATCACCGCAGCCGCCCGGATATGCTCCGCCATGTAGTTTTTCGTTCATATTATACCTCCTACTTTATTATCAAGTTATTCTTTTCAACCTATACAATATAATATGTAAAAGGCAATGACATTGTGACTCTTTCTATCTGGCGGGGATTAAAATTTTCTGACCTGCCGAAAGCCGCTCCTCGGTGATTTGATTCAGGAGCTTAATTTTTTCCCTATCAATCCGGTACCGTTTTGCCACATCCCACAGCGTATCCTCTGCCCTTGCAAAGTAAATAACCAGACTACCGGCAAGCTTTTCTGCCTCCTCCTCACGCAGCTCACAGCCGGTCATCAGCTCCGGCTCGGTGCGTCTTAAGGCACGCATGTAGAATTCCAGCATGGTACGCAGCTCAATTTCGCCGGCCGCGTTAATGCTGAAGCTCACGGCACTATCTGAGACATTGCACTCGCAAAGAGCCGTATCCGTCAGGCCGTCTACGGGAATGATGTGCTCAAAATCCGACTCGTGTACCAAGCTATACATGCTCTGCTCGCCCCCACCGCTGCCATACAGAACAAAGGTTACCAGCTTACCCTTCACCGTCAGCTGCTCACCGACAATTTGCAGCTCCTTCACCAAGGGCCTGCAGCTTAAGGTATACACAACATTAACCGGCAGCACAGCATCGGTAACAGGGATAATTTCCTTTATATTTTCATAGCTTACGCCCTCGCCTAGGAGCTCATCCAGATGAACCCGTTCACGGGTAATTTCCACTGCTCCCTCGGTGCTGTAACAGTCGTCAATCACCTCAAATTCCTCGGTTTTGCCCGCCAAAATTTCCGTGGTGAGCACCACATCCAGGGCAATCAGTCGCAAATCGCCGTTTACGTCCTCCTTCACGCTGTAATACACATCCTTTACCTGATAGCGAACGTGACACAGGCAATCATCCTCCAGGCCGTCTACATCCACCATCTCACTAAAGGGCAGCTCATACTCCATGCGCTCAACGCCGGCCTCCTCATCCGCACCCAGATACAAAGCGTGCACGGCCACAGCACCCTTTAGGAGGATTTTGCCGGACATCACCTTGCATTCGTCCTTGCGGGCATGCACCTCCAGCTTAATCATCTCCTCTATGTCCGGCTTGGCACCCGGAATTTCCAAACCCTCGCTGATTAAGATTTCTCGGCTGGTGTCTGCCAGCGCACGGTACGCGCTCATAAAGCGCTTACGCACCTTAAGACCCGTCCCCTCCTCTGCATCTTTTAGGTAGCTGATATCGCGCCCGATATAGCTTTTGGCGGTGAGGCTGACCACAACCTTTACATGCAGCTTGCGGGAATTAATCAGCGAAAATTCCACATGCTCTGTATGCGCCGAAACAGCAACTGTTGTACCCTCCTCATACAGCTCAAAGCTGTCCTTAAAATCAAGTCTTGTCTCTATGCATTTTGGCTGCACTGCACCCTCCGGCATATATAGAATCTTCACATTAGACGCACCCGTCACCAGCAGCTTTCCGTCTCCATGCTCCCTACCGGTAATCACAGCATTCGCTTCGGTCAGAAGCACTTCCTTTATATCCGGCTTCACGTCGGGTACAATCACATCTCCCTCAACCAAAAGGGTCAGCGTCTGCGGAGCGCGCATTTCGCTTACATGTATGCTTTCTCTTTGAAAATCCACATTCATTGAATGTCCTCCTTATAGCAGCTAGCATTCTAAGTTCCTGATTCAATGTATTCATGAAAATCTCAGATTATGTCTGTTTTCGCATAAAAAATCATTTCTCAGTCAAAATAATAATCAGAAAAACAATCGGGAGTGTTTGCATGGTTACCCTATCAATTAAGGAGCGTGGCAATACCATTTCCTCTCTCATAAAAGCCGGCTTATCTCAAAAGAAAATCGGTTTTTCAGAGAGCCTTGCCTGCACGGATTGCGATTATATTTTCCTGCCGCCGGATGCAAAATGCTGTGATATTGCACTGGCCGCTGTCCCCGGCTACGCAAAGGGCTGTCGCGCTGATTATATGACCATTTTAAACACAGATGAAAAAATAACGGAGGAGGTCAACAAAAAGTCTCTGCTCATCACCTACGGTCTCAACCCTCTAGCCACGGTGACTGCCTCGAGCATCCGCGCCGAGGAAGGAAAAACCGCCTTTTCCTGCTGCCTGCAGCGCTCTATTGTTACCCTAAAGGGAAAGCTGCTGGAGCCACAGGAGTTCCCCGTCAGCATTCCTGCACCTCTTTCGGACCTGCATGCGGGAATTGCCTTTGCTGCTTTAGGACTGGTTCTCTCCTTTGCACCGGAGGATTTTTCCCTCTCCCGCTAAAATTCCTTGCAAACTGCTTGAAAATGGTTGTGAAAAAATTGTCAGTTTATTCAATTTTGCTATTGATTTATCGCCGTGATTTTGGTACAATAAAGATAATCAAAAATTGAAGGAGTTGAACATCCATGCCATTAGTTACAACAAAAGAAATGTTCCAAAAGGCATACGACGGCGGTTATGCAATCGGCGCTTTCAACGTGAACAACATGGAGATTATCCAGGGTATCACCGAGGCTGCCAAGGAGGTTAACGCCCCCCTGATTCTGCAGGTTTCCGCCGGCGCAAGAAAATATGCAAACCACACCTATCTTGTTAAGCTGGTTGAGGCTGCATTGATTGAAACAGATCTCCCCATCGCACTGCATCTTGACCATGGTGACAGCTTTGAGCTGTGTAAGTCATGTATTGACGGTGGCTTTACCTCCGTTATGATCGATGGTTCCCACCACTCTTTTGAAGAAAACATCGAACTGACCAAGAAGGTTGTTGAATATGCTCACGAGCGCGGTGTTACCGTTGAAGGTGAGCTGGGTCGTCTGGCCGGTATTGAGGACGACGTAAACGTTTCCGACGAGGACGCATCCTATACACGTCCCTCCGAGGTTGAGGAGTTTGTTACCCGCACCGGCGTTGACTCTCTGGCAATCGCCATCGGCACCAGCCACGGCGCATACAAATTCAAGCCCGGTCAAAAGCCCCAGCTGCGCTTTGACATCTTAAAGGAAGTGGAAGAGCGTCTGCCGAACTTCCCCATCGTTCTGCACGGTGCCAGCAGCGTAATCCCCGAATTTGTTGAGATGATCAACCAGAACGGCGGCAACATGCCTGATGCTATCGGTATTCCCGAGGAAATGCTCCGCGAGGCTGCAAAATCCGCTGTCTGCAAAATCAACATTGACTCTGACCTGCGTCTTGCTATGACAGGCTCTATCAGAAAGTACATGGCTGAGAATCCGGCTCACTTTGACCCCAGACAGTACTTAACTCCTGCCCGCGCTGCTATCAAAGACCTGGTTAAGAAAAAGATTGTAAACGTTTTAGGTTGCGACGGCAAGGCCTGATTATAAAGGCATACAAAAAGTTGCTTGCGATATTATTCGCAAGCAACTTTTTTATATTTAATTTGTTGTATAAAGAGATGATTTTACCGCCCCCTGGGCTTACAATCACTCCTGTTTTTGCGCTCGCGGGGTCACAGACATGTATTTTTTATATGTGCGCGAAAAATAAGAAAGGTTTTCAAAGCCGCACATTTCCGCCACCTCGCTGACAGTATATCGTTCGGACATGAGCAGATTTTTGGCTTGATTGCAGCGCAGCTGGTTTAAATACTGCACCATGGAGCAGCCCATCGTCTCTTTAAACAAATGTGACAGATAGTATTTATTAAAGCCCGCTGCCTCTGCAATTTGTGCAAGAGTGAGTGTCTCCTTATAGTGCCTTTGCAAATACTGCAGAACGGTTTTGACAACTGCCAATTTATGTCCCGCCGAGGAATCCTCCAGCGGGGAGCCATAGTCGATATGATTCCGAGTAAGACATACCAAAAGCGAAACCACATCCGCCCGGACCTGTGCCTCGTAATGCCACTCCTTTGTGTCAATTTCATAAATAATGTTGCGGAACAGCTGCCTTACCTCTTCGGAGTCCACCCGCCGCTCAAAAATTGTTTTTTCAATATCAAAGCCAAAGGAGGAAAGAAAACCATGGTCGATAATCAGGCAATAATAAGCAGCCTGTTCTTCTGAAGATATCACGTGAACATGACTGGAATTTACCACCGCCACCTGGCCTGCAGCTGCAAAAATCGACACGCCATCTGTCATAACCTGTATCCTTCCCGATACCACATATAAAAGCTCCAAATTTTCATGCCAGTGTGCACAAATGGATCCAAAAGGCCCCTTTTCCTCCTTGTTGTAATGGAAGATGACCGGAAAATCCTGCTTGGTTGTCCCTATATGCGATTCATAAACCTCCACAGCCATCACCTCTGTTCTCTAAAAGCAATATTGTGCTAAAATTCAGCAACATTAGCGCTTTACTTCGGGTTTTTTTTATTATACAATATTGTTATGATAAAAACAAGTAGTATTGTAAAAGAAAGGATGGGCTTTATGTACCGATTCCCCATTGGTATTATCATTGACTGCTTTAAAGAGGAGTTCGGCTCTGCACTGAAAAAATCTGCTGCACTCGGCGCAAAGGGAATTCAGATGTATGCCACCTATGGCGAGCATTCACCCCGTGAGCTGGTGGGTGCAAAGCGCCGGGAGCTTTTGGATCAGGTTAAGTCCAGCGGCCTGTGCTTTTCTGCCATCTGCGGCGATCTGGGTCAGGGCTTTTCCGACCCTGCTAAAAACCCCTCTTTAATAGAGGATTCTAAGAGAATTATGGATCTGGCAAAGGAGCTGGAAACCAATATTGTTACAACGCACATCGGTGTTGTCCCCGGTGACAAAAGCCACGATCGCTATAAAATTATGCAGGAGGCCTGCGCAGAGCTCGCCCGCTATGCCGACAGTATTGATGCGCACTTTGCCGTTGAAACAGGCCCGGAGCCTGCTTCTGTCTTAAAGGAATTTTTAGATTCCCTGCATTCGCGTGGTGTGGCCGTGAATTTAGACCCTGCCAACCTTGTTATGGTCACCGGCGATGACCCGGTACAGGCCGTGCATACCCTGAAGGATTACATCGTGCATACCCATGCCAAGGATGGCATAAAGCTCTTTGATAAGGATCCGGAAATCATCTACGGAATGGTAGAAGAGGAAATTAAGAGCGGCACCTCCTTTCGCGAAATGCCTTTAGGTCAGGGAAAGGTCGACTTTGACAGCTATTTAAAGGCTCTGTACGATGTAGGCTACCGGGGCTTTTTAACCATTGAGCGCGAGGTTGGCGATGATGTGGAGGGTGACATTCGCACGGCAGTTAACTTCTTGACCGATAAAATGAATCAAAACTAGAATATGAAAAATGATTAGCAAAGGCACACCCTGCATTATATTAATGCAGGGTGCGACAATACGTCTTTAATTGATTGCGAAAGCGTACGGCTGTAAAGCATATAGGCGCCAATTGCAAAACAAAAAAGTCCCCGCGGGGACTTTTTTTGTTATTTCTAAATCAACTTAATCATCTATGGAATCATCAGTTGCCGTTTCGTAAATGGCCTGCACCTCCGGAGAGGGCTTTTTATCCAGCAGCGTCACAACCACGCTGGCCACCGCACCCAGAATGAAGCCGGGCACAATTTCGTAAATTGCTGTGCCGCTCAGGAATACAAGCCACAGAATATCTACCACTGCACCGGTAATAATGCCGGCCAAAGCACCTTTATATGTAAAGCGCTTCCAGAATAACGAAAGGATAACCACAGGACCAAAGGCTGCACCAAAAAGGCCCCAGGCGTTGCTGACCATACCCATAATTGCCTGAGCTCCGGAGCTCTTACTGCTGGCTATGAAATAGGCAATAACGGCAACCAGAACAACCACCAAACGTCCCACCCACAAAAGCTCCTTTTGCGAAGCATTCTTCTTAATAAAGGGCTTATAAATATCGCTGGTAAAGGAGGAAGAGGCTACCAGTAGCTGAGAATCTGCCGTTGACATAGAGGCCGCAATGATGGCTGCTAAAAGCAGACCGGCGATAAAAGCCGGGAATATCATTCTGGATAGCTGAATGAATATCGTTTCCTGTAGGCCATTTTCCAACATATACTGAGCAAAGGGAATCTCTGTGCCAGGGAAGTTTGCCACCAGCATTCTACCCAGATATGCAATCAGGATAGCCGCGCCAAGGGAAAGAACCACCCAGATGATAGCAACCGTTGCAGACTTTTTAACCATACTGGGCTTTTCAATTGCCATAAAGCGCACCAAGATGTGAGGCATACCGAAATAACCAAGGCCCCAGCCCAGACCGGACAAGATATCCTGCCAGCTGGCATTAAAAAAGTTCGGTACAAACTTATATACCTCACCGGCAGCAACATTTTCAATCGTGCTTTGCAGAAGGGCGGGATCCGTTCCCCTAAAGGCCACAATAGCAATGGGTACTGCAAGAAGCGCCACAAGCATTAAGAGGCCTTGGAAGAAGTCCGTCCAGCAAACCGCCTTATAGCCACCCAAAAAGGTATATACAAGCAAAATAGCCACAAAGATAATCATTTCGACTTCCAGCGAGAGTTGAGGAATTAGCTGGTGGAACACCGTAGCGCCGGCTGAAAAGGCAGAAGCAACATACAAGGTAAAGCTGACCAGAAAAACAACGGCGCATACAATTTTAAGCGCAGGGTTTGCCGTTAAAAACCGGTTAGACAAATACTGCGGCAACGTAATGGCATCGCCGGAGGCCTTTGAAAATTTCCGTAGCCTTTTCGCAACGAAAATCCAGTTTAGGGCTGTACCGATGGCAAGACCGATACCAATCCAGGCCTGGCCAAAGCCAAAGGCAAAAATACTGCCGGGCAGGCCCATCAAAAGCCAGGCGCTCATGTCTGAGGCCTGTGCACTCATAGCCGTAACCCAGGGGCCCATTTGACGACCGCCTAAAAAATAATCCTTTTCACCGCTTGCACTTTTTCTCGTGAGGAAAAAGAAGAACACACCTACAGCAAGCATCGCAATAAAATACAAAACAAATGCCAATAATTCCATAATAATCTCCTTTTTTATTTTATTTTACAATATTTTACCATAATTTTTAAAGGAACGCAATACGATTGCGGTAATTTTTTGTTTTATGCCATAGTGACCTACCCCATTATTTTAAAACCACATTTTCCTTGCCCAGAATGTCTGTCAGGCTGTCAAGAAGCGATTCCTCGGGCGTCACCCAAAGGGCTTTGGGCGCCATGGCAGTAGACCTGCTTTCTTCAATGTGGATGCAAACCGGCACCGAACCACTGTGATGGGAGAGCGTCTCCTTGATGCGCTCTAAAAGATAATCCTTCCCCAGCAAAAAGCGCAGGTACAGCTTGCGTCCGTCTGCCTCCTTTTCTGCTGCTCTCTGCTTTTTGGCCTCACTCAGCGGACGGGCCTGATTCACAACCAGCTTAGGCTCCTCCTCTTCCCGCAGGCTGAGCCGCCCCTCGACACAAACCAGACTGTCCTCATATAGGCACGGCTTTAACACGCCGTATATTTTCGGAAAGATAATACATTCCACGGAGCCGGTCAAGTCCTCTATTGTAACAAAGGCCATCATCTGGCTGTTTTTCGTCACCTTTTCCCGCACATGGGAAACAACGCCGCAAAGGGATAAAATCGTGCCGTCCTTCACCCTGCCGCCTTCCTCCGCTGCCTCTATCAGCTCTGCTACCGCATAGTCAGAAAGCTCGGCTGCCTCCGCCGCAAATTCATCTAGCGGATGCCCGGTTAGGTAAAAGCCCACGCTCTCCTTTTCCAGAGCCAACAGCTTCTTGGCGGGAAATTCCTCTTTTCTCATGCGCGCCCGCGAGGTCGCCTGCGCTGTTTCCTCCACACCAAAGAGGGATATTTGTCCGTCTACGTTGCGTTTTCTGTCCTCAGCCGCAGCAGAAAGCATCGGCTCAAACTCCAGCAAGAGGCCGGCTCTCGTTTCTCCCAAAGCATCAAAGGCACCGGCCTTAATCAAATATTCATGAACGCGCTTGGTTACGTTTAAGTGGGCTGTGCGCTTGACAAAATCCTCGTAATCCGCAAAATCGCCGCGCCTTTTCCGTTCGGCCGTGATGGCATCAATAATGCCGGCACCGACGTTTTTAATCACGGCTAGGCCAAAGCGGATGTTGTGCCCTGAAACTGTAAAGCCGCTGTGACTTTTATTAATATCCGGGGGCAGAATTTGTATGCCCATACGCTTGCACTCTGCCGAATATCGCGCCACCTTATCCGGTGCATCCAGCACCGAGGAAAGCAGTGCTGCCATGTATTCTGCCGGATAAAAATGCTTTAGATAGGCCGTCTGGTAGGTAATGACCGAATACGCTGCCGCATGCGATTTATTAAAAGCATACTGAGCGAAATCCATCATTTCATCAAAAATGGCGTCGGCCACCTGCTCCGGCACACCCCGCCGCACGGCACCATCAATGAGGACGCTACCATCCTCCCCTCTTTGGCCGTGAATGAAGTTTTTCCGCTCCTCTGCCATAACGTCGGCCTTTTTCTTGCTCATGGCACGACGTACCAAATCGGCTCGCCCCAGGGAATAGCCCGCCATTTCCCGAACAATCTGCATGACCTGCTCCTGATAGACCATACAGCCATAGGTGACGTCTAATATTGTTTCTAAAATGGGATGCTTATATTGAACCGCTTTCGGGTTGTTTTTGTTTTCAATGTACCGCGGAATCTGATCCATGGGTCCCGGACGGTAGAGGGAGATACCGGCAATGACGTCCTCCAGGCTCTCCGGCTTCAGCTCCTTGATAAACTGCTTCATGCCGGCAGATTCCAACTGAAAGACACCCTCGGTTTCCCCGCGTGACAGCATGGCGTATACAGCCGGCACGTCCATGGGGAGGCTTTCTAAATCTATCCTCTCCCCTCTCGACTCCTCGATGATAGACAGCGCCTCACTGATGATGGATAGATTTCTAAGACCCAAAAAGTCCATTTTTAAAAAACCCAGCTCTTCAATATTTCCCATGGGAAACTGGGTCGTAATGATGTCGTCATTGGTCTGGATGGGAATATGATCTGTAATGGTATCACGCGAGATAACAACGCCGGCCGCATGGGTGCCTGCATTCCGGATCAGTCCCTCTAAGGCCAGAGCCTCCTCTAATAGCTCATGCACCTGGGGATCCTCATCATATTTTTTCTTTAGCTCGGGATTTAATTCCATAGCGTGCTTAAGGGTCATCCCCAGCTCTGTGGGAATCATCTTAGCAACCTCATCGGTCTCTGCATATCCCACGTCCAGCACACGCCCCACATCGCGCACGGCCGCACGTGCCTTCATGGCATTAAAGGTGATAATCTGCGCCACCTTTTCACGGCCGTATTTTTCAATGACATAATCAATCACTCGCTGACGGCCTTCATTGCAGATGTCTACGTCAATATCCGGCATGCTGATACGCTCCGGATTTAAGAAACGCTCAAACAGCAGATTATAGCGCAGAGGATCTATATTCGTAATGCCCAGCGCGTAGGCCACCACGCTGCCTGCGGCACTGCCGCGACCCGGCCCCACAGGGATGCCGTTATCCTTTGCATATTTAATAAAATCCCAAACAATTAAAAAGTAATCCACATAGCCCATGCTGTTAATGACGTTAAGCTCATAATCCAGCCGCTTTTGTGCCTCGGGATTTTCACCATAACGCTTTTTTAATCCATTGTTACACAGAGCCGTAAGGTAGGAAAGGGAATCCCGTCCGTCCGGCACATCATATTGAGGGAGCAGCAAATTGCCAAAGGTGAAATCCACCTGACAGCGTTTTGCAATTTTTTCAGTATTGTCAAGGCTTTCCGGAATAGCGCCGAACAGGGTGCGCATTTCCTCCTCGCTTTTTAGGAAAAACTCATCGGTTTCAAAGCGCATTCTGTCGGCCTCTGCCACCTTGCGATTCGTCTGAATGCACATGAGCACATCCTGATGCTTAGCATCCTCACGGCAGATGTAATGCACATCATTGGTGGCCACAAGTCCCAGCTGATACTCTGAGGCCAGCGCAATCAGTCTGGCATTGACCTTTTTCTGCTCCGGAAGGCCGTGATCCTGAATTTCGATAAAGAAATTGTCCCGACCAAAGAGCTGTATGTATTCTTCAATCAGCGTGCGGGCCTTCTTTTCCTCGTCATTTAAAAGAGCATGAGGGATGTCTCCGGCAAGGCAGGCAGACAGGGCAATCAGGCCCTCTGCATGCTTTGCAAGGAGCCTTTTGTCGACGCGGGGCTTGTAATAAAATCCATCGGAAAAGCCGGCGGAAACCAGCTTGACAAGGTTTTGATAGCCGGTCATGTTCTCTGCTAAAAGCACAAGATGACCGGTGCGGTTGCCGTTCTCATGCGTACGTTCATACATGTTCACCCCGGCGGTGTACACCTCACAGCCGATGATGGGATGAATGCCCGCGGCCTTGGCTTTTTTATAAAACTCCACAACGCCGTACATGGCTCCGTGGTCTGTGATTGCGATGGATTCCATGCCAAGCTCCCTTGCCCGGCCGAGCAAGGCATCCAACCGGCAAAGTCCGTCTAAAAAGCTGTATTCTGTATGCACATGTAAATGTGTAAAGCTCATAACAGTTCCCTTCCTTCATTATGACTCAAAAATGCCGCCGAGTCTGCTAAGACCCTCCCGGAATGGCAGTCCGCTTTCCTTCAGGCAGGCCTTGTAAAAGTCCTGCCTGAAAAATCTGATGCCTCTCGCCCGGTCAGCTGATCCTCACATCATAAGGCGCTAGTTGATGCACCATGCCCTCTGCCACAAAGCCGGCATCCCCTTTTAAAGAAACGACAAACTCATAATGCACATATCCTACAGCGGATTATGGAAATCAAAATTTAACCATTACGGTGGAAACATGCCACGGAGCAATCTTCAGTGTCACGTTGCCTCCCTCAATCTTGGCATTGTTATCCGTCAAGGCCTCTTCGTTCATATTGGTTTCAACCGCTTCACTTACTTTGTTAGCAAATGTAAGTGTCGCCACCGAATCCTTGTCCGATGCATTAAACATTCTGACCACATATGCATCATCCTCGCGTTCTGCACATTTGATCACAGAAAGCAAAATGTCGTCACCGCTGAGCTTGAAGTTGCTCACGGGCGCGTTGGTAGCCGATGCCGCATCCACCTCGGCATATGCGCTGATCAGGCCAACACCCATCACATCCTGCTGACGAACAAGGTCTGCATAGGTTATATCAGAGCTTAGCGGCACAAGATGGAAGTTAAATTCATGCTCGCCCTGAATCTGACCGCCAACCTGGCCGTTGGTCATAACGGTTTTCCTAAAGCTGCGGAGCAAGGTTACATACAGAGAGCTGTAATCATCGTTATAGCTTGCACCCTCATGCAGACCCTTTGCGCTGACAAATGCAAGACCGGTACCATCTGATGCACGCTTGCCTATGATACCATTCATAGCCTTTTCGTTGAGTTCCGGCTCATACCAATCCTGTTTTGTGTAGTCGATTTCGACATTTCTCTGGCAGCAATAGAACGCCTGGCCTGCAAAATACTTGTCACCCTCGGTATAGGTGGGTATTGCAAGGCGGAGTCTGTGGTCACATACGTTGTTGTCGACCGTCAGCTTCACGTCCACATACCCTGCATCTTCACTCAGCCCCACCTCAAATACCGCCACGTACTCCTTGTAGGTATTGCTTCTGGTCTTTCCGGCAGGCAGGAACTCCATTTTTTCGGGGACCATAAATGTCTTGGTGATTTTAAATACACATCTTGCACATCCGCTCTCGATTTTTTCGACGTTGCAGCCGCCGAACGCAGACATCACTGCTCTGTCATTGCGTTGGTTGCAGTGTGACCAACCGTCACCGATTTCTCCGTCATCAACTAAGCAAAGCTGATTGTCATAGGTTTTGCCCTGTAGCTTATCGTAGATGCTGAGTGTGCCGTTGGGATTTATTGTAACGCGCAGCTTGCTGTTTTCCATGTAATCGACACCACTGTTTAAATGGCGCAGATAACGTGTAGGACGTTGTGCCGGCACAATACGGTATTCACATCTTCCGCCGGCAGGCATATGTGCCATAAACGTGACCCTATGTACATCTACCCCCTCGCAGTACCGAGCTCTGATACGATGAACCATACCACGCTTGATGTCGACAACCTGAAAGGGGATTTCGTTTCCTTCATAGTCGCAGATTTTAAAATTATTAACACGCTCATAACCGTTCAGCGGTTCTGCAAACTGATTCGGATAGTTAGATTTCATGTTAAGGTCTACGGTGATAACCTTGTCCACCTCATACGGGAGCGGATTGAACAACGTAAGAATGCCGTGGGTATCCTTATCTCTTCCATTCAAATACGGTCTGGAATGTATGTATATATAATCATCAACAAGCTCGTTACAGATTTCGTTTGTTTGGGCAAATCTGTATTCCATATCCTTATGTACCTGGTCAATGGAGCATCCGCAGATGGAGTCATGCGGATGATTCTGAATCAGATGCTTATAGGCAAGCCTGATATACTCCCTCTCCATACGGTTGCCCGCCATCGCTGAATATGCCAGCATAGGCTCTGCGATCTTCTCAAGGTTAATCTGACAAGTATCGTTTGTTTTCTTGATTGGATAATAGCTTGAAATCGTGTTTGTGATAAGCTGCAACGTAGGCTCTACTTCGCCGCCAATGTTAAGCTCACCTTCCACGACCTCCATACCGGCACGGTATTTTTCAAGAAGAACTCCCGCCTCGCGCAGGTCGCAATGATGAACCTCGCTGTCAGGCACAAGCTCCTTGATACATTCAATATATTTGCCGGTATCTGTGTGCAGCGGTTCGTGGTCAAGGCCATCGTTTACAATATATACGGGAAGCTCAGTAGTTGTGAGCAGGAATTGCATATAATTCTTAATGCGCTCCTTGATTTCAGGAAGCGTATACGGTTCCTCGCCAAATGGCTTATCGAGCACTTGGAGGGCAAACTCGCCGTATCCGTTTATATTGCCCATACGCATGTTGAGCACCTCGCTGCCATCAGGCGAGCGCCACACAAAATACGGCTCGCTGTCGGTATGATAGCCGCGGCACTGATAGGAATAACCGATATCAAAGCCTTGGAAAATCTGTGGCATTTGCGCAATGTGGCCGAAAACGTCACACACATATCCGAATTTCCATGCACTGTCTGCACCCCATTTTTTCGAAAGCTCATGTCCCATCATAAGATTGCGGATCAGGCTCTCTCCGGAAAGGTTGAACTCATCGGGCATAGCATACCAAGGGCCAATCTTGATACGTCCGCTCTTGATGTACTCAGCCAATCTCTCTGCACTCTTGGGTTTTATCTCGGCATAGTCCTCAAGCACAATCGTCTGGCCGTCAAGATGAAAAACGCCAAAATCGTCGACATTTTCCATTGCGTCAAGGATGCCGTCCATCACCTTTACCAGTCTGTAACGGAACCCCTGAAAGGTCTGGTACCACTCTCTGTCCCAATGGCTTGATGAGAAATAAAAAATATCCTTCTTCTTTTCCATGTAAATGTCCTCCTATATGTCGTTCTTCACAGAAACGTCTTTACACACTCTGCCATGTATTACATAAACCGCGTTTTTTCTGCTTCAATGTTCAAATTTTTCCCTTGTCAAATTATGTTTTCCACAAATAATTTACCAAGTTTTATAACCGATGCACAGTCGTAGTGAGCTACATCAGGTTCTTCAACAGGTTCATATTTGGTGGTTAATCCGTTTTCGATTGTATCCAGATAAATAAACTTATTGTGTTTTTCCGCATATTCCTTTTTAAATGCATTCATTTCCTTATAGCAATTCCACACATCAGAAATGCCTGCATCTACAAACACACATTCTTCAAGGTATTCAGAAAACTCATTTTTAAAATCATTTATAAAATGATCAAAATAAACTTTATAATGGTTTACATCATCTAAAGATCCCGAATCGCTTTCACCTTGCATCCAGCAAAAACCAATTATTTCAGGATCATATCCCTTTTCTTTTACATATTCAATACTGTCATTAAGCACACTGACCAGTCCGTTATAACACCAGCCCGCCTTTATAGGTTTAGCGGTAAGATACGCATCAAGAAAAGCGTTGTACTCATTTTTAAAACTCTTAATGTCATAATACCCGCCACTTGACGGGGATAAAAAATCACGTTTTAAACTTGTGGCGCCCACTGCAAATTTGACTATAAAAAATTCCTCATCAGGGAATTTACTGTTTAAATATTCGGCCATACCAAGTTCCGGACCGATAGTATCTTTATGCATTTCAGTGCATCCCCTTGTTGTTACAGTAAAACCATCACTTATTTTATCCTGAGAGTAATAATTAATTTTAATGTTCTCGTAGCCGTTAAAATATTCTTCAATTTTAGCGTCCGAAAAACTTCTTTTCAAACATTTAACATGCCCTATGCCAACGGCATTGGACTGACCTGAAAGCACAATTATTTTCGCCTTTTTCATATGCGTTTTCTCCTTCACTTTCTACATGGCTTAACATCTTTTATATAAAGACTGTATAATTTAGATGCCGCACATCAAAGGCTCCCTTGTGTAAAGGGAGCTGTCAGCGTAGCTGACTGAGGGATTGTTGTTTTCTATCCATTTACAACCCCTCCGAGTTTGCTTTGCAAACCCACCTCCCCTTACACAGGGGAGGCTTTTTGATTTCGTCATTTTTCGACAATCTTTATATGATTTTGTCAAGTTAGGGGCAAAATTTTTTGATTCTTTTAAAGGCTTCCCCTTGAGGGGAAGCTGTCACGAAGTGACTGATGAGGTGTAGATTGCGAATGCAATCGTTATTTCTTTCCACCTCATCCACCGCAAGCGGTCCCCCTTCCCCTCAAGGGGAAGGCTTTTTTGTCCCTTGTATATCAAAGTTTAAAAAGACTGTATACTCTAGATGCGAAGATTCCATATTGGCAGTTCGTGATAGGTTAGTACCAAGACTTATTTTTTAAATCTTTTTATCCAATTTAAAATATCATCATATTTCATATTGCCTGATGCAACTGACAAACCAAAATCAACCACATCTGCATTGGTGCAATTCATTTTTATTCCCTCTGCTTCCAAAAATGTCAGCATAACATATACACCTATTCTCTTATTACCATCTACAAAAGCATGATTAGATATCAATGAAAACCCAAGACTTGCTGCTTTTTCCTCTTTTGTTTTATAAAGTTCTTCTCCACCAAATGTGCTATAGGCATTATTAAGTGCACTTTCCAAAAGTCCATCATCTCTAATGCCGACACTGCCACCCGTTTCTTCTGCTATTAATTGATGCAAAAGCAAAACCTTTTCTTTGCTCAATTTAATCATTTTGCCAACTCCTCAAAAGCTGGTTTGAATCTGTTCATAATTCTCTTTGCAGCTACATCTATTTTTTCATCATCAGTAATATCAAAATATGAATTAGAGTCAACATCAATAAGCAAAAATTTAGGCTTGTTATTTTTAAATATAACCGCCTGACCATTATTCTCTGCAACCTTAGCAACCTTTGAGAAATTTTGATTGGCCTCCGTCATTGTTGTAATTGTTTCAGTATTTATATTCATAACTGCCTCCTATAATTTATACAACAAATATATCCTATTATTTATATTATATACAAATCGTAGGATATTGTCAACCTATTTATTTTTCAACTTTATTCCACATCTTCATATGATTTTGTCAAGCTAAGGACAAGTATGGTGCAGTTCAACACATGCATGCCTAAATTTAATTCTGATATGGCCCTTACGCATGTATGAACGAGTTAATCATACCATACAATCGCAAGATTAGCAATATTATTGGCAATCTTTTTATTAAAAATTAAAAACAGTTGTGGTGTATTGAACACATAAACAGGGTTCTTCCATATACTCTGTGCATAAAAACAAACCCGAAAGGAAACCTGGTTATGAATACGCAATGTATTATCCGTGGATTTTCCGATGTACTGCTCTCTGTCAAAACCCTGCCGACTATGTATAAAAGCGGTAAAGCCGGTGGCAAACGGACAGCGTGGAATACTTTTCTACTTGGTAAATTTATACATTGTACCGGTTGATAGTTTGCCCCATTTTGTGGCACACTAATAATAAACAACATAAGGATAAAAAATCCCGCATAAGGAATTTTCTATCTCTGCATTTTATGATTTGTTAGGAGGAAGCACCATGCAAATGACATTTCGCTGGTACGGCGAATCTGATCCGGTAACGCTTGAAAAAATCCGGCAGATTCCCGGTGTAACCGGCATTGTATCAGCCATTTATGACGTTCCCGTGGGCGAGGTATGGCCCTTAGAAAAAATTCTGGCCATAAAGGAAACTGTTGAAAAAGCCGGTCTTTCGCTTTCCGTCATTGAAAGCGTCCCCGTTCATGAGGACATTAAAACCGGCGACGGTGACCGTGACCGTTATATTGAGAACTACTGCACCACGCTGCGCAATCTGGCAAAGGCCGGCATTCATTGCGTTTGCTATAACTTTATGCCTGTGTTTGACTGGACGCGCTCTGAGCTGGCGCACGAGCTGCCGGACGGCTCTAACGCCCTAATTTACATGGAGGAAACGGTTAAGAGCATGAATCCCTTAACCGGTGACCTGTCTCTCCCCGGCTGGGACTCCAGCTATACTAAGGAGAGTATGAAGGCACTCCTTAAAAAATACCAGACCATTTCCGAGGAGGACCTTTGGAGCCATTTAAAATACTTCTTAGATCGCGTGATTAAGGTGGCAGAAGAGGTACAGGTTAAAATGGCCATCCATCCGGACGATCCGCCATGGGGCATTTTCGGCCTGCCGCGCATCATCACAAACAAAGCTAATTTAGAGCGGTTTTTAAAGCTGTATGACAGTCCCTATAATGGTCTGACCCTGTGCAGCGGCTCCCTGGGCGTTTGCCCCGATAATGACATTGTGGATCTGGTACGTAGCTTCTCCCCACGGATTCACTTTGCGCATATCCGCAATATTAAAATCACAGGCGAGCGTTGCTTTGAGGAAACTGCGCACAAATCAGACTGCGGCTCACTGGATGTCGGCGAAATTGTGAAGGCCTACTACGAAAGCGGCTTCGATGGCTTTATCCGTCCTGACCACGGACGCATGATTTGGGGCGAAACCGGCCGTCCCGGCTACGGCTTATATGACAGAGCCTTGGGCGCCGTATACATCAACGGCATCTGGGAAGGACTCGAAAAAAGCAGAAAGTAAGGAAGGAGCAAAGCTATGAAACTCCCATTTCAAATTGACCTAAATAACAAGGTGGTTGTCATCACCGGCGGCGGCGGTGTTATCTGCGGCGCTTTTGCCGAGGCTGTGGCTGCCTGCGGTGCCAAAACCGCCATCTTGGATTTAAAAAAGGAATCGGCCGATGCCGTAGCGGCAAAAATCAATGAGCAGGGAGGAACAGCCCTGGGCGTTGCTGCTAATGTGCTGGATGCCGAAAGCCTGAGAGCTGCCAAAAAGGTTGTAAACGAGGCCTATGGCACCTGTGATATGTTAATCAACGGCGCCGGCGGAAACAACCCGAAGGGAACCACCACTGAGGAATACTATACGCCGGGCGACGAGGCCAAGGAGGAGCTTATCTCCTTCTTCGATTTAGACCCCGAGGGTGTTTCCTTTGTATTTAACCTAAACTTTCTGGGGACCCTACTCCCCACCCAGATCTTCGCCTCGGATTTAATCAGCAAGAAGGACGCGACCATTTTAAACATTTCTTCCATGAATGCCTTTACGCCATTGACAAAAATTCCGGCCTACAGCGGCGCAAAAGCAGCGGTTTCCAACTTTACCCAATGGCTGGCCGTGCATTTTTCCAAGGTCGGCATTCGCGTGAATGCCATTGCTCCCGGCTTTTTTGTCACCAACCAGAACCGTGCTCTTCTCTTTAACGCAGAGGGAGAATACACCGAACGCTCCAAAAAAATTCTTTCACAAACTCCCATGGATCGCTTTGGCGAGGTAGAAGAACTGATTGGCACACTGCTCTGGCTGTTATGCCCGGCTGCCTCCTCCTTTGTAAACGGCACAGTGATCCCCGTTGACGGCGGCTTCTCCGCCTACAGCGGAGTGTAATACGTGTTTGTCTAATCTGCTCTATTTTGCGTCCATCCACAAAAGGGGCTGTAGCAAAATGCTACAGCCCCTTTTTAGTATTTGAACTATAGATTTATATGCGGCTTAAATAATCAGCGAATTTATGGATTTTCTTATAGCAATCAACGCCGCGCCTTGAACAGCATAGTTTCCCTCGTTTAAAAAAACAACATGTACACCGCAATTTAAATCCGCCATTTTTTTAAAGAGAAAGTCTTCAAACAGCTTATAATGCCTCATCAGCTCGCCGGTTAAAATAACCGTGCTTATATTAAAAAGGGATACCATGTTTTTGATCACAACCGCTAGTACGGGAATAAATTCATCTATAGCTGCTTTATTTGGCATGTTATTTTCAAGGCAGGGAAGAACATACGCTTCGGCGCATCCCTTAAGTCCGCAAGTGCAGGGCTTTCCCTCGGGAACAACCACATTGTGGGCAATCTCAAAAATGCCTTTATCACTTACTATTTTATTTTTTATAGAAACCGCCATACCAATACTTTTGTCGATACGTAAAAGCAGTCGGTTTTCCGTTTTTCTTTCAAGAAGAGGATAAAGCAGGCAATCGGGGTCATGCTCAATAAAAGTATTAACATGAAACTGCTTGCTTAAAATATTTTTAAGAGGAACATCTTGCCAGTTCTTTATACCCGGAAACTTTACCGAAATTCCGTTTTTAGCATCTACTGTGCCCTGCATTGCAACACCAATGGTGATTATTTCGCCGGATTTGAAATCGTCAAAGATCTTTGAAACAAAGCTTATAATTTCACTGAGCATCTCATCTTTTTGATTAGAATATACAGGCGTCTTATAATCCCTTAAAACCTCTCCCGAAAGATTCATTACTATGGCTTTTAAGCCTGTTTTATTGATATCAAGGCCTACCACAAAGTTTGTTTTTGTATTTATGCTGATAGAACTCGGCGTTCTTCCGCTTTTGGATGGGTTTTTCTGCTTTGTTTCAATAATATATCCGTTCTCCAAAAGTCTATTAACAATTTTTGTCATTCCACCCCAACTCAGACCCGTCATGTCCGTAATTTCCTTGCGAGAGACAAAACCGTTTTGCTGGATGATATTCAAAACATTAGAACAGTTTGTATGTGACATGTCTTCAAGATTAAGATACTTTTTCAAAACAGCACCTCTTGAATCTAAAATATTAAAAAGTGTTACAGAAGATTTATTCTGCAACACTTTTATTATATCACTACTATATAAAAAATGTCAAATTTTAGTTTTAAAATCATTATAATATTTTAAAATATTGGCAAATGATTTATTTGACGCATCTAATCCACAGATATTTTTAAGAATTTCTTCAGGAGTATTTTCGCTCTTAATTTTTCTCCACTCATCCTCCCCATCATGATCATAAAGGAGCATCGCAGCGGCTGTCATCTCAAGCACCGAAGCATCTTCATTATATTTATTGATTAAATGCAGGGGGCCGATTATTCTTTCGGATTTGCCGAGCTTTCTCTGTGGTTCTCTTGCATTTCTCGCAACTGTGTCAATGATCGTTTTGTCGCAGAATTTATTTTTAGAAAGAAGTGCAAATTCCTCTTGATCTGCTTTATCATAACCGAACTCGGCACATAAGGCTTTATTGGTTGCAGCATAATTTTTATCAAGAAGCTCCAACACCTCAGCATCATTTGCTGCCTGAGCATAGTCGCTGTAACCCTTAATGTATCCAAGATAGGCTATCACACAGCTTGCCGCATTATACGTAAATAGCTTCCTCGTAAGAAAATTACCAAACTCATTTACGGGTTTTATTGAAGGTATTGAGGGGATGAATCCGTCAAGCAAATCCGCATCACACTGCAAATATGGATAATTTTCAGATGATATGTCAAGACCACCGTTTTCAATTGTGGTACAAAACACCGTAGATTCGCTTACGGAGATATTGTCAAGACCTATAGCCTCTTTTAAGACTTTTGACGGGTTTGAATAATTTTCAGCCGTAATGATATAATAATGTTTATCTGCGTGTAGCAGTTTGTTGAGCTTTTCACCTACATCCTTTAGATTGGGGCCACAGACAGAAACAATGATAAGCTCGGCGTCTGTAAGAGATACATTTTCCCAGGTATATGCAGTATAGTTTGAAACCGCCATATCTTCGCGCACTCCGCCAAAGAAGCTTACGTTAAAGCTTTTTCTTTCATTCAATTCTTTTACTAAAGCTTCATCCTTATCTATAAATGTAATTTCTGCACCGGCTTCACAAGCGAGTCTACCAATGAAACCTCTGCCCGTTTTACCGGCGCCTATGATTACAATTTTACTCATTTATGTAACCTTCTTTCTTAAGCATGTCTATTTTTTCTTTAACAAGCTTTGCTATATTGCCCTGCGGATCTATTTTACATACATTCTCAAGTATGTAATCAACACCGTGTTCTCTTCTCATTCTGCCAAGCTCATTTGCAAATTCATCATTCTCATTTTTGTAATAAATTGCAGAAGCGATTGCAATAGATAGATTTTCGGGTTTTATTCCGTATGAATCCACCAGACGTGCCGAGCCCACCAATCTGTCATCAGGACCTAGTTTGCGTAATGGATCACGTGCGTTTCTTTCAATAAAGTCAACAATTGTGTAATCCTGAAGCTTTTTCTTTGAGGTTAGCGTAAATGCCAGTTGTTCCTCTAAAGGAAAATTGTGTTTTAACGACAGTGCCTGCGCAGTTTCCATATACACACCATCAAGAATTTTTAGAATTCTTTCATCATGGGCGGCATCTGCTATTTTTTCATATCCGAGCAACGCACCGACATATGAGGTGGTGCCATTAGCAGCATTGTATGTATAAAACTTTCTCTCCAAAAATCCGGTGAATTCCGAAATAAGCTTCAAGCCTTTTATAGCAGGGAGATCACCCTTGAGCCTTGAGGAATCAACGGGGAGTTCCCAGTAATCCTGAACATTAACAACGAGCGGATCAATGGCCAGAAGCTCTTTGTCAGACTCAATTGCGCTTCTCATAATAACGGCTTCAGTAATGCCCACGTTGTTTTCAAAATACTCTCTTGCATCTTCGCTGATGCTCTCTGCAATGCCTTCTTTTAAAATATTTGCAGGCTGTTTCCAGTTTTCGCAGGTGACAATATTCAAATAGCCTCCGCGTTTTGCCTTTTCCTCAATACCGGCGGTAAGGAATGGCACGATCTCACCAAGATTTTTGCCTCCAACGGCATCAAAAACTGCATCTGCTTCAGCAATCGCCTTAGAAATTGCCTCTTTATCGGAAAATCCAAGAGCCTTAGCATTTTTTACAACACAGTTTTTATCTTGGTTGCCCAAAATATTTACGGTGTATTCTTTTCTTTCATTTATGAGTTCGACCAAAGAATCAAATTTCTCAACAAATGTAAAGTCTATGCCGCTTAAATAAAGCAAATGGCCTATAAAACCTCTTGAAATTTTTCCTGCACCAAAAATTACACAACTCATCATATCATTCCTTTCATAGTTGAAAATGTATCAAACTGCTCTTTTAATGATGGATAAATGGATTTATAAATAGTATAACGTTTCAGTAAAATATCCCTATATTTTTCGTCAGGCTTTATAACACCTGATATTTTGTTTACATCATCGGCACATTCTCCCAGTGCACTTGCCACAACTTTAATTGCGCCAAGAACAGAAGTGTCGTTTTCTTCCAATGTGTAAACATTTGTGTTAAACAACTCAGCTTTTAGCCGGTTCAATATATGATTTCTTGCCGCACCTCCGCTGACAGTAATTTTGCTACAGGGGGGGAAGCCCATACTCTCATAAATATGGTACAGGCTGAATACGACTCCTTCCATAACGGAATATGCCATGTCCTCCCTACT
The DNA here is from genome assembly GCA_015068615.1 of Oscillospiraceae bacterium. Lineage (GTDB taxonomy): Bacteria > Bacillota > Clostridia > UBA1381 > UBA9506 > UMGS755. The sequence goes on along the minus strand of SVKE01000001.1, from coordinate 33,622 downwards.
GCAAGATGAGCTGATTCCAAAGAAGACACCTCTTGCATCACTGTCAAAAAGCGGCGCGCGTTCTCCATTCAAATAAGGAGTGAAGATAGGCGGGGAATGTTTAAGACATTCTTCAATGCAAAGCTCCTCGAGACCGAAGTTTTTTATTCCAAAATCAAGAGATGCTCCGCTTGATGCAGTTACGCCATAATGAATAAATTGGTCAAAATACACTCCCGAGACCATCTTTGTATCCGGTATAAGCTCCTTTTGAATGATTCCCAGATGTTCACTCGTTCCGGTTACGTCAAACATATCTCCGTTTTCTTTAATTCCCATGCCTATAAGCGATGAGAAAAAGTCATTGAGTCCGGCGTAAACCGGCACCCCCTTGGGTATGCCGAATTTTAATTCACATTCCTCTGTGGTGACACCGACAACATCATCCGGATTCACAAGCTGCGGAAGTACATTTTTATCTATTCCGATTTCCTTCAAGAAGAATTCGCTGTATTCTCCCTTAACAGTATGCGCCAAGCCACGCCAAGAGTATTTATCCGTTACACATCTTCCGGTGAGCTCTTTGCATATTAAATCTTTGGGTTGGCAAATGCTGTTTATATTATCGTAATGATTTTTTATATACAGAAGCCGCGGAATCGGATATGAGAAAATATCAGGATGTGGCATAGCGATTTCTTCTATAAATAATTCCTTAGGATATTTTTTTTTGATATATTCAAGTTCCTGCTTGCCTGTTCCCTCATTCCAGCTAATCACAGCTTCTCCGTTAACTATGTAGGTTCCAACCTGAGAAGAAAGTCCTATCGCATCTATTTCTGCATCCGGCATTTGAGCAAACGCCTCTTTTATTGCCTGCATCCACCCAAAAGGTGTTTTTTCTAAATATGGTGCCCTGGCTTTTTCTAATGTTCCGTCTTTTCGATAAAGCATAATCTTAACCGAAGAAGTGCCAAGGTCAATCCCCAGAATATTCTTATTCATTTACAAATACCGCCTTAACAAATCCTGTGGGACGGGATTTTGCTAAACTCAAGCCTTTTTCATACTCCTCCAGGCGAATCTTTTCACTGATAAAGCAAGATAAATCAACTAAGCCTTCGGACATAAGATTCAAAGCCTTTTGATGCATATTCCAGTTGTTTCCAGCACCGATAACCTTCAGATTCTTAATATGAATATCATCTATTCTTATATTCATCATTTTACCGCCGCCGTATCCTGCAAGGGCTAATGTACCGCCTTTTTTCAGTATACGAAGAGCCTTTTGCACGCACTCTTCAACGCCGGTAGCATCAATGATTAAATCCGTCCCCTCAGGATGAAGCTTTTTCATTTCTTCCTCCAGGTCCTGCTCTCTGGTGGCTATGGTTGCATATGCACCAAGCGTTTTCGCATGCATCAGTCTGTCATTTGATGTTCCGCAGACAACAATCTTTCTTAACCCCATAGTTTTTGCCGCTGCCAGCATACAAAGTCCAATGGAGCCCGCGCCTATCACAAGCAGGGTTTGTCCGGACCTTGCCCGCGCTTTTTTCAAGGTGCCCAACGCAACCCCCAAGGGCTCACATAATGCAGCCGTTTCAAAAGGAACATGATCAGGCTTTTCGCAAAGACCATAAACGGGCGCAAGCATATATTCGGAATATGCACCATTGCGTTTAAAGCCGATTTCCTCAAACTGCTCGCAATAACGCCAGTTACCACTTCTGCAGGCATCGCATTTAAGGCAAACAACATCACTGCTTCCAATAACGCTTTTTCCTATCCAATGCTCGTCCTCGGCGCTTCCTACCGCATCAACCACACCGCTCCATTCGTGTCCCGGTATAAGAGGATAGTTTGCTGCAATATTACCACTTACTACTTCCAAATCAGTTGCGCAAATCGCTGCTGCTTTTACCTTAATCCTGGCAAATCCGGCAGGCGGTACAGGCATATCTACTTCCGTAAAACAGACATCGTTTGGGTTTTTAATGACAACCGCTTTCATAATGACCACACTTTCCTTTCTGAAAAAATCAGCATTCACTTAATATATCTGTTGACAATTATATCACGACGTGATATAATTGTCAACATTAAAGCACGGGGAAGTGAAAAAACAGATGAAAAATGTTATACTTAATACAAAACTTTTGCCGGAGCAAATCGCATTCTTTTACATCGGACAAACAGGATACATCATTAAATATAAAGATACCTATACTATGATAGACGGATATCTTTCCGATTATGTCGACAAAAACTGCAGTAACGAAATGGTACAATGGATCAGAAAGTATCCCTCACCAATAAAGCCCGAGGAATTGAATTTTATTGATTATGTATTCTGCACGCACGCTCATTTTGACCACGCAGATCCCTATACACTTTCTGAGATTGCAAAAACAAATACCAAAGCAAAGTTCTTTGTTCCGGAACCGATTGTTAACACGGTCGCAGATTACGGAATAGATAGAAGCAGGATTCTTCCCCTGCACGACAATGAAGCCTTGGAGCTTCATTCAGACATTCGTGTAACAGCCATAAAATCTGCACATGAAGAATTTCACAAAGACAGCATCGGTAATTATCTGGAGCTCGGATACAAATTTGACTTTGGTAAGATTTCTGTGTATCATGCGGGGGATGGTTGCCCATATCCCGAACTTGAAAAAAAGCTTTTAGGGTGCGATGTTCTGATTTTACCAATAAACGGAAGAGATTATTATAGAACAAACGTCCTTGATATTATCGGATGCTTTGACAGCAAGGAGGCAATAACCCTTGCTCAAAATACAAATGCGGATTTCTTAATTCCCTCTCACTACGATTTATATGATGTGAATTGCGTAAATCCGGCCCATTTTGTAGATGAGCTTTTAAGAATAAATCCTACACAGAAATTCCACCTTTTTACTCCCGGCGAACGCTATATTTACTCAAAGTAGTCATTTGTTATTATGAAATGAATATATTCAGGGTGCGTCTATCCGCAAAAGGGGCTGTAGCATTTTGCTACAGCCCCTTTAAAATTGGCGTTTTCGGTTATATTATTGCATGAGCTCGCAAATATGATTGGTATATGCCACCGGATCCTCCACAGGCAATCCTTCAATCAAAAGCGCACTGTCATAGAGCACGGAGGCATATTTTTTCAACTTCTCCTTGTCCTCTGCAAATAGGGCAGCCAGCTTTTGGAAGATGGGATGGCTGACATTGATTTCCAAAATCCGCTCTGCCTTCACCTTCTGGTCGTTCGGCATAGCATTTAATACCTTTTCCATTTCAAGGGACAGAGCACCGTCAGAGGACAGGCAAACCGGATGGGATTTAAGGCGTGCCGAGGCGCGTACCTCCTTCACTTTGTCGCCCAACGCATCCTTTAAGAACAGGAACAAATCCTTGTTCTCCTCCTTCTTCTTTTCGTTTTCTTTCTTTTCCTCCTCGGATTCAATGTCTAAATCACCGGCGGACACGGACTTAAATTCCTTGCCCTCAAACTCCCGCAGAATTTGGATGGCAAATTCATCAACATCCTCGGTAAAGTACAGAATCTCGCAGCCCTTTTCGGCCACCAGCTCTGTCTGAGGCAGCTTTTCAATTTTTTCAATGCTTTCACCGCAGGCATAATAAATATACTTTTGATCCTCCTGCATACGGGACACATACTCGGAAAGGGTTACCAGCTTCTTTTCGCCGGAGGACCAGAACAGGAGCAGGTCTTTGAGCAAATCCTTGTCCCGGCCGAAGTTGTCATAAATGCCAAACTTGAGCTGACGAGAGAAGTTCTGATAAAAACGCTCATATTTTTCTCTGTCATTTTTCAGCATGGCAGAAAGCTCGCTCTTAATTTTCTTTTGCAAATGACCGGCAATGAGCTTTAACTGTCTGTCATGCTGCAAAATCTCACGGGAGATATTAAGGGACAAATCTGCCGAATCCACCAAGCCCTTCACAAAACGGAAGCAGTCCGGCAAAAGCTCTGCACACTTATCCATAATCAGCACGCCATTTGCATACAGCTGCAGACCCTTTTCAAAATCCTTGGTATAAAAATCAAAGGGCGCATGCGCGGGAATGTATAAAAGCGCCGTATAGCTGGTCATGCCATCCGCGCTGGTGTGAATCACGGATAAGGGGTTCTCAAAATCATAAAATTTATCCTTGTAAAAGCTGTTATAATCCTCCTCGGAAAGCTCGGCCTTTGTCTTTTTCCAGATGGGAATCATGGAATTTAAGGTTTCCGTCTCCTTATATTCCTCAAATTCCTCCTTATTATCCTCCTTGGGCCGGCTCTTTGTGACCTCCATCAGGATGGGGTATCGGATGTAATCCGAATATTTTTTCACGATGGCCCGCAAGCGGTATTCATCTAAAAATTCATCATATTTTTCATCCTCTGTATTGGGCTTTAGGGTGAGGACAATCTGCGTACCCACAGCCTCCTTCTCCACCTCTGTCACGGTGTAGCCGTCTGTGCCCTCGGCCTCCCAGCAATATGCCGTATCACTATCTAAAGCGCGGCTTGTCACCGTTACCTTGTCGGCCACCATAAAGGCAGAATAAAAGCCGACACCGAACTGCCCGATGATGTCAATATCCTCCAGCTTTTCATTTTCCTTTTTAAACTGCAAAGAGCCGCTTTTTGCGATGGTGCCAAGATTGGCCTCCAATTCCTCCTTGGTCATGCCAATGCCTGTATCGGTGATGGTGAGCGTGCGATTTTCCTTATCTGCCTCAAGTCTAATGTAAAAATCCTCCTTGTTAAAGGCCAAATTCTCATCAGACAGCGTGCGGTAATACAGCTTGTCCATCGCGTCACTGGCGTTTGAAATCAGTTCACGCAGGAAGATCTCCTTGTGTGTATAAATCGAATGAATCATCAATTCCAGCAGCCGCTTCGACTCCGACTTAAATGCTTTTTTTGCCATGGGATGCGCCTCCAAAAACAAATATTAGCACTCTTGCATCAAGAGTGCTAATATCATTGTACCATATTATTCTAATTTGTCAAGTGGGTTCATATAAAATTCACAATCTGTTTTATTTACCAGCCAAACCAAGAGAAGGGGAAGGGAATCTGCTGATATTGCTGGTACTGCTGTGGCTGCGGCTGCGGTGTTGCCTCTGTGGGCTTTTCCTCCTGCAGGGTCACGTAGAGCTCCAGAGTCTGCCCGTTCCGATCTACCTTTATCGTGATGGTATCACCCACGCTGTGCGCATCGCGGATTTTATTAATTTCGTCAATGGTTTTGACCTCCTGCCCCTCACAGGCCTGAATGACATCCCCGGTGCGAACACCGGCCTTCTCGGCCGCGCTGCCGTCAACAATCTCCTGTACGTACACACCGGTAGGCAGGTTATTTGCGCGGGCAATAGCCTCCGTGACGGAAAGGCCCTTAATGCCGATCATCACGCGCCCTGTCACATAGCCGTGCTGAATGATGGATTCGATGATGGGCTTGGCCTCGTTAATAGGAATGGCAAAGCCTAATCCCTCCACGTCATAGCCCGTGGATTTTGCCGTGTTAATGCCGATGACCTGACCCCGCATGTTAAGCAGCGCACCGCCGGAGTTACCGGGGTTAATGGCAGCATCGGTCTGAATCATAGTCATCTGCTTGCCGTCAATTTCCATACTGCGGTTAATGGCGCTGATGTAGCCCACCGTCAGCGTACCGGCCAGCTCTTCACGCAGGGGATTGCCAATGGCAAGTGCCATCTCGCCCACACGCAGGGTGGCAGAGTCACCCAGCTCTGCAAAGGGGAGGGCTGCATCGCTCTCGACCTTTAAAACCGCCAAATCTGTCCGCTCATCCGAACCGACAACCTCTGCCGTAAAGCTCTGTCCGGCGATGGTAACGACCGTAATTTCACCGGCACCGTCTATCACATGATTGTTGGTTACAACAAAACCATCCTGCCGCAGGATAATACCCGAGCCGCTGGAAAGCTGCGACTGCACATATCCACCATTGCCGCTTTTGCACTGAATGCTGACCACCGCAGGCGAGGCAAGGTCATATATCTCCGGAATACCTAAAGAACCACCGATGGCGCCGGTGGCAAGCTTCACAACATCGCCGCTATAGCCCATGGCCCGAACGGCCTCTCCCGGCTGGGGCAAAACACTTCCCTCTGTCTCAGGACGGTATACGGCAGAAAAGATACCCAAGCAAATACAGCAGGTTAAAAGCGAGCTGATCACCGCTGCAAAAACGGGATGCCGGAACAGTCGCCGCAGCTTTTTCTCCTTCGGCCGGTAAAGGGATAAGGCCCGGTGCCGGGGGATGGTGCGTTTAAAATGCACCTCAAAATCATCAGCGAACCATTCATGATGCTTCTCCGCTGCCATGTCCATGCGCTCTACCTCTGTCTCTGATGCATATTCAAAGGTCTTGTTTTCATCCATAAGGCTTTCCTCCTTGGTGTTTTCAGGAAATTGGATAGCTCCACAACGAATAAGGAACACCCTAATTGTATCTTAATATATTTTTTTGAATAGGCTATGAACAAATTGTAAATTTAGTATAAAATCGTCAAAATTCGACTTTACACGCCCTCCTCCTTTAGGTCTTTATTAAAACACGCGTTTATTGCCGGACCCTCCTCTTTGTCAGTCCTGCTTAATAGCTGAAATACTTTTTTGCATTTTTATAGCAAATGCCTTCAACGATGATTCTCAGTTGCTTATCATCCTCAGGAAATTCGCCGTTTACAACCCAGGTGCCGATCAGGTTGCAGAGAATCCGGCGGAAATATTCATGCCGCGGATACGAAAGCAGACTGCGGGAATCCGTCAGCATGCCGACAAAGGACGCCAGCATTCCCAAATTGGCAAGCGATCGCATCTGGGCCTCCATGCCATCCCGCTGGTCATTAAACCACCAGCCGGAGCCAAACTGAATTTTGCCAAAGTGGGGCGCCTTCTGAAAATTGCCCAGCATGGTACCCAGCACATAATTATCCTTAGGATGTAACGTATATAAAATGGTTTTCGGCAAAAGGTCCTCCCTTTCCATGCCGTCTAAAAGCCGTGAGAGCGGCCTTGCAATGGCATTGTCATTTAACGAATCAAAGCCCGCATCGGGACCAAGCTTATGAAACATCACTGTATTGTTGTTGCGCATAGCACCGATATGCAGCTGCATCACCCAGCCACGCTTGGCATATTCCTTGCCGAAGAACAGACTCATATCCGTTTTATAAATCTCAGCCTCCTGTGCCGTAATCACTTCACCGGCCCGTGCTTTTTTAAAGACCTCGGCCGCATCGCCCTCGGCGTACGGCACCATATCATCAAGGCCGTGGTCTGCCAGACGGCAGCCGGCCTCCTGAAAATAATCCAGCCGACTCAGCATAAAGCTCTTTAATGCATCCAGGGTTTTGACACCGGTTCTCTCCATATAAGGCAGAAAGGTATCCCTATCAATATGAATCGCCTTATCGGGGCGAAAGGTGGGCAACACTTTAACCGGGAAGGTGCCGGCCAGCTCTTTATGAAAGGCCAAATCATCCAGCGGGTCATCCGTGGTGCACAGAGCCTCCACGCCGGAACGCCGAATAAGCTCCTGCGCACAAAAGGCATCCTCCTTCAGCCTTTCGTTACAGATATCATACATCTCGTCTGCCGTTTCCGGCGAAAGGGTTTTATCAATCCCGAAATACCGCTTAAGCTCTAAATGCGTCCAATGGTAAAGAGGGTTCCCAATGAGCAGAGACACCACCCACGCCCACTTTCTAAACTTTTCCCGGGGGTCTGCCGTGCCGGTGATATAGTCCTCCTCCACACCGGCAGAGCGCATAGCCCGCCATTTATAATGATCACCGCCCAGCATCAGCTCAGTCACATTTGAAAAACGATGGTTCTCCGCAATTTCCTTTGGGCTTAAATGGCAGTGATAATCAATAATCGGCAGCTTTTCGGCATATTCGTGATACAGCCTTTTGGCCACCTCATTCTGTAGCATAAAATCCTCGTGAATAAAAGACATAACGGGATCTCCCTTCTTCATTATAACACCTCTATTATTTTACCACAAAGGCCCTGCCTCATGCAGGCTTTTTTGCCTGCAGGCAATGTAATGTCATCTACACAGGAATGTTAGAAAATACGGAATGGAGTTTGCACGGTCTGGGCATTTTGCTACAGCCCCGACTCTCTGCATCTTGACTCATGAGGTTTTATGTGATAAAATATATAGTAAATAACTTCAAAACGAAAAGAGGAAGAAAAAAATGGCACAAACCTGTGAACATGCCTCATCCTGCGGCAAGGAGTCTTGTCAGGGCTGTGAGCATGCTACTCATGATTTTTCTGAAAAGCCCCATGATTTAAGCCAGATTAAAAAGGTCATCGGCGTTGTCAGCGGCAAGGGCGGCGTGGGCAAAAGCCTTGTCACCTCACTTTTGGCAGTCACCATGAACCGACTGGGCTACCGCACCGCCATTTTAGATGCGGATATTACCGGCCCCTCCATTCCCAAGGCTTTTGGCATTACGGAAAAGGCAGTGGGTGATGAATCGGGCATTTACCCCGTCGCCAGCAAAAACGGCGTGAAGGTTATGTCTCTTAACCTGCTCTTAGAAAACGAGACCGATCCTGTGGTTTGGCGCGGTCCGGTCATTGCCGGAACTGTCAAGCAGTTTTGGACAGATGTCATCTGGGGCGATATTGACTATATGTTTATTGATATGCCGCCGGGCACCGGCGACGTACCGCTGACGGTGTTCCAATCCATCGCCGTAGACGGCATTGTTGTGGTTACCTCCCCCCAGGAGCTGGTCTCCATGATTGTGGAAAAGGCCGTGCGCATGGCACAGCTGATGAACATTCCCATTTTGGGACTGGTGGAGAATCTCTCCTACTTTACATGTCCGGATAACGGAAAGGACTATGCCGTGTTCGGCGACAGCCACATTGATGAAATTGCCGCCGGCTATAACCTGCCTGTTCTGGCACGGCTTCCCATTGACCCGGCACTGGCCGCAGCCTGTGATGCAGGTACCATTGAAAGCCTTAAGGCCGATTGGTTTTCCGATGTCGCACAAAGGCTGACTGCAGAAAAATAACATCCATACAAAGCAAGGGGCTGTAGCAAAATGCTACAGCCCCTTTGGCGATGGACGCAAAATAGCGCAGATTAGACAAACTGATTTTTGCACTATATCCATTTTTCCTTTTCTTTCGATTCTTTATGCAATTATTGTTGTTTTTAAATTCATTTAATCCCTATTTAGTCGTTCCTTCTTTTTCATATTCCGATAGCGTAGCGGTGTCATTTCCGTGTACTTTCTAAATATGTCATTAAACCGTTGCTGGCTGGAAAAACCCACCGAGAGAGCCACATCTGCAATTTTTAAATCTGTGCTCTCCAGAAGGGTTTTGGCCTCCTCAATTCTGACCTTTAATATGTAGCTTTTGGGACTAATGCCAAATTTATCCTTAAAGGAATGGGCAAAATAGCTGTCAGACAGGTAGATATACTTCGCCACCTGAGAAAGCGTCAGGTCTTTGACGTAATTGTTGTCAATATATTCCTTGGCAATATGCAAAAGCTCGTGCAGCTTTAAATTACGATTCTTAGCGCTCTGCTCCCATTCCTGCCGCAGCGCACGGGACAGCAGCACAAACAGCTCAATCGTTAAAAGACCGCTCAAAAAATCGCCCCAAACCTGATATTTCACGCGTTCTCGCAGGATTCGGTTCATCACGTTCACAATATCATTTTTTTTACCCAGCTTCAAATACAGATAGGCGCCGCTGGAGTCATCCTCCATGTATTCCACAAAATCCTTTAGCGAATCATGGTTGCCCTGCTCCTGCTGTGTTTTCAGCTTGAAGTAAAGCACAATAAACTCGCAGGCCTCCGAACGCACAATAAATTTGTGGGTTTTTTCCGGCTTGATAATCACCACCGAATTGGGTACCATATTAAGATCCACGCCATCAATCACGAACGTGGCTGTTCCTTTTTTGATATAAACCATTTCGTAGTGATCATGTCTGTTCGGATTCATACTCCAGCTGGTATCGTGAATTTTTTCGATTGTCTTGACAACCGCCGGCATAAAGGCCATTTTATCCTCCAGATCACTCCACGCCTTGGGCAGCTGTGTTCCCGTCATGATGACTCCTCCCTTGTTACCGGATAAATTTACGGAATCGGCTATGATATATATTGTAACACAAGAAAAGAACAAAGTCCATAAAAAAATTAAAATTTCTCTTTACGACATGGAAAAAAACTGGTATAATAAGATTAAATATGTTTTAAATAACCGAGGATAACACCATGAAGGAATTACGAGGACATTTTAAAGAGCTCGACTATGTGCTGATTGCCATAACGGCAGCGCTGGCTCTGGTTGGCATTTTAATGATTGCCAGCGCCACGAAAAGCACCGAAAGCAGTCGGCAGATTATTGTCCAGTCCCTTGCTGTAGGACTGGGCGCTGTTTTGATGCTGATTGTTTCGGCCATTGACTATGAAACCTATTCGGATTTTGTGAAGTATATTTATTTTGCCAGCATCGCTGTGCTTATCCTTGTGCTGCTTTTCGGTGAGGGCAAGGAGGAAACCGGCGCCAACAGCTGGTTCCGCATAGGCGGCATCAGCATTCAGCCTTCCGAGTTTGTGAAGCTGGCCTTTTGCATCACCTTTTCCTCGACGCTTGCAAAGCTTGAGGAAAGTGTAAACCACCCAAAAATTCTGGCGCAGCTCTTCCTGCATTTTGCCGTTTTGGCCGGTTTGATCATCCTGCAAAACGATACAGGAACAGCACTGGTCTTTTTATTTATGTTTTTATGCATGCTGTTTGCGGCCGGCCTTTCCTATAAATATATTTTTGGTGGACTGGGCGCCTTTTTGGTGTTTATGCCCTTTGCGTGGTTTGTTTTGATGCGCCCCTATCAGCGGGAAAGAATTCTTGTATTCCTAAACCCTGAGCGTGATGCAAGCGGCGCAGGCTATCAGGTGTTGCAGTCTAAAATTGCCATTGGCTCCGGTGAGTTTTTGGGTCGCGGTTATATGCATGGCCCCCAAAACCAGCTGGCTATGCTTCCGGAAAAGGAAACGGACTTTATCTTCGGCGTCATCGGAGAGGAATTCGGCTTTATCGGTTCTATCCTGGTGGTGCTGCTTTTGGTGCTCTTGATCGTGCGTTGCCTGCACATCGGCACCCGCGCCAAAAATAAGCAAGGCTTTTTCATGTGCATCGGCATCACTGCCATGTTTATGTTCCATGCCATCGAAAACATCTTCATGTGCATCGGCCTCATGCCGGTGACCGGTATTCCCCTACCCTTCTTGAGCTATGGCGGTTCCAGCGCCGTTACGAATTTCATTGCCATCGGACTCGTGCTCTCCGTTTGGGCCCGACGACGAAGCTTGCGCTTTTAAGCAAAAGTTTTTAAAAAAATACTTGCATTTCCAAAAAGATTGTGGTATAATAACCTATGTTGTTCAAAAAGAACCACCTTGCGCCCGTAGCTCAGCTGGATAGAGTGCCTGGCTACGAACCAGTAGGTCGGGAGTTCGAATCTCTCCGGGCGCGCCAAAAAAAGAACTTATCCTTTTAGGATAAGTTCTTTTTTTCGTCCGGAGGGTGAGAACTCCCGATGGAGTTCGTCGTAGCAGCCGAAGCGCAACGCGATTCGGTCTGCGGAGTCTCGAGCACGGTAGGTATTTTCGGGCACCGCTAGGAGCGGTCGAAAATACACCGGCGCAGAGTATCTCGACGGGCGCGGCCCTATCCTAAAAGGATAAGTTCTTTTTTTCGTCCGGAGGGTGAGAACTTCCGATGGAGTTCGTCGTAGCAGCCGAAGCGCAACGCGATTCTTGTACGACCATGGCTCGAGCACTTACTAAGGCTTCCCCTTGAGGGGAAGCTGTCACCGACAGGTGACTGACGAGGTGGAATCGTAGGGGAGAGCCTCTGTGCTCTCCCGGACAAAAGAGGCTGTAGCGTTTTGCTACAGCCTCTTTTGCGCAACATATAAAACAAAGCTTATTGCATCATCTCAAAGATTCTAACCGTTAAAGCGATGGCCTGCTCACCCGTTGTATTGTCCAGGGGAGAAAGGGTTGTGTCGCTGGTGCCGTTCATGATACGATTTGCAGCCAGCGTACCAACTGCCGTAGTGGCCCAATCTGCGACCATATCTGCATCCACATAAGCGCTTAAATCCGTGCTTTCTGCCGCGTAGGAAACACCCTTGAGCGATTCCATATATTTGATGGCTCTATGCATCATAACCGCAATTTCCTGACGTGTAATTCTCTGCTCGGGTGCAAACATGTTGTCGCCAACACCATTAACAATGCCTAGGGACGCTGCAACCCTTACATAGATACTGGCCGTATCATCAAAAGTAACAAATCTTCCTTCTTCTATCCCGGCTATATATTCCTCCTCTGCCGTTGTGCCCTTAAGAGCGGTGATGCAATTCACAATCAACTGCGCAAAATGTTCCCTTTTTATAGGCGCTTGGAAATTAATCACAACCAGATTGTTTTCGGATATAATGCCATATGCATGGGCTTTTTCTACCTCTTTCTTGGCCCAGTCACTTGGCTCTGTCATTCTGTAATAACCCTCATCCTCGGGCGTATGATTGTCCACAATCTCTGCACTGCTCTTGCCGGATGTCAGCTTCACATTTGCGACTATAACAGCGCACAGCTCGCCGGCTCCCTGCGCGGCACCCAGAGCATCTATATATAAGCGAAAACGGCTGAAATCTGCGATGTCCATTTCGTAGTGCTGCCAGTACTCGGTCAAGCTGACCTCGGGATATGTAGCGCTCGGAGAATATTCATCATCCCAATGGGGGCTGACTCTAACGCTGCCCGTTCTTGTCTCGGGATATACAAGTTCCAGCTCCACGCCCTCCTCTCCAGGATACATAGCGCTGTTAAGCTCCGAAACAGTGCAAAAATCATCTGCTATAATTCTCGCGTCAAAAACCAATTTTTCGTAGCCCTGCGTATCCTCAACGGAAATGGAGGCATCTGCCCCGCCGCCGCCGAAGCCGCCCTGATAGGTCACGATATAACCATAGGAAAAGTCATGAAGACCGGTTTTATTGGCGTATTCCTGTAACGCCGCACTTTCGCCGACATACAGCGCCGAACCATAGGACGCTGCCATTTCCTCTCGCACCTCATAGCCCTCGCTCGCCAGAACGCCTGTTGATGACAGCAGTATCGCCAGAGTGCAGATGCACGCAATGATTTTTTTCATTTTTTTCACTCCTATTTTTTATGCCTAAAGGCATCGTTAAATTGACCTTATTATTGTACCATAGGACATTATATTTTTCAAGGCTGTTTATAAAAAAGATTGCCCTAATTTAAATACAAATGGCTGCCTTCATAAGATTTACAGGGAAGCTTTAGGCGCCAGAGAGGATTTGTTGCATAATCTGTTTCATCACAATCAATAGGTACGCAAGCACCGGCACAAAGTCTATGGTTTTGTTTACCGTCAAATTGCACAAAAGAAATTAAACCATATTTCATTTCTGAAAAAAATATGCTAAAATAATGTCATAGGTGGATGCGACTTTCACAAAGGCTGTAAGTAGCATAACCGGTATAGAAAGGCTCTGCAGGGTTATATTAAAAAATTGATGACTGCCAACCTGTCTGCGGCTGAGTTATAGCAGGCCTTTTTGATAAAATAAACCGCAAACGGGATTTAGCAACGGAATGTGAAAGCAAATACGCATTTGATGTATCACATGCTTTCACCATTCCAGAACATTTAGGACAAATATGTAAATAATGAAGGGTTGTGATTGTTTCATGTCAACAATTTGGACACCTGCAAAACGTGCTATATGCGCACTCAATCTTGGAAAGCCAGACGAAATTCCGACTTTTGAATTACATGTACAAATATCAGAGGAGTTGTACGGATATCCGCTTGAAGACCCTATCTTCAATCCCGAAAATTTTTGCAAGCTCTCTCCTCTTGAAGTGGAAAAGGCAGCATGTGACCTTGCCGACAAATATGCAAGAGTGTTTGGCGCAGGCACTGCATACGACATAGGCGGAGCGGCAATTTCCGGCGACGAACAAAAGGATGCAAAACCGGGACTTGACCACGCTATAATCTCAGTCTTTTCTCCCTACTGGGAGGAACCGGACCACCCTGTTACCAAGGCCTTCCGCAAACGTTTGCGCGAGCATTTTGGAGACACCCGCCTTTTCTGCACTCACGGAGATGGAACCTTTGCAATTCCGCCAGGCTCGGAAATGTATGATTTTGTATACCGCATTTCCGACGAACCGGAGGAGCTTCATGCTGAAGCAAAGGCAATGTGCGAAAGTGCAATTGAAAAGAATAAACGTCAGAAGGAAGCAGGGCTTGACGTAGTGATGTTGTGCAGCGACTACTGTTACAATTCAGGTCCCTTTTTGTCACCTGCCATGTTTGACGAATTCATCACCCCATACCTTGCGGACATATGCAAGGCAGGCAGAGAGGCCGGACTGTATGTGATTAAACATACAGACGGCGATATCATGCCCATCATAGAGAGTCTGGTCCAGGCAGGCCCTCACGCACTTCACTCGCTCGACCCCATGGCAGGAGTTGATATAAGAGAAGTCAAGAGGCTCTATGGTGACAAGGTTTGTCTTTGCGGGAACGTACACTGTGCCGCTTTACAGACAGGTACAGACCAGGAGGTAATTGACAGTGCGAAATACTGTCTGACCTATGGAGCAGAAAATGGCGGATATATTTTCGCAACTAGCAACACGCCGTTTAAGGGAATGCCGGCCGAAAGATATGAGATGATACTCGACATCTGGCGTCAGATGCGAAAGTACCAGTAAATTCAAGGATGTGATCCAACATGTTTGAATACGAGGACAATTCCCGTCTTTTGGAGAAAAATAACCGGCCAAAAGGCGCTCCTGTCTACCATAACATTGATACAACGTCAAGCATTTACGAACCTGAGTTTGCTCTGTCGCAACTACATTTTCACGAATTTGTGGAAATAAGCATAGTGACCGCCGGAAGCGGAATACATAGCTGCTTAAACGAACAGTCCGAGTGCAATACCGGCGACGTGTATATCGTTAACGCGGGCGTACCACACTCATTTTTTGCAAAAAGTGAAAACGAACGCCCTACTGTTTGCAATATACTTTTCGACCCCTCGGCTCTACTTGATGCGGACATCATCTCCCCTGACAGTCAAAGATACTGCCACGGCATTTTTAAGGACAATGCGCTTATCGCCTACGTAATGCTGACACAATATACGCTGGAGGAAGTAAAGCGAATCTGCTTAAGCATCGGAAGCGAAATAGAGAAAAAACAAGACGAGTGGGAAAGCGCCGTTAGAGCACATTTAACCACGCTTCTCATCCTCTTAAAGAGATATGCAAACGACCGTAAGACCACAATCGTTGCCGAATCGGTAAGGTCAAAGGACAGAATTATGGTTTTTCAGGCAATGAGAATAGCAATGGACAATTACCGTTGCAAGGATATCTCTCTTGAAAAAATTGCTTCTGACCTCTATATCAGCAAATCATATTTGAGCAGGATTTTCAAAAAGGTCACAGGCGAGCATTTTTCGGATTATGTGCGCAGTGTGAGGCTAAAGCAGGCATGCAGACTTCTGAGAGACACCTCTCTTACCATCGAACAGATAGTTCACGAATGCGGACTTAAGGACGTGCCGTCGTTCTATCAGTTATTCAAATCTCATACGCTCATGACCCCATATCAGTACAGAACGAGCGAAAGAGAAAACGGTATCCCACCCGAACCCAAAAATGAAAATATAAATTATTTGAAAGGAAAGGAAATTATGACTATTCTTAAAGAAATTTCGGAAAACCTACAGATTGGAAAGGCAAAAATCGTAAAAGAGCTTGTGCAGAATGCCATTGACGAGAAAATTCCGGCAGAACAGATTTTGAACGAAGGACTTCTTGCTGGCATGAGCGTAATCGGAGAAAAGTTCAAAAACAACGAAATCTACGTGCCCGAGGTTCTTCTTGCAGCAAGAGCCATGAGTATGGGCGCACAGCTCTTAAAGCCTCTGCTTGCGTCAGAGGGCATTGAGACCGCTGGAAAAGTATGTATCGGTACTGTTCAGGGCGACCTTCACGACATCGGAAAGAACCTTGTAAAAATGATGATGGAAGGAAAGGGTCTTGAGGTTATTGACCTGGGAACAGACGTAGCGCCCGAAACCTTTATTAAGACAGCAATTGAGGAAGACTGCCAGGTTATCTGCTGCTCCGCACTCCTCACCACAACGATGGGCGTTATGGAAGACGTTGTAAAGAAAGCGACCGAAGCAGGCATTAGAGACAAGGTGAAAATTATGATAGGCGGTGCTCCCATAACAGAAGAATTCTGCCAAAAGATAGGTGCAGACCGCTACACCTTCGATGCAGCAAGCGCCGCAGACGTTGCGGTTGAGCTCTGTTCACAGAACTAATTTTCTTGAAAGGAATGTATGGCACATGAAACGGAATATGCGCAAATGGCTGGAGCAGCTGAAAAATGCCGAAACAAAAAAGGCGCTCCCAATACTTTCATTCCCATCTATACAGCTTCTGGGAATTACCGTAGAGGAGCTTATTTCAAGCAGCGAGTTTCAGGCAGAGGGCATGAAGAAGATTGCCGACATCACAGATGCTGCGGCATCTGTCAGCCTGATGGACCTTTCTGTTGAGGCAGAATGCTTCGGCTCGCAGATAAAGGTGTTCGACGGCGAGGTGCCTACCGTAGTAGGCCGGGTTGTAAACGACCTGGATGAAGCGGAGGCTCTTGAAATTCCTCCCATAGGCGCCTGCCGCACAGGCCTCTATATAGACGCTATAAAAAAAGCCGTTGAAGAAATAACCGACAGACCGGTATTCGCCGGGGCAATAGGTCCGTTTTCACTGGCGGCAAGGCTTCTTGATGTAACCGAAGTAATGATGGATTGCTACGATGAGCCCGAAATGGTTCACACCGTTCTTGAAAAGGCCACCGCGTTTATTATTGAATACTGCAAGGCTTACAAGGCTGCAGGTGCAAACGGAATTATGCTTGCCGAGCCTGTTGCGGGACTTTTGTCTCCTGCACTTGAAAGCGAGTTTTCAAGTCCGTATGTGAAGAAAATTGTTGACAGCGTTCAGGACGACAACTTTATTGTTATATACCACAACTGCGGAGACAACACAATTGCCATGATAGACTCAATCCTTGCCACAGGCTCTGCGGCATACCATTTCGGAAACTCAATAGACATGGCAGAAATGCTCTCCAAAATCCCTTCTGACACGGTTGTTATGGGAAATATCAGTCCGTCGGCAGAATTCTTCGGCGGAACCCCTGAATCAATCAGAAATGCAACGCTGGACGTTATGAAAAAATGCTGTTCCAGCCCCAATTTTGTCATTTCCTCAGGTTGTGACATTCCACCTCTTTCTCCATGGGATAATATAAGAGCGTTCTTTGGCGCAGTAGAGGAATATTATGACAACTGATTGCTGAATGAAGATTTGTCTTCAAACAAGCTCTTTAGCAAGAATTATATAGAACAAATGATGTTTTAAAGCATTTACTGCTGACAAGCTTTATGCAGGCGAACGTAAGGGCTTTTTGCTTGTTGTTTCTTAAATTTTTGCATAGCAACCGGAGATGGGAAAATTTTTAAAATTGTATCTATGCTAAGGGGGCTGTAGCCAAATGCTACAGCCCCCTACTTATGTATTGTTATAATATTAACGTTACTGTTAGTCGTTGATGTAAAAATTCACTCCTATTTTTCATCTCAAAATGCTTGCTCTTTTGCCTGCCATGAATGTAAACGCAGATGAGTGGGAGGCTGATAAAGTCGTTGTCAAAATCATAGGCAAAACGTGTTTATTTTACCGCCTTTTCTATGGCTGCCTCAAGAGGTAATCCGTTAATTTTTACATCATCTGCCAACCCACGGAAACGAACAAATTCTGCCTTGCCCGGTGTAAGGGGATAAAGGCCCATACAGCAAAATATATAAAACGCTGCCATCGTGCCATTGTCCTCATCCCCGGGAAAACCATCATCACGATAAGAAAATCCCTCCCGGCAAAGTCTTTCTACCCAATGTTCACACTTTTCATTTTCACCAAAGTATGCATAAATGAACGGAATATGGAAGCTTGGCTGATTGGAAATTGCACACTGCCCAAAGTCGTATGCCGCCATTTCAGTCATTTCGTGGATTTCGTTGCCATAGCCACCAGGAAGATACACGGGCGGTGTATCAAAAAACTCATCAAGCTTTTTCACAAGCTTTTCTCGTCCGCCATGGAGCTCGGCCAATCCCTCAAGATCATGCTGAACAGCAAAGCTTGTTTGATATGCGCTTGCCTCTGTGTAGTCAAGTCCCCAGCTTTCAGGGGAAAAGCCCGCGCGAAATTCCCCCGCCTTATTACGACTTCTCATAAATCCTGTTTCTTTATCAAATATATTTTTATAACTCTTTGAGCGTTTGCGATATTCTGCCTCTATATCTTCTTTTCCAAGAATTTTAGCAATTTCCGCTATACACCAATCACCATAGGCGGCATCGAGTGTAAGATTTACGCTTTCTCTATACTCATCATTAGGCACATAGCCAAGGCGTGTATACTCTACACAACCCGTTCTGCCAAACTCTTTGTATTCAGATGGTACATTTGCGTGTTTAATCATCGCTTCAAGTGCTGTTTCTAGTCTTTCTCCTTGAATGGCTCTGTATTTAGCACCATCAGCAAGTACTGCATCTATCATAGTGGACGGCATACAGTTTTTTGGCTCTGTGGCCGTCCATCTGGGAAGCCATCCGTCATTTTCATAATCGGTTATGAAGCTGTCCAATATTTTTCTGTACTCATCAAAGTCCACTAGCGCAAGCAAAGAATAAAATGTTCTGTATGTATCCCAAAAGCCGTTGTCTGTGTAATGATAACCGCTTACCACACAATCCTTACCTGGTGAATAGTGTATGGGATTATCATGCTCATCAAGCTCATACGCCTTGTGCGGATACAACAAAAACCTGTACATACAAGAGTAGAATGTACGCATTGTATCCTCGTCGTCAGTTTTGATGATAACACGTGAAAGATACTCTTCCCAGTTCTTTTCGTTTTTCTCTTTTAAATCATCAAAGCAGCCATAAGTATGCTCACGTCTTAGATTTTGCTTCGCCTGGGCCACACTTATCAGGGATGTGGAGAGCTTAAATTCTATATTCTGCACCTCTGCCTTTATGTGAGCCGAACCTTCTCTTAACAATACATTAGAAATATGACCGTCGCAAAATTCAAGAACGAAGTATACCTTTGCGTTTTTTCTTTCCTTTTGCTTGGATACACACTCTGTATAGCCCGACACAATATTTCCATCCACTTCATACTCACAAGGCGTGTCAACAGGCAAGACAGAAATGTAATTATTTCTGCTAGAATCCTTAAAATTCACTCTTATACAAGCACCGCTGTTTGTAGGAGTAAGCTCGATTGTTGCGCGCGACCTCAACAAATCATATTTCATATAGTGAGGCATAAGAACTGCATCACGGGGTCTTATCCCTGACCAACGCATGCTGGGATGCTCACAGGGAATATCGAATTGCGGCATTATACATACTGCCCCCTGCTCGCCTATCCACGGACTTGGCTGACGTGTGATTCGTATGCCCTCAAAGCTACAGTCCTCGGGGTTAAAAAACCAGTTTCCGCGACTCGAATCCGTCTGCGGAGCAAAGCTTGCAAAACCATAAGGCTGCTGAACCAATGGTAAGGTGTTGCCATTTGAGTATCTTTGACGTGAGTCTGTACCTTGCTTGATATTTACCAAATCAACCAGCTTCATTATTTCACCACTCCAACTGTAATAATTTCGTAAGGCTTAACGGAGATTTTCCACTCGCCACCCTCTTCAAAAAGCATTTCTCCTTTTTCCTCTATTACATTGCTTCTATACAGATTATCTATTACCTTGGTTTTCTTAATTGTGAGTATCTGTTCATCATTTGAATAGTTTGCCCAGCGCATTATAATGTCTTTCCCATTCATCTTGTTTTTAAATGCAAAGGCTTTTAAATAGTCTCCGCTCCACACCAGGGTTTCCTTATTTAATTTATTTTCGTTTGACTCAAAAATCTGTGTTGTAAGCATTGGATATTGGAACGCAGAAAGATCAGTATATATGTCAGCCTCATCGCCATAGGGCATAATTGAATACTCCAGCTCCAAGGTCTTTTGCACCTGCGAAAGCTCGGTGGGGAACACTCCCCAGTCGCCCATCTCTCCTACTGCGCGAAGAAGTGTTACTGCAATGGTGTTACCCATTGTTTCGTATTCATAAAGGCCAATATTGGCTACGGCAATACCCGCTTCCTCATCGCTCATGCATACAAAGCCCTGCTGGTGCTCACAACCTGATGGGTAGGTCCACGTCTCTTTGTGAGCATTATTACGGACAGGTGCCTCAAAGATAGTTTCCGCTTTATGCGCAGTTGCATTTAATCCCGTTGGGAACAGCACTCGCAGGCGGTGGTCGCGTGCGTTATTGTCAACAACTGTCTTTACATCTAGTCGCCTGCTGTTTTTAGTTAATGTCAAATATGATGTGATGTTTAAAGCTACTGATTCATCACTTCTTCCGCCAACTCTGTCACAAAGTGCAACATATGTATTTCTTTCCTCGTCAGCACTACTATCCTGCGACTTTGGAATATTCATTGTGACAGTCACCTTATATTCCGTCACAAAATCATTTTGCCTTATCAGTTCAATCTCTGCATTCCTATTGCCTGACAATATAGGTTCTGCGTTTGCAGGAACATACGTATATTCAGAGCCAATATCACCGGTGTCTTCAAAGCGCATAAGTCCTTGAAATACCTTGTTTGTGGTTTTATCAAGCAAATCTATTGTGCCATCTGCCTGTATAACAGCCTTCAGGTACTTGTTTTCCAAGGTGTTGTTTGCCACGGCTGTGCTTTCTGCTTTGCTTGTTTTTCTCAAGCCATAGAGCTTACAGCTCAATGCCGGCACATCCTCTGCCTCAAAAGAAACCGTTACACGCTGTGCGATATATCGCTGCCTGAAGCTTCTCTTTGGTAAATCATAGTCAAACTGTGCTCTTTGGTTAGCTACCTCACAGGCGTATCTGTTTCCATCTTCATCGACCAATTCGTATGCGCCCTTGTAGATGGTGTCATTTAATTCTTTAAAGGTCTGCGGTGCATTTTGCGGTTTATATACACGTTTTAAATCAACATCTGTCGAAATTAAACCGCACCTTCCTTTTGACATTGTATTGACAACCATAAATACTGCATCACAATCTGAAAATTTCGATATATCAGTGTGTTGTTTTATATATTCAAGGTTATCATGTATGATTACTTCTGCTGAGTACTGCGCCTTTTTGAACCTTGTTCTCATTTCCTCGGCTACTGCATCACAGCTGCAAGCACAGATGCTGTCGTGAGGGTGGTTTTTCATCAATGTTTTCCACGAATACAAAAGCATATCATGGGGATACTCTTTCCCCATTTCCCGTGTCATAACGGATAGCGGTTCGGCCACTCCCTCCAAAAGCATTTCGCATTTTCTGTTCATTACCTTTAGATCAACGTGGGCAGAACAAGTATTGACTAAAGTGAACCAACCATTTGTGTCCTGGCTTATCAGTTCGCCTGTTATGGTTGTTACATCAGCGGGAAGATTCTTGATAACAGCATCCATATAGCTTTCCATATCGGAATGGATAAAGTTGTATGCAGGATATTTTTCTCTTGCATTGGCTAAAGCCTCTGATAAATCTATCTGCACAGGCTGGTGGTCACAGCCGTTGAGCAACAAAAGCTCGTCGGTTGATGCAAATTTTTCTACATTTTTTAGGGTTGTATCCCAATAATCTCTATCGGCATCCTTAGGTATTTCCATACCATTACAATACCAGTTGGGAAGTGTAACAGAGGGAAGGCAGGTGCCATCGGGCGATGCCCAATAAATTTCTGAATATTTTGACGCATAGGCTTCATCCTCAATTACTGCGTTATCCATACCTACAGATTTTACACCTCTGCCAAAAAGTATAGCTTTCATGCCTGCCTGAGATAAAATCTGCGGCATTTGCCCTGCGTTACCAAAGGAATCAGGGAAATACCCCACCTTTGTGACCTTGCCCAGTGTTCTGGCTAAATCCATGCCCACCAATAGATTTCTGATGTTGGCTTCCGCACTTGTCAGGAATTCGTCCTGCAAGATGTACCAGGGACCAACGGCAAACCTTTCATTTTTTATGTACTCTTTAATTTTCTGCTCGTTTTGAGGCTTTATTTCCAGATAGTCCTCAACCAGGGCGGTGTGACCATCTAAGTGAAATGCCTTATATGCTTTATCATTTTCAAATAAATTCATACACTCATCGATTAATTTTACCAGATATGCTCTGTGATAATCAAATGGCATATACCACTCTCTGTCCCAATGACTGTGAGGTATCACGTGTACATTTTTCATATATTCTTCCCCCTATATGCACTTGCTTTAGAATGTTATTCCCTTATAAATACATCACCAAAAAGTGATGCTCTTCACAAAAATTATACATAACTGTTCATTGATAGAACTTCGGCGCCTATTGTCGCTATCTCTATACTCCGGCGGCGGCTATGTTGCTTGCGGTCCCTGTGAAAACCACACCTTGCCATGATGCCATTTTAGCATAAATATTATAGAAATAATATATGGTTAAATTTCTTTTGTGTGCCTTTTGAGTAAACAAAACAATATAATTCGCGTCAGTATTTACGAGCACAGTCATGACCATCAGTTGAATCGTCGGCTTGCACCTCCCCTGTAAAGAGTTATCACAGGCTTATACTCTGTAAAAGGCGCAAAAAGCCAGACCCCGTATTGCTATGGACCGAATGAAAAAAACACCTCTTAATCCAATGAAGAATGTAGAGGTGTTTCTGGTGACCCGTACGAGAATCGAACTCGTGTTACCGCCGTGAAAGGGCGGTGTCTTAACCGCTTGACCAACGGGCCTCAAGATATAAAAACCGCAGAAGATAAAATCTTATACAAGGTCATTGTCTGCCGCTCAATTTACGACTATGCTATTATAGCAAATAAATACAGCTTTGTCAATATTTTTTTGCAAAAATTTCTCATTTTTCTTATTCTTTCTTATTCTGTCCGAAATATATAGAAATATGCAAGGCCGCCGGGATGCTCCCGACGGCCTTACAGCAACAAGACTTAGCCTCTGATTTCAACAATGGTTTCATCGCCTGTTAAAAGAGCGAAGAAGTCAGGCGTTACATAGGTTGAGCCGTCTAAGAGAACCGGCTCCTTGCTAAGTGTCATCTCAGAACGCTCCTTGCCAGACACGTTTTTGTTTCCCAGAACAACTGTGAGAGCGTTCTCGTCATCTGCCACAAGCACACTTCTCTCCTCACCGTTCCAGGTAACGGTGTAGCCCAGATGCTCGCTGATAACACGGATGGGCAGAAGCTCTACACCGTCCTCAATTTTAATTTCAGCCGCAAAGGCTTTTCCGTTTACAACCAGACCGGTAATTTCCTCTTCCTTGTCTGCTTCGTCTTCAACAGCCACGGCCTCAGGCAGAAGCATCACCTTATCAGGCGTCACCTGTGCCGGCAGACTCAGGGTCATAACCTCGCTCCAGGCAAGAATTCTTTTGCCCTCTGTCAGGTCGGCTGCAGTCACAATGTTTCTGGTCTTATAGGGTGTGATTTCAGCGTCTTCAACAATGGTGAATACATAAGAGCCGTCCTTGCTTTCAAGCAGGATGCCCTCCTCTGTCTCGGTGACGCTGCCAATCGTAGCGTAAATCGGCGCTGCGGTGGTTTCCTCTTCCATCAGAACAATAACCTCTGCTGCACTTTGCGGCGGCAGGCTGAAGGTGGAGGCCAGACCATGATACGCCACAACAGCTGCACCCTTTTCAATGTCCTCAAAGGAAGCCGGCATGCCGTCTGCATGGATGATGACAGTTTCCTCGGTTACATTCAGACGCAGGTCAGCCCGCTCATCCTCGCCGAACAGTATGTACTGCCCTGCCACTTCATCTTCGGCGGTCTCTGCAACAACACCGCTGTAGGTAACATGCGTTGCTTCTGCCATGGTATCAACTGCTACTGCGGGCTCGTCAATATCTGCCTCTGCTGCCAGCACGCCATTTGTCAGCACGCAGGTTGCCATAAGGGCTGCCAGAACTAAGCTTGTTTTTTTTGTTTTCATTCTCATACTCCTTTTTTCGCGGCTTGTTTTGCCGTCTTTTTTCTTTTTACATTGTTTTAGACGCAGGGTTTTAAAAAAGGTTCCACATATTTTAAAATTTTTTTCTCATACTAATTTAGAAAAAAATATTAGAAGGAAGGCAGAACCGATGACGCATATACGCACCGACCTGGCCATTGAAGCCCATGAAATGCTGACCGAAGCCGCAGCGGAAATCACCGGCGTTACGATGGCACAACAGGAGCTTCACGGCATCCCCATCAGCCGCGTCTTGATAGAATCTGACGAGGCCGCTCAAAAAATGGGAAAGCCCCGGGGACATTATGTGACGCTGGAGCTAAAGGACTTAAACATCGCTGAGGGCAGCGATTACGAAAACGCCTGCTTTGCCTTAGCCGAAGAGCTCATGGCTCTGCTCAAGCTATCGGATAAGAGCAACGTGCTGGCTGTGGGGTTGGGCAACTGGAACATCACGCCGGATGCACTGGGCCCCAAGGTTGTACAGCAGCTGATGATTACGCGCCATCTCCATACCTACATTCCCGACCAGATTGACGAAGGCATCCGCCCGGTTTGCGCCATTTCGCCGGGGGTGCTGGGCATTACCGGAATGGAAACCGGCGAGGTGATCCGCGGCGTCACAGATACCATCCGACCGGATGCGGTCATCGTCGTTGACGCTTTGGCCGCGCGCAGCACAAATAGAATCAGCACCACCATCCAGCTGTGCGACACAGGCATCTCCCCCGGCGCCGGGGTGGGCAATAAACGCAAGGCCTTAAACCGGGAAACGCTCGGTGTGCCGGTGATTGCAGTGGGCGTGCCCACCGTGATTGATGCCGTGACCATCACGGCAGACCTTCTGGCCGCCGCCGGAGAAGCCGGGAGCAAAGCTTTGGGTCTTGCGCCGGACTTTGACCCCGATGAGGGGCGGGCCACCTTGTGGCAGTCGGTGCCGGAAGCCCTGCAGCAGTTCATCGTCACGCCAAAGGATGTGGATTTATTAATCGACCGGGTTTCCAAGGTGGTCGCAAACGGCATCAATCTGGCATTGCACAAGGATATAACCTTTCAGGATATTGATGCCTATATTTCCTAAAGCTCCCACTTTTCGCCTGAGCCGTTCTCGTAGCATTGCAGCTCAAAACATACCGTGCCCGCATCGGGGTGCATTTCACTCTTTAAATAGCTATAGGCATACACACCAACATCATATTTGCCGCTATTTTTTTCGAGCTTAGAGATGCACCCGACGGGAGAGGCGGATTCATATTTTTATTGTACTTCTGGCCTTTTTGTGATACAATAAGCACAGAAAAATAATTACATACAGGAGAATGAATGATGTCAAAAATATTGGTACTGGCGGAAAAACCCTCCGTGGGCAAGGAGCTGGCCCGCGTGCTGGGCTGTCGCAAACCGGCTAACGGTTACATCACCGGAGACAAATACATTGTCACCTGGGCGCTGGGGCATCTGGTAACGCTTGCCGACCCGGAGCACTACGGCAAGCAATATAAAAGCTGGCGCATGGAGGATTTGCCCATGCTGCCGGATAAGATGGCGCTGGAGGTGATTCCCGCCACAAAGAAGCAATACAGCGTGGTGCGGGGACTGCTAAAAAGCGAGGAAATCAGCTCCTTGGTCATTGCCACCGATGCAGGGCGTGAGGGCGAGCTTGTGGCACGCTGGATTATCCAGAAGGCAGGCTTTAAAAAACCCATTCGCCGACTTTGGATTTCCTCGCAGACTGACAAGGCTATCCGCGAGGGCTTTGCCGCCTTAAAGGACGGCAAGGAATATGAAAACCTGTATCAATCTGCCCAAGCCCGCGCCGAGGCAGATTGGCTGGTGGGGCTTAACGTGACACGTGCCCTGACCTGTCGCTATAACGCACGGCTGACGGCCGGTCGCGTGCAAACGCCGACTCTGGCTATCATTGTAGAGCGGGAAAATGCCATTCGCAAATTTGTTCCTAAGGATTATTATAACGTAAAGGCAGATTTGGGCTCCTTCACGGTCACATATCGTGACAAAAACGGTCACTCTGCCATTTCTGACCGCGAAACGGCAGAGGCCATTGCCACAGCCGTAAAGGGTAAGGATTTTTGCTTGACAAGTCTTACCAAGACCAATAAAAAGACCCCACCGCCAAATTTGTATGACCTGACGGAGCTGCAGCGAGACGCCAACAAGCTCTATGGCTTTTCTCCAAAGGAGACCCTCTCCATCATGCAGTCTCTCTATGAGCGGCATAAGGCACTGACCTACCCGCGGACAGATTCACGCCACCTGACAGAGGATATCGTGCCCACGCTGACAGAGCGTGTGCGTGCAGTCTCCTTCGGTGACTTTACTCCGGTTGCCTCGAGGATTTTAAAAGAAAAACGCAGCATCAGCAAAAGCTGTATCAATAATGCCAAGGTCAGTGACCACCACGCCATCATCCCCACGGAGCAGGGCGTGAATTATCTGGATTTATCAGATAACGAGCGGAAAATGTATCGGCTGGTGGTGCTGCGCTTTTTAACCTGCTTCTTTGATGCCTATCAGTACTGCTCAATTAAGGCAGAGTTTTCCGCCGGTGGCCACAGCTTTTATGCAACCGGCCGCGAGGTGCTCGAGAGAGGCTGGAAAACGGTTTATGACGTGGCCGACGAGGAGGAAGAGGAAGAGCAGCTGCTGCCAAAGCTTGCAGAGGGTGCAGCCTTTCCCTGCGAAAGCGTCCTCATCAAAAGCGGCAAAACCACACCGCCCGCCCGCTACACAGAGGCCACACTGCTCTCTGCCATGGAAAATCCCGGTGCCTTTATCGAAGATAAGAAAATGCGGGAATTCATTGGCAGCGGTCTCGGGACTCCTGCCACCCGTGCGGATATTATTGAAAAATTGTTTTCATCCTTTTATATCGAAAAATCCGGCAAGAGCATTGTCCCCACCTCTAAGGGCATCCAGCTGATTAACCTGGTGCCTGCCGATTTAAAGGAGCCACTGCTCACCGCCAAGTGGGAACAGACCCTAGAGGCCATCAGCAAGGGAAAGGCTGGCAAAAAAGACTTTATTGACGAAATCCGCGGCTACACACAGTCCTTGGTAAAAACCGTTGCCACCGAAGAAAAACGCTATGTGCACGATAACATAACAACAACTCCCTGCCCTGTCTGCGGCAAGATGCTGCTTTCTGTCAACGGAAAAAAAGGGAAAATGCTGGTCTGTCAGGACAGAGAATGCAGTTATCGGCAAAACGTCAGCCTAAAAACCGGCGTCCGTTGCCCGAACTGTCACAAAACCATGGAGCTGTTCGGCGAGGGTGACAAGCGGACATACATTTGCCCCTGCGGATACCGGGAAAAACTGGCTGCCTATCAAAAGCGCAGAGAGAGTGCCGGCGAAGGTGCATCGAAGCATTTTGTCCGGAACTATTTAAAACAGCAGAAAAAGGAACAGACCGAAGAAAAAACCGCTATGCAGTTAGCCTTTGAGAAGGCCATGGCAGCAAAGAAAGAGGACTAAGAGGGGCTGTAGCAAAAAGCTACAGCCCCTCATCTTTAATGATATCTCCGGTTTTATTCTTCTGCAAACATAGGCGTGGTGAGATATCTGTCTCCCGTATCGGGCAGTAACACCACGATGTTCTTCCCTTCGTTTTCAGGGCGTTTGGCAAGCTGCAAAGCCGCAAAAGCCGCTGCACCGGAGGAAATGCCAACTAAAATACCTTCGGTTTTTCCAAGCATCCGGCCTGTTTGAAAGGCGTCTGCATCCGACACCGCTATAACTTCATCATATATTTTTGTATTCAGCACCTCGGGCACAAAGCCCGCGCCAATGCCCTGGATGCCGTGGGAACCGGCCAGCCCTGTGGATAATACGGCAGAGCTCTCCGGCTCAACGGCCACAATTTTAACGTTTGGTTTTTTCGATTTTAAATATTCGCCAACACCCGTAATGGTTCCGCCGGTGCCGACACCAGCCACAAATATATCCACCTCGCCGTTTGTATCCTCATAGATTTCCGGCCCTGTTGTAAGCCGGTGGATTTGCGGATTGGCGGGATTTGTAAACTGCCCCGGAACAAAGCTGTCCGATATGCCGGCTGCAAGCGCCTCCGCCTTTTCGATGGCACCCTTCATGCCCTTTGCTCCCTCTGTTAAAACAAGCTCGGCACCGTAGGCCTTCATCAGCAATCTGCGCTCAACGGACATCGTTTCCGGCATGACAATAATGATGCGGTAGCCTCTTGCCGCAGCAACGGAGGCAAGGCCAATGCCGGTGTTGCCGGAGGTAGGCTCAATGATAACAGAGCCGGGCTTGAGCTTGCCCGACGCTTCTGCCTCATCAATCATGGCCCTTGCGACGCGGTCCTTAACCGATCCGGCGGGGTTATAATATTCCAGCTTTGCCAGCACCCGCGCTTTAAGCTGCAAGGTCTTTTCAAGCTGCGCAAGCTCCAAAAGAGGTGTTTTGCCAATCAGCTGGTCGGCAGATGTATACAAGCTCATATAAATACCTTCCTTTTTTGTACTGTCACAATTTCATCATATGTATTGTATCATCGTCTGCCAGCCCTGTCAATAGTATGCCCATCTATTACGGCTGCAAATCCTGTCTCCGGATATTCGTCATTTTTCTGGGCGTTTCTATGCTTTTTATGTCATAAAAAATGCGAAGAAGCGGCTCTATGCCTTAAAACCGCGCGATAATCGAGCCCCCATTTTTAAAATACACCTTACAGCCGTCTGAAATCTTTTTATAAATTTCTTTACAAATCTGCATTTTTTTCTTATAATGAAAAGGAGATAGAAAGAATCCTACTAATTAACCTCACCGACAAGGCTCTCGTCAGCATTCTGCCGCGGCTTACAATCGGCATTCTGCTCAGGGCAGAGGAATATGCCAATTTATATAAAGGAGAAGGAACATGAAAACGTACACCATTACAAAGGTGCAGGGTCCTGTGACAGAAGAAAGCTTTAAAGCCGCAGAGACTGCGCTCATCACCTACAGTCCCTTTCCGGGCGTGGAAAGCCCTTTTCACGCTGAGGTACAACTCGTCTACACGGATGAAGCCATCCACCTTCATTTTAAAACAGACGAGCGCCCTCTGCTGGCTCGCAGAACAGAGCGTGACAGCGAGGTTTGTGAGGACAGCTGTATGGAATTTTTCTTTTCTCCAGACGAAGCAGACAATCATTATTTTAATTTTGAAATCAACCCCCTAGGCACACTATATCTTCATTATAATACAAGCCGTTACGACACGCATGCCGTGGATGTGCCAGAGGAGCTGTTTGATATTAAAAGCGTCATCACGCAAAAGCATTGGGAGCTTTTTTATAAAATCCCGTTTGACTTTATTTTAACCCATTTTAAGCAAATCACCACAAACTGCAGAGCCAATTTTTACAAATGCGGTGAGCACACGCAGATTGAGCATTACGCGTGCTGGAACGAAATTCATCTTGACAATCCCGATTTTCACTGTCCGCAATTTTTCGGAAAGCTTGTATTCCAACAGGGAATTTCCTCCAGTCGCTAAAAAACATACCTGCCTTACCAAGAATTTTTTCACATAGAAATTGTGTTTTTCAAAAAAACTATCCGTATATTCAATCGAATTATGGAGGTTTCTCATGAAAAAGACAATTGCCTTGGCCATGGCGCTTGTTTTTTCGCTCAGCGGGCTCTCAGCCTTTGCCGAACGAATCAACGACCCGCTTGTAGCCAATGATTTTACAAAATCGACACCGAAGAACACAACCCTGCAATTTTCAGCAGCTGATTTTACCAGTAGCGTCAATCCCCCCGAGGGCGGCGCGCTCGTATCTGTCACCATCACACAGCTGACGAACGGAAAAGCCGGTACCCTACGCCTAGGGACAGAGGCAATCGCTAAAAACGCAGAAATTAAAACGGCAGACTTAGGCCGACTGAATTTTGTGCCGGCAAAGGATTATACGGGAGAGGCGATTTTCACCTGGAATGCAAGCTACGGCTCCTCCTCCTCGCCCTATCCTTCTGCTGTTGTCATCACCATTGGCGATGGTGCCGCAACCGCATCGCAGCCACCGGCAGAGGATACCACCGAACCCCCTTCGGCCTCTCCGACGCCTACAGATACGCCCGCGGCCGAGCCCACGGACACACCTGCAGAGACACCGCCTGCAGAAACGCCTTCTGCCTCCCCGCAGCCCACAGAAGCGCCTGCTCCCACACAAAAGCCCCTGCAATATGAGGATATGCTTACGCACTGGGGTGCGTATGCTGCAGGTATGCTGGGCGCAGAAGGAATCATTGTCGGCGAAGAAATCGGCGGGCATTTTTACTTTTATCCGGATAAGGTTTTAACCAGAATTGACTTCATCATTCTGGCAAACAGCATCTTCGGCATTAAAACAAAGGATAGTCTGGAGGGCAACCCCTTTGCCGACACCGATGTACCCTCCTATATGCTGCGTCAGGCCATTGCCGCCTACGAAAACGGCTTAATTGCCGGCAGTCCGGAGGCTGGTGGCCTGTACCTGAGGCCCTTTGACCGTTTAACTCGTGCTGAGGCTGTTAAAATACTTGATAACGGCCTAAAGCTCTTATATCCGGCAAGAGATGACCTTGACTTTGCCGATTCTGATCAGATTCCCGGCTGGGCGCGAGACGCCGTGAGAAATATGGAGGCATATGGCATCATCCGCGGCTATGATGACAACACCTTCCGCCCCTATGAGAGCATCAACAAGGCACAGGCCGGCGAAATGCTTTACCAGGTCTTTAAATACCGGGAGAAGGTGCGCAAAACCCAATCGGTGTTTAACGAAATATTTTACGGCACCCGCTGACGTTGGGGCAAGAAAAATCCAAATTACGAAAAGAAAAGCAGGGGCTGTCGCAATTCGACAGCCCCTCTCTAGGGAGGAATATCATGGACAAAAGAGTCTTAATTACCGGCGCATCCCGTGGCATCGGTGCCGCCTGTGCAGAACGCTTTGGCACAGCAGGCTATGCGGTCTCCGTTCATTATCATAAGAACAGGGACGCAGCAGAGGCCGTCTGTCAAAAAATCTCTTCCGCAGGCGGCAAGGCGCAGGCCTTCTGTGCTGACCTTGCTGACGAGGCACAAATCGCAGCACTGGCAAAAGCTGTCGGCCCTGTGGACGTGCTGGTTAACAATGCGGGCATTGCCCTTTTTAAAATGCTCTGTGACACCACAGCGGCAGAATGGGACAGACTTTTTGCCGTCAACCTCCGCGGTATGATGCTTTTAACACAGGCGTTGCTCCCCCACATGGTACATATAAAGAGCGGCAGCATCGTTAACCTCTCCTCCATCTGGGGGCTCACCGGCGCCTCCTGCGAGGTGGCATATTCTGCATCAAAAGCCGCGGTCATTGGCTTTACCAAAGCATTGGCAAAGGAGCTTGGTCCCTCCGGCATCCGGGTTAATTGCGTGGCTCCCGGCGTCATTGAGACCGATATGAATGCAAATCTTGACGCTGCTGCCAAAGCCGCTCTGTGTGAGGAAACGCCCTTGGGCAGAACAGGCACTCCGCAGGAGGTGGCAGAAGCCGTTTTTTATCTTTCAGATAGCACCGCCGCTTTTATCACGGGACAGGTGCTTAGCCCTAATGGTGGACTTATTATGTGAAAATGCTCATGCAGACGCCTTTTTCCTGCCGGAATACTGTCACTTTGTAGATTGACAAAATAAAGCATTTCCCTTATAATAGTTTAAGGGTATTATATTCTTCTGTCGGCCCGAGGCAGAAATTCCCCTATTTTATACGGGCAGAAAGGCTATGAAGAAAATGAATCTATTTGGCGGGGTTATTCCCATCACCGGCATCACATTTTTAATGTTCAGCGTGTTTGTTATTGCAGCAGTTGGTTATGCACTAGGGCGCATCACCATTAAGGGTGTTTCCTTAGGAACAGCCGGCGTGTTCATCGTCGCCCTGCTCTTTGGCTGCTTTTTTTATCCGCAAATGGCTGGCGAGCTGCCGAACTACACAGAAAAGGCGCTAAAAATTGTAGAAAATCTGGGTCTGATTCTGTTCGTTACTTCTGTCGGCTTCATCGCCGGACCGAAGTTTTTCAGCAACATGAAAAAGAACTTTAAGTCATATGTACTCTTAGGCTTGATTATCATTATTGCCGGCGGCATTTCTGCCGCGGCTTGTATTTATCTCGGCCGTGGTCTTGGCGAAGCAAATCATGAGGAATTTACAGCTATGATTGTCGGTCTTTTATCCGGTTCACTCACCTCAACGCCGGCCTTTTCCGCTGCCAAGGCAACCGTTGCTGCAGAGTATGAGGCGGCTGTCACCGTGGGGCACGGCATTTCTTACATATTCGGCGTCATCGGCGTGGTACTGTTTGTACAGCTGATACCCAAATTCCTACGGGCTGATATGCAAAAGGAAAGAGAGCTTCTTGTACAGGCCACCGACGGCGCAACGAAAAAGCCTTACTCCGGCAAGCTGATACATTTAGATGGCTTCGGCTTTGCGGCCTTTTCCATCGCCGCCATCATCGGCATTTTTGTGGGCATGATTAAAATCCCGCTTACCTCCTCCGGCTTAAGCGGCACCACCTTCTCGCTGACAACCACCGGCGGCTGTCTGCTTGTCTCATTAATTTTCGGTCACTTTAGCAGAGTCGGCAGAATCAGTCTCATGCCGACTGAGCACACGCTTAAGGTGTTTAGAGAGCTGGGGCTCATGCTCTTTTTAATCGGCGCTGGCGTAGCCGGCGGTGCAAGCTTTATTGAGTATTTCCAGGTGATGTATTTTGTATATGGCATAATTATGACCATCTTCCCGATGATTATCGGATTCATCTTTGCAAAATATGTGATGAAGCTGAGTCTTTTGAATAATTTAGGCTCCATTACCGGCGGCATGACCAGCACACCGGCCTTGGGAACTCTCATTAATGTTGCAGAAACAGAGGATGTTGCCTCGGCCTATGCAGCCACCTACCCGATTGCACTGATTGCCGTGGTGCTCGTTTCTCAGTTCCTCATTATTTTGTTCTAAAGTAGAAATGCTTTAAAAAGGCAAGCGCATGTGCGCTTGCCTTTTTAAGTAGTAGCTTGCGGAAAGGGTATAAAAACGGGCTGTAGCCTTTTGCTACAGCCACATAAGGAAGTTTTTATGGAGTAGTTCCAAAATCAAGGAACTACTCCATTTTCCTTGTTATCCGACTTTATACATCTGTAGATTTTTTGGATTTTGTTTATTATATCCAATATTTCTTTTTCATCAGGAATATCAATCATTCCAACGGCGGTGAAGTAAATATCAACCTTTACATGACAATGACCGTCATATTTGTCGTTGCTGTGAACCTCTATTCTTTGTATCAGAGAA
>SVKE01000065.1 GCA_015068615.1 Oscillospiraceae bacterium | reverse complement strand
TTGACGGCGCTGTGCTGAAGGTGAATGATCTGGAGCAGCGGGAGCAGCTGGGATCTACCAGCAAATGTCCACGCTGGGCGCTGGCCTATAAATTCCCGGCAGAAACCAAAAAAACGCAGCTTTTAGATATCGTTTTGCAGGTGGGCCGTACCGGCGCCATGACGCCGAATGCTGTGCTGACACCGGTGCAGGTGGCCGGCTCGACGGTGCAGCGGGCAACTCTGCATAACCTTGATTATATACGGGAAAAGGATATTAGAATCGGCGACTGGGTCTACGTGCGAAAGGCAGGAGACATCATTCCGGAAATCACAGAGGTAGCCAAGGAGGAAAGAACCGGTGCCGAGCGGGAATTTGTGATGCCCGATTTTTGCCCCGAATGCGGCGAACGGATTGAGCGAACAGAGGGTGAGGCGGTATATCGTTGCACCGGCAGCAATTGTCCGGCACAGCTGCAGCGGAATCTGGAGCATTTCGCCTCGCGGGATGCGATGGACATTGAAGGCCTGGGCCCGGCAGTGATTGAACAGCTTAAGGAGGCCGGCCTGCTTTCCTCGGCGGCAGATTTGTTCAGCCTGCGTATGGAGCAGCTTTTGGAGCTGGAGCGCTTTGGCGAAAAGTCTGCGCAGAACCTGCTGACCGCTATCCATGAGGCAAAGAACAGGGATTTATCTCGACTTTTGTTTGCGTTGGGTATTCGTTTAAACGGGCAGCGCTCCTCTCAGCTGTTGGCCAGAGCCTATCCCTCTATGGAGGCCATTATGGCCTTATCCGTAGAGGATATGACGGCCATTCATGAGATTGGGGAAAAAACCGCGGTTAATATTTATGACTATTTTCAGAATCCGCATAATGTGGAATTAATCAGGCGGCTGCGTGAGGCCGGCGTGAATATGGAGCACCGGGAAACAGCAGGTGCCACGCAAAAGCTGGCCGGAAGGAAGTTTGTGGTGACCGGTAAATTTGAGGAGCTTTCCCGAAACGAATTGACAGCTTTAATTGAAAAAAACGGAGGCACGGTGGCCGGTAGCGTGTCTAAAAACACAGACTGCGTCATTGCCGGCAGTGATGCCGGTAGCAAGCTGACCAAGGCGGAGGCTCTGGGCGTTCAAATTATCGGGCTTGCGGAGCTGTATCAGCTGCTTTTAGAGCCGTGATGAGCCAAGAGGAGGGGAGCCTGTGGATATGATATTATCCCGTGCTGAGGCGATTTTAATTGCCGAGAAAACCTTTGTTTTACCGGAGCTTGCACTTTCCTTTTATTCTCATAAAACCCCTGTTTTGCTCTCGGCGCCCAGGCGGATTGCCGTGGACAGAGTGGAAAGAGAGAAGGAGACACTCCTTCTCTACAGTGGTGAAAAGCGTCTTGTTCTTGCGGTGAATCCGGCCGCACATGTAAAGGAGAGGCTGATGAACGGAAGCGATTCAGCGCTGGAAATGACCATAGAGCCGGATGCGTCGGATTTTGCAGACAGATTGCTGCATGATGCCATACATAAAACGTGGCTTTATAACATCCGTGCACACCAAATGCTGTCTCGGTTTATGCGTGCGGCGGAGGTGCTTGCGGTCAGCTGCCATGGAGAGCGCAGGCAGGTGCAGAATTGCCCGCGACAGGTGCGTGTATACCGGGGCAGACCATATGCCAATTTAGACATTGATTGCAGCCGGTGTGAATTCTGTATTGACAGCTCAGAGGAAGGCCGGCTTTTGTGCACAGCTCGTCACAGGCTGGCCCTGCCGGAGGATTTTGAGAAGCCCTACGAGGAGCGAAGCAGCCTCTATCCCGAACAGCAAATGCCCTTAAAAACAGAAATGGCCAGGGCAGGCCTTTGCCCCAAATGCGGCGGACGGTTGGTGGAGAAAAATGGTTCAAAGGGTCCGTTCTTAGGTTGCTCACGTTATCCCTTTTGTCATTTCACGGCAGAGCGTAGAGCAGACGGAGAGGTATCCTTCAGCCTATAGCAGTAGCAAGAAATTTTTACATGTTTTCTGCTGAATATACACATTTTGTAAACGAAAACGATATAATAATGAAAAAAACTATTGACAAATTTTATACAAAATAGTACATTTAGAATACTATTCTATTATTTTGATGGAGGTAATGAAAATGAAAAAATGTATGGCAATCCTTATGGCAGCCCTCATGACAGTTCTTGCACTTTCAGGCTGCACAGCGACACAGGTGGATGAGAATGCGCTGGTTATCGGCGGCATTGGCCCCGTGACAGGTGTAGCCGCAGCCTATGGCCAAGGCGTGAAAAACGGTGCAACCCTTGCAGTTGAGGAAATCAACGCAGCCGGAGGCGTAAACGGCCTGCAGCTGGCCTTCCACTTTGAGGATGATGAGCATGATGCAGAAAAAGCAGTGAACGCCTATAACACCCTAAAGGATAAGGGTATTCAGCTGCTGATGGGCACGGTTACCAGTGTTCCTTGCGTGGCTGTTGCCGCTAAAACAGCGGAGGATAACATGTTCCAGTTGACCCCCTCCGGCTCATCTGTAGAGTGCATTAAGAACGACAATGCCTTTAGAATCTGCTTCAGTGACCCCAACCAGGGTGCCGCTTCTGCTGAATATATCGCAGAGCATCAGCTGGCCTCCAAGGTAGCGGTTATTTACAACAGCTCCGATGTATATTCTCAGGGCATTTACGAAACCTTTGCAGCTGAAGCAGCGGCGCGCAACCTGACCATCACAACGGCAGAGGCCTTTACGGATGATTCTGCAACAGACTTTACCGTACAGCTGCAGAAGGTTAAGGAAAGCGGTGCAGAGCTTCTGTTCCTGCCGATTTACTATGAAGCAGCCGCTCTGATTCTGACCCAGGCCGACAACATGGATTTGGATGTTAAGTTCTTTGGTTGCGATGGTCTTGACGGTATTATCGGCCAGTTGGGTGACAATGCGGCCTTGGCTGACGGCGTTATGCTGCTGACACCCTTTGCGGCAGATGCAACCGACGAAAAATCCGTTGCCTTTGTAACAGCCTATAAGGAAAAATATAACAACGAAATTCCTAACCAGTTTGCCGCAGACGCCTATGATGCCATCTATACCATTAAGGCAGCCTTAGAGGATGCACAGGTAACAGATGCTACCATCAGCATGTCCGAGCTGTGTGAAAAGCTGAAGGTTTCCATGCAGAACATTACGGTTGCAGGTGTTACCGGCACCATGCAGTGGGATGCAAGCGGTGAGCCCACCAAGGACCCGAAGGCTATGTATATTGAAAACGGTGCCTATAAGGCTATGTAATGATACATATTTTGCAGCCGCACAGGTAGGAGTGCCTGTGCGGCTGTGAAAAATTTTGTGCGGCACACCTGCCCACCTTGCGTATGCCGCGCAGCGACCAACAGCACGAAATGAGGTAATGCAGTCTATGAGTTTTTTATCCTATTTTATAACCGGAATTAGTTTGGGCAGCATATATGCGCTTATCGCGCTGGGCTATACCATGGTTTACGGCATTGCAAAGATGTTGAATTTTGCCCACGGTGATGTCATTATGATAGGCGGATATGTGGCGTTTACAGCCATTACCACATTGCATTTTCCAATTTGGATTTCCATTTGCATCAGCATTTTAGCCTGCACTCTTTTAGGCGTGCTGATAGAAAAGGTTGCGTATAAGCCGCTTCGCAAGGCATCGCCTCTTGCCATTTTGATTACGGCCATCGGCGTTAGCTACCTTTTGCAAAATGTGGCTCTTTTGATATTCGGCTCGGCGGCTAAAAGCTTTACCTCCGTTGTGCCGAAGTTCTCCTTAGACTTGGGCTTCAGCATCACCGGGGAAACGCTGGTGACGATTGTGGTTACGCTCATTCTGGTCGTAGCTCTCACCCTTTTTGTTAACCATACCAAAAGCGGCAAGGCCATGCTGGCTGTATCTGAGGATCGCGGTGCTGCCCAGCTGATGGGGATTAATGTTAACACGACGATTTCCCTAACCTTTGCCATTGGCTCGGGGCTTGCGGCGGTTGCCAGCGTGCTTTTATGCTCTGCCTACCCGCAAATCAGTCCGTATACCGGTGCTATGCCGGGCATTAAGGCCTTTACGGCAGCCGTTTTCGGCGGCATCGGCAGCATTCCGGGGGCTATGATCGGCGGCGTTGCGCTGGGGATCATTGAAAGTCTGAGCAAGGCATATATCTCATCGCAGATGGCAGATGCCATTGTGTTTGCTGTTTTGATTATTGTACTGCTGGTGAAACCCACAGGCTTGTTCGGTAAAAAGCATAACGAGAAAGTGTAGGTGATTGTCATGAAGAAAATAATGCATACAAAAGGCTTTGACAAGGGCCTTACCTACGGTTTGATTGTTATTATGTTTGCCCTTTCGCAGCTTCTGGTTATGACAGGGCTTGCCTCTAATAAGTTTACGGGTCTTTTGATACCCATTGCCATCCATATTCTGTTGGCGGTTTCTTTAAATCTGGTGGTGGGTATTTCCGGCGAGCTCAGCCTGGGACATGCGGGCTTTATGTGTATTGGTGCATATATGGGCAGCCTGTTTTCGCTGTTTATGCAAAACGTCATCACAATGCCGCTTCTGCGGTTTCCGTTGGCTATTTTGGTAGGTGGTATCATAGCGGCGGTGTTTGGCTTTTTAATCGGTATCCCCGTGCTCCGGCTCCGGGGCGATTATCTGGCCATTGTCACGCTGGCCTTTGGTGAAATTATTAAAAACATCTTTAATAACATATATCTTGCAAAGGATGCAAACGGGATCTTTTTTTCCATGAGTACCGAAAGCTATACCAAGCATGCCTTTGACGCGTCCACTAAGGTAGACCTGATTAAGGGTGCGCAGGGCATCACAGGCACGCCGCAGGACACCAGCTTTGTAATTTGCTTTATTGTGATTATGCTGGTGCTTTTTGTCCTCCTTAACTTGGTGGATTCTAAAACCGGCAGGAACATCATGGCGGCCCGGGATAACCGCATTGCGGC
>SVKE01000064.1 GCA_015068615.1 Oscillospiraceae bacterium | reverse complement strand
ATGAAGTTTCTGGTGCTTGCTTTCGACGCCCAGTCGGGGGTTGGTGCTGGGAGTTAAGGCTTAGGGGCGGCCTGCAATGGCATGCGGATCCCGACCCCTCTGCCGCGGAGACCTGTTCTTGTGCCTTGATGCGCGCCTTATGCGGCCTTGCGCCGTTGCGGACGCTAAAGGAGGTACGAAGCAGGATTAAACCTGCCAAGCGGTGCGGCTTTGCCTTTGGGCGAAAAAGTGCTGTGGGCAGCGTAGCCTGCCTTGAGTGGCATTGGCGGATAGCGGATCGGACACGAGGTCTTTGGCCAAGGGCCTTGTGTTATTGCTGCTTGAAATTTCTGCTGCAAAAGAGGCTAAGAATGAGTGTGACTGTTTGGGAAAACCTCTAGGCTGTTCGTAAGAGATGCACCGGGGATTGCAGTGCGGACTTAAGTGGTGATCCGGTTCTGTGATGGGCAACCCCACAGATTGAGCATGAAAGGGAAACCGCTGATTTGGCGACATTTCAGCTGCTCTTTGGGAAATCCTACCGGACCTAAACCGCAAAATTTACCCGGCGGTATTACCACCCGAATTTCGGTTTGTGGCATTTCGGCAGAAGGGTGACATAATGAAGGACGAGGATAAACGCAAAAGGAAAATTAAAGTTAGAAGTAATAATATGGGAAACAGAAAGGTAAGCTACAAGTGGGTGGTGACCATCATCATCTGGACCTTTTTCATCTCTTCCGCCATGCAGATGATTCAGGCTGGATTGATGAACCGCGTGACGCTTTTGGTTGCGTGCCTGCTTCTGTTTTCTTTTATTTTTATCGGTATTATTTTTGATATTATCGGCACATCGGTAACGGCGGCAAGCGAGGTGCCGTTTCATTCTCTGGCAGCCCGCAGAGTGCGCGGCGCCAAGGAGACCATCAATTTAATCAGAAATGCAGATAAGGTTGGCAATTTTTGCAACGATGTCATTGGTGATATTGCCGGTATTATCTCGGGTAGTGCCACAACGGCCATTGTGGTGATGTTAAATGCGTTTTCAAGCGGCGACTATCAGTTTATACTCTCTGTTGTGCTGGCGGGCTTGGTAGCGGCACTCACTGTCGGCGGTAAGGCCGTGGGAAAGGGTATAGCGCTGGCACATTGCAACAGCATCATGTTTGCCGTGGGTAAGCTGGCGAGTCTTGTGACACCAAAGGGCAGGAGGAAGAAAAAATGATTGTGACAGATACCGGGACAAAGCTGACCGGCATATTGGGAAATCCGGTGGCACACAGCTTGTCACCGAAAATGCATAGCTATCTGGCAGAAAAAACCGGAGTGAATACAGCGTATCTTGCCTTTTGCATTGAGCGCGAGGATTTAGAAAGTGTGCTCTCCGGCGCGCTGCGTGCCGGTGTGCAGGGCTTTAATGTGACCTCTCCCTTTAAGACGGAGGTGCTTCCCTTTATGGATGTGTTAGACCCGGAGGCCGAATGGATTGGCAGCGTGAACACCGTGGTGAACCTGGAGGGGAAGTGGCATGGCAGCAATACGGATGGCGACGGGTTTATTGCAAGCCTTTTGCGGCGCGGCGTTTCCGTTTCCGGCAAGCATGTTCTGCTCATCGGCTCCGGCGGAACGGCGCGCACCATGACATATAAATTTGCCCAGAAGGGTGCAGCCTCGGTCACGGTGTCCTCACGAAGGATTGAAACGGCCCGGCAGCTTGCACCGCTCATCAAGGACTTTCCGGGCACAGCTTTTTATGATTGCTATACGCCGGAAAGGGCTTATGACATTGTTGTGAACTGCACGCCCTTTGGAATGGAGCCGTATGAGGATAAAAACCCTATGCCAAAGGGACTCGTGGTGCGGCAGGATATGGTTTTCTGCGACCTGATATACAATCCGCCCAAAACCCTCTTTTTACAGGAGGCGCAAAGGGGCGGTGCCATCGTTATCAACGGTCTGGACATGCTTTTGTATCAAGGGGTTTTAGCTTTTGAACGTTTTTTTGACCTGACGGTGAGTGAAGCAGTGGTAGACGGCTTATTTACTTTATTTGAACAGGAAGCGTAATAGTGATGATAGAGAGAAAAGAAATTGACATAGAGGCGCGATCGGTTTTTAAACGCTATATAAAGAATCAGGATAACTCTACCTATAACCATACCAATATGTTTATGTGGTCGCGCAAAAGCGGTATTACCTATGCGGTGACGGAGGGATGTCTGGCGCTGTTTTTTCAGTTTGGACGGCAACCGGTTTCCGTATCCTTTCCCATGGGAGACGGAGATCGCCGTATGGCGGTGCGAAGCCTTTCTGCCTATATTAAGGAGCAGGGTCTAACGCCGGTGTTCCGGAATTTATCCGCATCCATGGCAAAAGAGCTTTGCGAGTTGTTTCCTAATTGTTTTGAGCTTGTGGAGGACAGAAGTGCAGCAGACTACATCTATGAAACGGAAAGCCTCATACATTTAAACGGAAAAAAGCTCCATGCCAAGCGAAATCATCTTAATTATTTTAAAAAGAACTATCTGTATCAATACAAGCGTCTTGAGCAGGCAGATATGCCGGACTGTCTTGAGCTGTTCGACAGATGGGTAGAAGAAAAGAGTGATATGCGTTGGCTCAGCGGTTCTCGGGAGGCAACGGTGCGTTTGCTCGAAAATTTTGAGCGCCTGCCCGTCCGCGGCGGCGGCATTTATGTCGATAACAGGCTGGTGGCCTTTTCAATAGGAGAAGCCATGACAGAGGATACGGTGCTGATACATCTGGAATTTGCCGCGGATTTGCGGGGCGCCTTTAACGTGATTAACAGTGAGTTTTGCGCCAATGAGTGGTCGGCTTATCCCTTTGTGAATCGTGAGGAGGATATGGGACTGCCCGGTCTCCGACAGGCAAAGCTGGCCTATCGTCCCGTGCGGTTACTCACAAAATACAATGCGGTGCAAAAGGTGCCGATTCTGTAACGCTGCGACCCTTCGCAGAATACAATGGTACAAAGAACCATTATCTGCAAGGAGGTTGTTATGGGAAAACAGGGATTTTTGGGAGATTTGTGCAGAAGCCTTGACCGTATGGAGGAGGAGATGCGCGGTGTGTGCGGACTGTTTCGTAAAAGGAAGCAACATCCTTGCAGCAAAAGACCGCCGCAGCACAGGCCGGAGCATCCGTGCTGTCCACCGCCGGGCTGCAGGCCGCCCTGCGGCCGTGAGTGCTTTTGTTGTGCCGGAAAAGAAGATGCATGCGGTTGATTAAGAAAAGGGGCTGTAGCGTTTTGCTACAGCCTCTTTTCTTTTTATAAAAAACGTAAAAAAGGCGAAAAATATACTTGACTTAATGCGCAAAATGTTATATAATAACATCGTGATGATAAAAAATAACATTTTTATGTTAGGTGGTGACATTGGTGAATGAGAGACGCAGCCTGATTTTTGACCTGATAGAGCAGAAGGGCGAGATCAGTCTTCATGAGCTGGAGACTCTGTTTCCGGATGTTTCTTCCATGACCATCCGGCGTGATTTGGACTTTTTGGAAAATGACCATAAAATCGTCAAAATCAAGGGCGGCGCCAAATCATTAAGCCACCTGTCACGCAGCATGTTTCAGGATTTAGAAGGAGATTACGGTCACCGCGAGAGTCTTAACGCGGAGGCAAAGCGTTTAATTGCGGAAAAGGCGGCTCCTTTGGTGGAATCGGGGCGCAGCATTTTTATTGATGCCGGCTCTACCATGATGCAGTTTGTCCGTCATTTAAAAACCGGGCGCTTTTCCGTGATTACAAACGGGGTGAATGTGGCTTTGGAGCTGTCTCAGAACCAAAGTGCCACGGTGAATTTAATCGGCGGCGCTTTGAACCGGAACAATATGTGTGTGTCCGGTGCCGGTGCGCTGGAGCACATTCGTAACATCAATATTGATGTTGCCTTTATGGCGGCCAGCGGATTTAGCATTGAGGACGGCTTTACAAATGGTAGCTTTGATGAATATGAGTTAAAGCGCTATGTGATTCAAAAGGCCAAAAAGACCGTTGTTTTAATGGATTCCGGTAAGCTGGAAAAAACCATGCCCTATACCTTCTGCTCTTTAGAGGATGTGGATTATCTGGTGATGGATGTGCCGCCGGAGGCGGCGCTGAAGCGAGCTGCAAAGCAGGCCGGAACAATCATTTTGTAAAAAAATATTAATATGCCCCCGGTGGGCAGAAGTGGAGTGACGATATGAAAACAAAAGCCATTAGACTTTATGGAAAAAATGATTTGCGCTTAGAGGAATTTGAGCTGCCTGAGATTCAGGATTGTGAAATTCTGGCTCATGTTATTTCAGACAGCATTTGCATGTCCTCTTATAAAGCGGCAGTACAGGGCCCCGATCATAAGCGCGTGCCCGACAACGTGGCTGAGAACCCGATTATTTTAGGTCACGAATTTTGTGGCGAAATTGTTAAGGTCGGCAGCAAATGGAAGGATCAGTTTAAAGAAGGGCAGCGCTTTGCCATTCAGCCTGCCATCAATTATAAGGGCTCTATGGCAGCCCCGGGCTATTCCTATCACGATATCGGCGGTGGCGCCACCTATGTGGTCATCCCCAATGAGGTGATGGAAACAGGCAGTCTTTTGCCCTACAACGGTGAGGCCTTTTTCTACGGCTCTTTAGCAGAGCCGATGAGCTGTATTGTTGGTGGTTTCCATGCAAGCTACCACACAAAGGCAGGCTCTTATGTACACGAAATGGGTGTTGTGGCCGGCGGTAACATGGCTATTTTGGCCGGTGTGGGTCCTATGGGTCTTGGTGCTATTGACTATGCAATTCACTGTGACAGAAAGCCGAAGAAGCTGGTCGTGACCGATATTGATCAGGCTCGTCTTGACAGAGCAGCCACCATTTTAACAGTGGAAGAGGCAGCAAAATGCGGTGTTGAGCTTGTATATTT
This sequence comes from Oscillospiraceae bacterium, assembly GCA_015068615.1. Taxonomy (GTDB): domain Bacteria; phylum Bacillota; class Clostridia; order UBA1381; family UBA9506; genus UMGS755. Next base: position 213 of record SVKE01000064.1, on the reverse strand, counting down.
AAACACCGGCAGCATTGAAAATCCCACAGAGGAGCTCATGAAGTTAACTGACGGCAAGGGCTATGACGATGTCTTTGTTTTTGCTCCTGTGAAGCCCGTTGTGGAAATGGCTGACCAGATTCTGGGTCGTGACGGCTGCTTAAACTTCTTTGCAGGCCCCACAAACCCTGCTTTTTCAGCCGAGTTTAACTTCTATAATGTACACTACGCCTC
>SVKE01000063.1 GCA_015068615.1 Oscillospiraceae bacterium | reverse complement strand
TGGTTAAAATACCGACAAAAATTGTCAGCAAAAGACCGATTCCCCACTTCACTGCCTGACGGGTAAAATCAATCAGGCGCGTGATGTGAAAACGGCTGCTCATGGCATTTACAACAGACAGAGCCGTAATCGTCATAATCAGCGGCAAAAAGAAGTTTTTGCACAGAAACGTAAAGCTCTGCATGGATAAAAAGAGCGCCGGATAAAACCCGGCCAGTCCGGCAGCATTCCCCGTAATGGCAAGGCTACCCATCACGGGCATGAGGCTTTGCATAAAAAGCATAAGCGCATCAATGGTGGAAAGCGCCAGCTCCATCATCTCCGAAACCACCGTGGCAGAGAGCCCGGCAATCATGGCAAGGCAGGCAAGAAAGCTGATTTCCGCCACGCCCTCCCCGGGCAGGTTCTGCTGCAGATTGCATAAAACGCCCGCCAGCACGCTGAGTACAACCATCTTAATCAAAAGGCTGATGTTTTCCTTCAGGCCAGAAAGCAGCATATTACCTAGCCCGGAAAGAACCCCTTCCAGGGTGAATTCCAGTTCTCCCGCGGCTGCCTGCTCTGCAATGCCTGCAAAATCAAAGCCCTGCGTCTGTACCGCCGATGCCTGCTCCAGGGTCTCCTGCAGAATATCCTCCGTCACCTCTGCTTGCCCGGCTGCTGCGGGAGCAGCAAAAAGCAGCAAAGCAAGACCAAGAAGCATACCGGCAAGGTGTTTCATCTGTATTCCCTCCTTCGATAGAATCTCAGCCGGGCAAGATGCCTAAAAGCAGATTCAACACCGAGGTGAGAATCGGAATGCTTGATGCCACAATCATAATCTTACCGGCGAGCTCTATCTTTTGCGCCACAGCGTTTTGACCGGCATCCCGGCACACCTCACTGCCCAATCGGGAAACGTAGGCCATGCCGATGATGCGGATGATAATTTTTATATAGACATCGTCGATGGAAAGTCGGCTTGCAAGCATGCCCACCACATCCAGCGCATAGCTGAGCTGAGACAGTATCAAAAAAAAGATAACCGTCGCTGTTAAAACGCCGATGCATACGGAAAACACAGGCTTGTACTCTTTCACAATAAGCGACAGCACCGCCCCCACAATGCCGATGCCGATAATTTTAATGATATCCATTCTGCCGACCTGCTTTGCTAAAGATTAAAAATGGTTTTAATCGTCTGAAACAGATAGCTGATTTCATCCAGCATCATGAGTAACACCACAATCAAGCCGGCAAGAGTCGTCATGGTCGCCTGTTCCTCCCGCCCCGAACGAATCAACACCTGATTCAGCACACTGACCACAATGCCGATGGCCGCTATCTTAAAAATCAAGTCCACACCCATACCTTGTTCCCTCCCGGGGATTCCCCGCTTGTCCAATTTCGTTATATAAACAGTATCACAATTAAAATGCCGGATAAAACACCCAGACTTTTTGTAGTTTTCTCCGTCTGTCGCAAGGCCGGCTTCATCTCCTGAAGCAATCTCTCCAGTTCCTCAGCACAAAAGGCCAGCCGCGCACTCTCTGTTTCGCTGTCCATGCTACCTAGCCCCTCACCCAAGCCTTGCACCGGCGCAAGCGCTTCGGCCGGAACGCCTTTTTCCTCTGCAAAGTGCGTTAAGGCCTGCGCCCACGCGCAGCCAAAGGAGACCTCCTCCATTCCTTCCAGTTCTTCCTGCAGCCTTTTAAGAAAGGAATCGGCCGCATCCTCCTTCTCCCGGCACAGACGATGCACCAGCTCCGGCAACGGCTCTAAACAAAAGGAAATGTGCCGATGCAGAAGCAGTATGACTTCTTTAAGCTCCCGCACCGCCCGAAAGGCTGTCTGTTTTTTTGCCGCATACTGAAGACCCAGAAGCGTGCAGGCAAGAATCACCAGCACACCTCCTAACAGCTTAATCATACCGCTCACCCCAGCCTTTCTACGGATTTCACAGCCGGCACACCATTCTCTCGTCCCAGCACAACCGCCTGTTCAAAGCAGAGAGCCAACTGCGGCCTGCCCTTTAGTACCGACTCCACGCCGTATCCGTGGACGCTTGCAAGCAGATTACAGCCCGCATCCTGCACGCTCTTCACGGCCTGTACATCCGCTTCTGTGCCGATTTCGTCGATGACAAGCAGCTGCGGAGAAAGGGAACGAATGGCCAGCATCATTCCCATCGTTTTCGGGAATCTGTCCAGCACATCGGTCTGCGGGCCTAAATCAAACTGAGGAACCCCATCGCAAACAGCGGCGAGCTCAGAACGCTCGTCCACAACTGTCACCTTATATTCCCGGGAGCTAAGCCGGGCAAGATCGCGCAAAAACGTGGTTTTCCCGCATTGGGGCGGAGCAATCAGCAGCGTATTTTTCAGTCCTTCGCTGCGCAGCATGCGATCCAGAGCCTCCCCACAGCCCGGATATGCTCTGGCCACCCGCAGGTTCACGCCTGAAATATCCGTGATGTTGGTAATTTCGCCGTTCTTTAAGATGCATTTTCCCGCCAGCCCCACCCGATGACCGCCACGCAGAGTGATGAAGCCATCCCGAATGTCCTGCAGGTAGGCATAAACGGAGCTGTTAAAAAGACTCTCGGTCAGAGCTGCCATATCCTCCTTTTGAAGGCCTACCCCCTCAGGAGACTGGACAGAAAGCCCTCCGTCTTGACACAGATAAAAAAGCTGATCACGCATATACAGCATCACCGGCCTGTTTCGGCGAAATCGAAGCTCCTCTAAGCCATCAAAAGAAACCGCAGAGAGAAGAGTGCGAAAACGAGGCGGCAGCTGGCTTAATATGACTGATTTACACTTGTCCATAGATACACCTCTTGTCCTATCCTATTCACAGACAAGTGGTTTTAGAACCAAAAAGGAAAAACTTGCGCAAAAAGAGAAGGGCTGTGCACAGCCCTGCAAAATGGAGGTGTCTCCTTTTGCAAAGGGTGTTATGCACAGCCCCGCTTGTGTATACATTAGTCGTTGCAGCAGCAGGAAATGAGAATTATGATCAGAATAATCCAAATGCAGCTGTTGTTGTTACCGAAACCGCCGAATAAACCTTTATCGCATCCCATTATGACTTACCTCCTTTTCTTCGTTATGCTATATAGTATGCAAATTAAAAAGGAGTGGTGAATGCTTTTACTTAAATTTTCACCTCCGGAAGGGGGGATCTTGCAAAGGGCATAAAAAAAGCCTGTGCATCACATGGCGTCAAACCATCAGTGCACAGACCTTTCATCATTCTCCCAAATACGCCTTTTTTATCTTTTCATCATGCATCAGCTCGCCAGCATTCCCGGAAAGCACAATACGACCCGTTTCCAGCACATAGGCGCGATTTGCAATAGCAAGAGCCTTTTTGGCGTTCTGCTCCACCAAAAGCACCGTTGTGCCATCGGCGGAAACCTCTTTAATGATCTGAAAGATTTCCGAAACCAAAAGAGGCGAAAGACCCATGGATGGTTCATCCATTAAAAGGATTTTCGGGTTGGACATCAGCGCCCGACCCATGGCCAGCATTTGCTGCTCACCGCCCGACAACGTACCCGCCACCTGATTTTTTCTTTCCTTCAAACGAGGAAAATGGTCATAAACATAAGCCAGATTTTCTTCAATTACCTTTTTATCCTTCACAATAAAGGCACCCAGCTTTAAATTTTCGTACACCGTCAGCTGCTGAAAAATTCTCCGTCCCTCTGGCACATGAGCCATACCCATGGCCACAATTTTATGAGCCGGTGTTTTTGTCAGATCCACGCCCTCAAAAAGAATCTGCCCCGATTTCGGTGCAATCAGGCCCGTAATGGTGTGCAAAATCGTCGTTTTACCGGCACCATTGGCACCAATCAGCGCAATGATTTCGCCCTGCTCCACCTCAAAGGAAACACCCTTAATAGCGTTAATAACGCCGTAGTTCACCTCAATATCCTTTACCGTAAGCACCTGTGCACCTCCTTAATCCTCTTCACCGATATAGGCTGTAATCACCTTGGGGTCTTTTAAAACCTCCTCGGTTTTGCCCTGCGCAAGAACCGTTCCGAAGTTTAACACCGTGAGCTCCTCGCAAATGCCGCTGACCAGCTTCATATCATGCTCTATTAAAAGAATTGTCATAGCAAAGCGATCCCGCACAAAGCGGATGGTTTCCATCAGCTCTGCCGTTTCATTCGGATTCATGCCGGCTGCCGGCTCATCCAGAAGCAAGAGGCGCGGCTCCGTTGCAAGCGCCCGGGCGATTTCGAGCTTTCTCTGCTTGCCATAGGGCAGGTTTGAAGCTAACAAATCGCTCTCTTCTGCAATACCGAAAACCTCCAGAAGCTCCATCGCCCGCTCCTGTAGCGCCTTTTCCTGATTGCGGAAACGACCGAGACGTAAAATGCCCTCTGCCATGCTATATTGCGTGCTGTTATGAAACGCCGCCTTTACATTATCAATGACGCTCATATTGCTAAAAAGGCGAATGTTCTGAAAGGTTCTGGCAATGCCCATTTTATTAATTTTGGCAGGGGATTCGTTCCCTATTATCTGTCCTTCAAAAAACATCTTGCCAGAGGTGGGCTTATATACACCCGTGAGCAGGTTAAATACGGTTGTTTTACCGGCGCCGTTCGGGCCAATCAAGCCGTAGAGCTGTCCCTTTTCGATGGTCAGATTTAAATTATCAACAGCCTTTAAGCCGCCGAAGCGGATGCCCAGGGCTTCTGTTTTTAATATCGACATTATTGCTCCCCTCCCTGCTTGCCTGCGCTGCGACGAAATGTCAGCATTTTAGCTGTCAACTGCTTTCTAAAGCTTGCAAAGCGTGCATTGTTGTTCAGTAGCATCATGGCAATCAACACAATGGCATACAGCAGCATTCTGTAATCTGCCAGCCCGCGCAGTACCTCGGGCAGCGCATATAGAATCACAGTGGATATAATCACATTCCGCATTTTGTTCATGCCGCCCAGCACCACAAAAACAAGAATGAGAATCGACATGTTATAGTCAAACTTAGAAGCCACCAGCGTTGTTAAATTGTGGGAGTAGAGCACACCGGCCACACCTGCAATAAAGGCAGACACCACAAAGGCCGTCATCTTGGCGCGGGTCACATCAATGCCCATGGCCTCTGCCGCAATGCGGTTATCCCG
>SVKE01000008.1 GCA_015068615.1 Oscillospiraceae bacterium | reverse complement strand
TATAATTGCTTCTTTAAAGGGATAATTCATTACAGAATCTAAGTTGCTGTCAGAAAAATATTTCCTTCGCTTGCTATAGCTTATTTTATTTGATGCATCCTCCCAGACTTCACCTAAAAGAAGGGCGTCCGGATTCATTTCTTTAAGTTTTTTGTGGAACGCAGCAATAAACTCATCAGGAAGCTCATCTGCAACATCAAGACGAAATCCGTCTGCACCCAGTTTCAGCCAATGGGAGATAACACTATCCTGAGCATATATAATATAATCCATATAGTCTTCATTCAGCTCATCAACACAAGGCAAGGTATCAATGCCCCACCAAGAGGTGTATTTGGTTGGATAATCTTGAAACTGATACCAATCTCTGTAGGGAGAATTTTGGTTGCTTACTGCGCCATTACCAAAAACGCCTTTTTCATCAAAATAAACGCTATTACTTCCTGTGTGAGAAAAAACACCATCAAGAATAATTTTTATATCAAGCCTGTGAGCCTCCTTGCACAAGGACACAAAATCCTGTTCTGTGCCAAGTAGAGGGTCTATTTTCTTATAATCTGCCGTGTCATATCGATGGTTGGAATACGCCATAAAGATGGGGTTTAAATAGATGATGCCAATTCCCATATTTTTAAGATACGGAAGCTTCTCGGTAATACCCTTGAGGTTTCCTCCAAAAAAATCACTATTGGTAATTCGCCCCTCTTCATTCGGCAGATACACCGGGGTATCGGTTGTGTTCTCGTGCAGTTGATACGGCTCTAACTTACCTGCAGGGTCAACCGTCCCACTTTTTGCAAATCGGTCTGGAAAAATTTGATACATAACCCTGCCTTTAAAATCGGCAGGTGTATCATAGTCTTTGTCAAAGCAGGTTAACTGCCACAAATCACCAACAGCAATGTTGGTATCATCGCCTTGTTTAAAGAGGTCAAATGTCTCATTTTGTGTAGTGATTTTGAAGTAATAAAAATAAAGGCCATTAGCAAAAAGAGAAAATGTGGTGGTGTAGACTTCATAGCCATCATCTGTTGCCTCAAATCGGAAGGGCACGATCATTTCAAACCCCTCTTCGCTTTTGATACACAGGCATACGGATACAGTCTGACAGCTCATGGGGATTTTTATGCGCAGGTTGCACATTTCATTTTGTCGCAAGCAGCCGAACGGGGATTTATGGTATTCGTCTTTGCTGTTATATAAAATTCGCATTTCCTTCACCGCTCAAAAAATATTTTGGCATAAGAGATAATCTCTTATGCCAATATTTTAATATTTCATATGCCAGATGTTATCAGCATATTCTTTAACCGCTCTATCGGAAGAGAAGATACCCGCCTTGGCTATATTCACAAGTGACATACGTGCAAAATCAAGTTTTGATTTATACGCATTTGCTGCATCTTCCTGAGCGCGTACATAATCGGCAAAGTCAGCTAAAATCATATAGCTATCTGCCACACCGAAATCGTTTGTTAAAAGCGAACGTGAAATATCGCCAAACTTAACGCCAAGCTCGCCTGATGTAAGCATTTCGATGACTTTCTTAAGGTCAGGATTGTTGTTATAATAATCTGTTGGGCGATAGCCTCTCTGCCAGAGCGCCTCCACCTCATTGGCACGAAGACCGAACAGAAACATGTTCTCGTCCCCTACCTGTTCGTGAATTTCCACATTGGCACCATCTAATGTACCGATGGTAACAGCGCCGTTTATCATAAGCTTCATATTACCTGTTCCCGATGCTTCTTTTCCTGCAATGGAAATCTGTTCAGAAAGGTCAGCGGCAGGTATGATAATTTCAGCAAGAGAGACTTTATAATCCTCAATAAACACAACTTTAATCTTATCGCGAACCTGAGGGTCAGAATTGACCATATCCGATATTGCTACAATAAGGCGGATGATTTGTTTAGCCATAACGTAGCCGCTTGATGCTTTAGCCGCAAAAATAAATGTTCTCGGAACATAATCGCCGTCAGGATTTGCCTTAATCTTATTATAAAGATATAAAATATGAAGTGCATTTAAAAGCTGACGTTTATACTCATGCAAACGCTTAACCTGAATATCAAACATTGAGTTGGGATCAACCTTGATACCGTTTGCTTTTTCAATGTATTCAGCTAGTCTCACTTTATTATTATACTTAATTTCAGCAAGACGGGTTAAAACCTTCTCATCGTCTATATACGCAAGAAGCTTTTCAAGCTCCGTGCTGTCATGCTTAAAGCCGTCACCAATGAGTTTCTCCAGGTATGCGGTCAGCTCGGGATTCGCCTGACAAAGCCATCTTCTGTATGCAATTCCGTTCGTTACGTTTGTAAATTTATCGTTATCAATATTATAATAATCTCTAAATATTCCGTTCTTCAATATATCGCTATGCAGTTTTGATACGCCATTTACTTTGTGGCATGCTGCCAGACAAAGATTTGCCATTCGCACCTCGCCATGAGCAATAACTGCCATATAATCAACCTTGGCCACATCGCCGGGATATATAATATTGAGTTGTGCCACCAGACGGCGGTTTATCTCACACACGATCTGATATACGCGGGGAAGCTGCTCCTTGAAGAGCTGTTCATTCCAACGCTCCAGGGCCTCACTCATAACGGTATGGTTAGTATAGGTGAGTGTTTTACATGTGATCCTCCAAGCTTCATCCCATCCGTACTCGTGGTCGTCAACGAGTATTCTCATAAGCTCGGGTACACACAGTGCAGGGTGCGTATCATTAATATGAATGGCTATCTTCTCAGGCAAATTGTCCAACGTGCCATAACGCTTCATATGGTTATGAATAATGCTCTGTAAGGATGCTGAAACAAGCAAATACTGCTGTTTTAAGCGCAGGATTTTACCTGCTATATGATCGTCAGCAGGATAGAGGACTTTTGATATAACCTCTGCCATGGTGTTCTCCTCCAGAGATTTTGCATAGTCTCCTCTGGAGAATGCTGCCATATCAAACCTATTCGCTGATTTAGCACTCCACAATACCAATTTATTAACGGCATCAGTTTCATATCCTGATATATACATATCGTATGGCACCGCAATAACCGAATTGTAATTTGTATGAGAAACTTTATACTTATCGTTATCATACCAACCTGTAACATCGCCGCCGAATTTTACTTCAAAGGCTTCGTCCTCTCTGGGATTGAGCCATACATCTCCCATGCTCAGCCAGTCATCAGGAAATTCCATTTGCCATCCGTCAACGATCTTCTGCTTGAAGATACCAAATTCGTAACGAATGGAAAATCCTGTGCCGGGTAATCCCACACTCGTCATAGAATCAAGGTAGCACGATGCCAGTCGACCAAGACCGCCGTTACCAAGCCCTGCGTCGGGCTCCATATCATACAAATCATGGATATCAAAACCGCATTTTTTAACGGCTTTTGCAAACTCCTCTTCTACACCTAGGTTATACAGGTTATTGCGCAGCGATGTGCCCACTAAAAACTCCATGGACATATAATAGACCTGCTTATCATCATTGGCACGATACTTATCGTGAAATTTCTTTCTCTTTTCTGTGAGCAGGTTGCGTACAACACTGCAAAGAGATTTATACATCTGCTGCTGAGTCGCTTCTTTAATATCACAGCCAAAGAGTCTTACACAGGCATCCGAAAGCATTTTAACAGTATCGCCTGACTTTAGAGCATCGGCTACCGGGGCCTGTGCGGTTGTTTTTTTTGTTTCTTTTTCTTTCATTTCTTACTCCTGTTACATAATTTCATTATATATTCTCAAATATTCCTGAACTGACGTTTTCCAGCTGCTGTTGTATTTGATAAGATTTTTAACGTGTTTGTTCCACTTTGTTTTATCACCATAGAACGCTATGCATCTGTCAACGGCACCCAGCATATCATGGGCATTATAGCCTTTGAAAGTAAAGCCCCTGCCCTCTAATGTTTCCACATTAAGAGGAGGAACAGTATCCCACAGACCGCCTGTTTCGCGAACAATCGGCACAGTACCATAACGCATTGCAATGAGCTGCGACAGCCCGCAAGGCTCGCTCTTAGACGGCATCAGGAACATATCAGCACCTGCGTAAACCTTATTGGCCAGCGCAGGGTTAAAGGTGATATTGGAAGACATCTTATCACTATGAACATATGCGTTGAAATTAAACATATCTTCATATTTAGAATCGCCTGTGCCTATAACGACAAACTGCAAATCTCTCTGCATCAGCTCGCCCATAACATACTCTACCAAATCCAAGCCTTTATGAGATACCAATCGTGATATCATAGCCACCAAAGGTACATCGGGATTTACGGGAAGGCCCAGCATTTTCTGGAGCTCCGCCTTATTCTTTGCTTTTCCCGAAAGGTCTGAAAACGTGTAGTTTTCAAAAATTGTTGTATCCTTTGCAGGGTTGTATAGGTCAGTATTAATGCCGTTTACTATCCCCTCAAGCTTATATGCATTTTCGTTCAAAATGTCCTGCAGCCCATGCGCAAAAAAAGCATGACGTATCTCGTGTGCATATGTTCTTGATACTGTGGTTATTTTATCTGCACTCACAATGGCACTCTTCATAAAGTTAATGCAATTATTATATGTGAGCACACCTCTATAGTATTCATCTATCCCGATGACATCTGCCATAAACTCGTTTGGCATTTTACCCTGATATTCAATATTATGAATCGTAAACACAATACGTGCATGATCGTAAATACCTGCATACAGCGCTTTTCTGAGAACAGGTATCAGTGCTGTCTGCCAGTCGTTGCAGTGGATAATGTCGGGGTAATAATCAAGCTGGCGCATTGCTTCTAAAATGGCCAGAGAAAAATAGGTAAATCTCTCGCCATCGTCATAATGCCCATAGAGGCCATCACGATAGAAATAATACTCGTTATCTATAAAATAATATTTGAGCTTTTTACTTCTGCTGACAGCTTTAAATATACCCACGTGCTCATTACGCCAAGCCACCGGTACGGAAAAGCTCTTGACAAATTCCACTTCAATATCAGGATTATCCTTAATACTTTTATAGTAAGGTATAAATATACATACCTCAACATCCTTCACCTTAGCAAGTTCTGCAGGAAGTGCCTGGGCAACATCGCCCAGTCCGCCGCTTTTTACATATGGTGCTGCTTCGCTTGCTGCAAATAATATTTTCATACGGTTTCACCTTTCCTTATAATAACAGGGCTAAGCTTAGAACCTATAAGGCGCGTGCCTTCTGTTATCGTAACATTTTTATCTATTATTGCATTTTCTATATATGAGTTCTTGCCAATTTTACTGCCCTGCATAACAATAGAACCTATAACCTTAGCACCCTCTTCAATCTTAACATCACGGAAAAGCACAGAGCTCTCTAATTCACCGCTGATCACACAACCGTCTGCCACGATACATTCATTAACAACAGAACTCTCGCCATAATATGTCGGAATTTCGTCACGCACCTTTGTATAAATGGGTGCACTCGATTTGAACAAGCTGCCACGAATTTTTTCATCCGTCAGCAGTATGTTATTTTTAAGATACGTGGCAATATCGCGGTTTCTCAATACTGTTTCTTCAAAGTTATATACATTAACGGTGATTTTATTTTCGTTAAAGTATTTTTGTAAAAAGTCCTTCTCAAAGTGATAAAATCCTGCAGAAACACATTCTGTTACCACTTTAATCAGCGCCTCGCGTTCCATAATAAACATACCAATGCCAACTAAGGAATTTTCTCTGGCTGCACAGTTTATAGTAATTGATTTGGCACTACCATCGCCATCCGCTTCAAAAACTGCCGGGTAACTATCCGCCCCACTTCGGGGCTTAGATGCAATAGCGGTAATATCCCTGCCCGATTTTATGTGATTTGCAAGCACCTCCCGATAATCTATATTACAAATAGTAATAGTATCTGAAAGCACAATATATTCCGTGTTTTGAGATTTCAAGAAATGGAGTGCCGTATAAAGCGCTTCTAACTTCCCATGATACACATCCGATCTTCCAAACGCAAATGGAGGGATGATATACAATCCGCCGCTTTTGCGATTCAAATCCCATTCCTCACAGGAACCTAGATGATCCATGAGAGACTCATAATTGTATTTAGTAATAACACCCACAGAAGCGATATTGGAATTTACCATGTTTGACAGCACGAAGTCTATCTGCCTGTATCTGCCGCCAAAAGGCAATGATGCTACCGTTCTCTTGGCTGTAAGATCTCCCAAAGCACTGTCATAAATATTGGAAAAAATGATACCTGATAATCTTTTCATATTCAGTCACGCTCCTTCAGATAACTTCGCCCGGCTTTACGACGCTATTCTTAGCTATCTGCTTATCTTTGCCAACTACACTGATGCCCCATTCACTTTCTTCATAATAAACAGGATCATCGCCCACCTTGGTGTTTTCGCTTATAACGGCGCCCTCGCTTATAATGGCATATTTTATCACTGCGCCTTTTTTAATCACTGCATCAGGCATAATCACACTATTGTAAATTTCCACATTCTCTTCGATGGTACATCCTGTAGAAATTACGGAATGTTCAATCTTGCCCTTAACGGAGCATCCTTCAGCAACAAATGAATTTTTAATATCACTGCTTTTTGCTATATAGCTTGAAGGCTTAGCATAGTTTCTTGCATACGTCTTAAATACTTTATCACGAATATTAAAAGTGCCGTCAAGCAGCTCCATGTTAGCTTCCCATAGGCTGTGGATTGTACCGACGTCTTTCCAATAATCATTAAAGGAGTAAGCAAAAAGCCTTCTGCCATCACGGAGAAGTGCAGGAATTACGTTTTTGCCAAAATCATTATCAGATGTTTCGTCTGCTTCGTCCTCAATGAGGTATTTTCGCAGCACGTCCCACTTGAATATATACACTCCCATCGAAGCGTGGGTGCTCTTCGGATTTGCCGGTTTTTCCTCAAACTGATAGATTGAGTTGTCGGGATTGGTATTCATAATACCAAATCGACTCGCTTCTTCAATAGGCACATCACGAACGGCAATGGTACATTCGGCGTCATTCTCAATATGATACTTAAGCATCTTTGAATAATCCATCTTATATATATGGTCACCGGACAAGATCAATACATGTTTTGGGTTATAACGCTCTACAAATGGGATGTTCTGGTATATTGCATTGGCTGTACCTTTGTACCATTCCATTTTTCCGGACTGTGCATATGGCGGCAGAATATGTACGCCGCCAAAGTTTCTGTTCAGTCCCCAGGGCTGTCCGTTTCCGATATAATTATTAAGCTCCAGGGGCTGATATTGGGTTAAGATACCCACGGTATCTATTCCGGAATTCACGCAGTTTGAAAGAGGGAAATCGATAATGCGATATTTTCCGCCAAAGGGCACGGCAGGTTTAGCCGTTTTGTACGTTAAAACTAGCAATCGGCTTCCCTGTCCTCCCGCAAGCAACATTGCAATACAATCTTTTCTTCTATCCAACATAAGACATCCCCCTTTATTTCATGTATTAATTATTCATATAATATACAGTGGAAAGCGGTGGTAGCGTAATAGAAATTGATTTATCAAATCCGTGCATTTTAATGTCTTTGGTTTTAACCTTTCTAAGGCGTGTGCCCGAGCCGCCGTACTTAGCACTATCGCTTGACAATACAGGACGGTACTCTCCGCTTTTGGGAACTCCGATCCGATACCCTTTTCTCTCCACGGGACAGAAGTTACATATAACAACAACCTCATTTCCCGACGCATCTCTGCGTATAAAGGAGATAACACTTTGTTCATGATCGTCATGAGCAATCCATTGGAATCCCTGCCAATCAGAATCATTTTCCCAGAAAGGTTTATTATCAATATAAAAACGGTTTAAATCTTTTACAAACTTCTGCATTTTTTTATGCTTATCATGTTCTAACATAAACCACTCAAGTGGGTTTTTATAGTTCCACTCTATAAACTGAGCAAATTCATTACCCATGAAGTTAAGCTTCTTGCCGGGGTGTGCCATCATATATGCATAAAAAGCGCGCAGGTTAGCAAATTTATCCTCATAATCTCCCGGCATCTTTCCTATCATCGAGCATTTGCCATGAACAACCTCGTCATGAGACAAAGGCAATATATAATTCTCAGAAAAGGCGTATGTCATTGAAAAGGTAAGATCATTGTGCCGTCCCTTTCTGAAAAGCGGATCTGACGACATATAACCCAACAGGTCGTTCATCCAACCCATATTCCACTTGAAGCTGAATCCCAATCCGCCGTCATATCCGGGTTTGGTAACCATTGGGAATGCAGTAGATTCCTCTGCCACCATGATAACCGAAGGGTCAAAGGCAAAGGCTGCGCTATTCATGGAACGCAAAAATTCAATAGCATCCAGATTATAATTACCGCCGTACTGATTGGGACGCCACTGACCATCGCGTCTGCCGTAATCTAAATATAACATTGACGCTACTGCATCTACCCTGATGCCGTCTATATGGTATTTGTCCAGCCAGTAAACGATATTCGATATTAAAAACGATTTAACTTCGTATCTGGAATAATCAAAAATTCTTGTTTTCCAGTCGGGATGTTCGTTTCGCAAAGGGTCAGAAGATTCATAAAGACAACTTCCGTCAAATTCATACAGTCCGTTCTCATCCTTTGGAAAATGAGCACCCACCCAATCTAATATGACGCCTATGCCTGCTGCGTGAAGCGTATCTACGAACTTCATAAAATCCTTCGGCGTGCCGTATCGTGATGTGGGCGCAAAGTAGCCCGTAACCTGATATCCCCATGACGGGTCAAACGGGTATTCACTGACAGGTAATAACTCCACATGGGTATAATTCATATACTTAACATATTTTACAAGTTTATCTGCCATATCGGTATATGATAGAAAATTACCATCATCATGCTGCAACCATGAGCCAAGATGAACCTCATAGATATTCATTGGCTGTTTATGGATTTGCACTTTGGCTTTTGCCTTTCGGTACCGACTGTCTGTCCACTTAAACCCCTCTATATCATACACCTTAGAGGAATTCTCGGGACGTGTGCAAGCATGAAAGGCATACGGATCGCTCTTATAAACAAACCCTCCGTCCTGCTTGCTGATATAATATTTATATTCATCATATATATTGGCATTCTTAACCGTTGCCTCCCATACACCATATCCGATACTGTGCATAGGGCAGGCAGAAATATCCCAATCATTAAACGTACCAACCAGGCAAACTCCGGTTGCATTTGGCGCCCAAACCCTGAAAACAAATCCTTCTTTAACTTTATGGCACCCCATGAATTCATAGGCCTTCGAGCTGGTGCCTGCAGCAAATTCGTTAAGCATAGCATGCAAACCATTCTGGGGATTCTTTTTCATACAGAGTTCGCTCCTTTAAAAACGGCATATCTATTCTTATATACTAATTATATTATACATCTTGAACATTTATATGTCAAGCAGAGCAAGTATTTATCTGCATTATAACCAAATTAGCGTTGAAAACTTTGTATCTATGTGATAGAATAAACATGGGATTAGTTTGAAATTCTAACGCACTTCATTCCGATGTGGTTAGTGCACCGGGGTGCAGCAAGCCGATTTGCGGCTTGCATTTATGCTATATTTTTATGTTAAATTTTTTTGTAATTGGAGGCGATGTATTTTGGATAGAAAAAGCGGCGTGCTTATGCATATTTCTTCGCTTTTCGGCGATTATTCTATAGGTGGTTTTGGAAATGAAGCCAAGTATTTCATAGACTTTTTGGCTGATTGCGGGTATTCCTATTGGCAGGTGCTTCCTTTCTGCCCTTCCGACCAGTGTCATTCTCCGTATAAATCTCCTTCTGCTTTTGCAGGAAATCCCTATTTTATCAGTTTGCAAGGCCTTCGCGAAAAGGGCTTGTTGACCGACGGCGAGCTTAGCTGTCAAAAACAATCTACTCCTTATGTTTGTGAATATGAACGATTGTATCATGAGAGGTTGGCCGTTCTGAAGGTTGCTGCAAGCAGAGTGACCAATCAAGGGGAAATTGAAGCTTTTATTTCCCAAAATCCATACATTGAAAATTTCTGCAGATTTATGGCAATAAAAAAAGCAAACGGTGAAAAGCCTTGGCAGGAATGGGAACGTGAGGATTATCACGAAGACGACTTCTTTATGTGGAAGTTTATTCAGTATGAGTTTTTTTATGAGTGGACTGAAATTAAACAATACGCAAACAGCAAAGGCATTCAAATTATTGGAGATATGCCTATTTATGTTGACCTAGACAGCAGCGATGTTTGGGGTCATAAACATCTTTTTAAACTTGATGAAAAGAACCAGCCCGTTTCCGTTGCGGGGGTTCCGCCTGATTATTTTTCTGCAGACGGTCAGCTTTGGGGAAACCCCATATATGACTGGAACGCCATGGAGAAGGAAAACTTTCGTTGGTGGAAGGACAGAATTGCCCTTATGTCAAAGATGTTTGACGGAATCCGAATTGACCATTTCAGAGCCATTGAGTCCTTCTGGGAGATTCCTGTTCAGGCAAAAACCGCCAAAGAGGGCACTATGTCAAAAGGTCCCGGTTTGAAATTGATTGATGCAATCAAAGAAAGCTGTGGAAACACGTTGATTATTGCAGAGGACTTGGGATTTATCACCGAAGATGTGATAAGGCTTGTAAAAGAGAGCGGATTCCCGGGCATGCGGGTTTTTCAGTTTGCTTTTACAGGCGATAAAACATCCCCCCATCTGCCTCATAACTATACCAATCATTGTGTTGCCTATACAGGAACCCATGACAACAACACATTGCTTGGATATCTCTGGGAGCTTGACGAAGAAACCCGGCGGTATATGCTGGAATATTGCGGTCACCAAGACGCGAATTGGGAAAGCGGCTGTGATGCCATCATCCGTACCATGCTTGCATCTCATGCGGCACTTGTCATTATGCCGATTCAGGATTTGCTGGGATATGGCTCTGACACACGATTAAATACCCCCGGCAAAGCCGAGGGCAACTGGGGATACAGAATGACAAAGGAGCAGCTTGACAGCATTGATAAAACAAAATTCCGACGATTGAATGAGCTTTACTCCAGAATATAAAATGTCCTTTGCTAATGGGGCTGTGGCAAAAAGCCCGGACCATGCAAAGCATACAAAGCCTATAATAACAGCACATTTCTCTGTTACAATATCCGGACCTAAAGGGCCTTATTTATATGTTTTTCTGAATTCTCTCGGCGAAATGCCGTATTTCTTTTTAAACCTCTTATTAAAATAGCTTGCATTTTGAAAACCGCAGTCAAAGCAAATAGAAAGAATCGGCGTATTGGTACGCAACAAAAGATTTGACGCATAATTGATTTTCAATTCGTTTATATATTCGGTGGCAGACATTCCTAAATATTTCTTTATGCATCGTGACAGATGCTCGCGGGTTCTTTGTGATAGCTCAATCATTCTCTGGGGACCCTTTAAGAAATTATCAGGATGCTCCATATCGGAAAGTAACTGCGAAAACCAGACAGGCATATCACTTTGAGCGTGCTCAGGCACATTGTAAAAGAAACGTACAAAAATCTCGCATAAAAGCGAGCGCATGCGAAGCTTCAGGGCATTCTTGTCCTGCCAGTTTACAGCGTTAAGCTCACTTACCAGATTGAGGAGGCGCTTTTTCTCAACTTTGTTCAGGATGACAGTAGGCGGCATATCACAAAACAACAATTCTTGTGAAGGAAAGGTTTCGGACAGATAAGCAAATAACTGTTCGGCGGTTTCGTATGTAAATGTGAGGTTTACATATGCGGTATCCGTACTTTCGGGGGTGTCGTACAGATAACCATGGACATCGTTGGGACGAATAAACACAAGAGCACCCTCAGGTAGCTTTTGCGTAATGCCGTTTATCAGGTGTGTAACAGTTCCTGAGGTGGTTATAAAAATTTCGTAAAAGGTATGACTGTGAAGATTAAATATATCGTCGGCTCCGTAAACGTATCTGTAGAGGCATTGCGCCTCGGTATCCACGTTGCCGGCAACAGGTAAGCACGGTGATTTTTTCATGGCGGCACTCCTTAAAATATCACAATAGTTCTATTATTTTATCACAATTAATGTAGAATGACAAGAAAAATTATACTATACTTAAATCAGGAGGGATGTAAAATGAAAAAGGAAGCATACATAGTAACCCACACTCATTGGGACAGAGAGTGGAGATATCCCGTCTGGGAAAACAGACAGTATTTAATAGATATGGTAGATGAACTACTGGAAATATTAGATACTCAGCCTGAGTATTCCTGCTTTTTAATGGACGGACAGTCTGTTATTATGGAGGATTATCTTGAATTTAAGCCTGAAAACAGAGAAAAGGTAGAAAATTACATCAAATCTGGCAAAATTGATGTAGGCCCCTGGTACACCTTGCCTGACCTTTATCCTGTTTGTGGAGAAAGCTTAGTCAGAAATTTGCTTAAAGGCAGAAGAGTATCTCAAAAGTTAGGCCGCTGCTTAAACGTTGCACATGAGTCCTTCGGCTGGGGACAGACCGCACAGTTCCCGCAGATTTACAAAAACTTCGGACTTGACTTTGTGGTTGTAGCCAAAAACGTATCAAAGGACAGATGTCCCAACTGCGAATTCTTGTGGGAAGCACCTGACGGCACAAAGGTTTTTGCAACACGCTTGGGAGAGCACGCAAGAGCAAACTTCTTTATGAATGCGTTCCTTGCTGTTACCACAGATAAAGACTATAACTCAAACGAATACTTTATGAAAATCGGCAAAGATGGTCAGGTGTACCACGAGGCTGATTCTAAAGGCTATTGGGAGGATTACTTTATCATTCAGGATAACGGCGCAATCCACGAAAGCCGCTTAAAGGAAGCAATTCAGCTTGCCTGGAAATCAATGGATGAAACAGTACTTCCCGAAAAGAGAATATTAATGAACGGCTCAGATTCATCAACTGCGCAGCCTCAGCTGGTTGAAATTATTAAAAAATCTCAGGAGCTGTTCCCCGATTTAGAGCTTAAGCTTTCAACCTTGGAGGAGTACGTTGATCAATTCAAAAAACACGTGGACGAAAGCAAATTAAAGACAATCAAGGGCGAGCTTCGTGACGGTCCTGCATATAAATGCAGTGCTAACGCTTTGGCAACAAGACCCAATATTAAGATTTTAAATAAAAAGGTTGAAAACTCAATCTTTAAAACAGCAGAGCCTTTGTCTGTAATGGAAGGAAAGTATAACAAGGCATTTTTAGATAAAGCCGTAGAATACCTTCTGCTTTCACATCCTCACGACAGTATTAACGGCGTAACACAGGACAAAACAGTTGACGATACAATGTACCGCTTAAATCAGGCATTGGAAATTGCAGAAACCGTCTCAAATACTGCCTGCAAAAACATTGTAAAAACAATTGATTTCTCAAAATATGATGACAGCGATATGCTGTTGGTTTTATTTAACACACTTCCTTATAAAAGAAGCGAGGTAGTTAAGCTTTACATCGACTTCCCTCAGGATATGAATGTGTGGGATTTTGAGCTTTATGATGGCGACAAAAAGCTCAACAAACAGGTTATCTCAAGAAAAGAAGTGGTTACACCTGTATCTAACTTACACACAAGACCTTTACCTTATGAGGTTGACCGCTTTGAGGTTATTGTTGAAACAGGCGAGCTTCCTGCAATGGGCTACAAGACAATCAAGGCAGTTAAAATAAAGGACGTAAACAGAAAAACTGTTTTCTGGCACGAAATGAGAAAATTCTCGGGTAAAGAGCTTATATCCGGCGTAAACACAATGGAAAATGAATTCCTGAAGGTTTTGGTTGAGCAAAATGGTACACTAACGCTCACAGAAAAAGCATCAGGCAAGGTCTATACAAATCTTAACTACTACGAAGAAACAGGCGACCAGGGTGACTACTGGATTTATTACCCGCCGTATCATAATAAGACATATAATACCTTAGGTGCAAATGCTGAAATCTGGTACGAGGAAAACGGTGAGCTTTCTGCTACCATTGCAGCTAAAGTGAAGATGAATGTTCCGAAATTCGGTATTATCAATAAGAATATGGTTCAGGGCGAAAGCAAACGCTCAGATGAGCTTGCAGAAATTGAAATCACGACCTACTACACCTTGAAAAAGGGCGCAAAAGCGGTAGAGGTAAAAACAGTTATCAACAACACAGCTATGGACCATCGCATGCGCGTTGCCTTTGATACAGGAATTATGACAGATATTGCACAGAGTGCAGGTCATTTCTATGTTGACAAGCGCTCAACAATTCCTCAGGGCGACCTTTATTACCCCGAAATGCAGACGTTGCCTAAGGGATATTTTACAACCCTTACAGACGGCAAATCCGGCTTTTCATTTATTGATAATTCTACCTGTGAATATGAAGCAAATAACGAGGGACGACTCTTTATTACCTTATTCCGTGGCGTGAGAAATGTTATCTGTACAGAATTCAGAAGTGCAGGAGCATTTCCTCACGAAAACGGCGGTCAGTCGTTGGGCGAACTCACATTTACCTATATGCTTTACCCCTTTGGTAAGGAAAATGAAACGCAAATGTTAGCAGAAAAGCTTTCTACACCTACAAAGACAGTCCAGACATCAAAAGGAACAGGAACAGAAGCTGACAACGCATCATACCTTGAAATTCCTGAAAAGCTGGTGCTAACGGCATTTAAAAAGGCAGAGGACAGCGACAAATACATTATAAGACTGTTTAACCCCTTAGAAGAAACAGTTAAGGGCAAAATCACAACGACCTTTAAAAATGCAGTTAAGGTAAATATGAACGAGGAAAAAGAAGAAAGTATCAACCTTGATAAAATCAGTGTTGGTCCTAATAAGATTTTAACAATAGAGGTGGAAAAATAATGAACGAAATAACAAAAAGTGATTTTTTTGAGGTTGGTAAGCAGGGCGTTAAGAAAATTTGGACACCCGATGATAAGAAAATTGACGTTGTAGAATTTGACGACAACAAAAAGCTATGCTATGTAAAAAGCTCTATGGGTTACCCTGCCATATATCCTATGTATGAAACACATTTTGAACCTAAAGCAGAGGCTATTTTGATGGACCTAGACGGAACATCTGTACACTCAGAAAGCTTCTGGATGTGGGTCATTGAGCAGACAACAGCAAGGCTTTTAGGAAAGCCCGATTTCAAAAAAGAAGAAGAGGACGAGCCATTTATCTCAGGTCATTCTGTGTCCGAGCATCTTCAGTATATGATTGAAAAATACGCAAAAGGTGCCAGCCTTGAAGAAGCAAGAAAGTATTATTTTGAAATCGTAAACCACGAAATGGACGAAATCTTAAAAGGCAGAGGCAAGCAGGATGCATTCACTCCTGCTCCCGGCCTAAAGCAATTCTTAACTGCAGTGAAAGCAGAGGGAATTAAAATCGGTCTTGTTACAAGCGGTCTTTATGAGAAGGCTATGCCTGAAATTATTTCTGCTTTTAAGCAGCTTGGCATGGGTGACCCTGTTGATTTTTATGACGCAATTATTACTGCAGGCCAGGCACTGCGCCGTGGTCAGACAGGAACGCTGGGCGAGCTTGCTCCAAAGCCTCATCCTTGGCTTTATGCCGAAACTGCAAGAGTTGGTTTAGGTGTTCCTTTTGAAAACCGCCACAAGGTTATCGGTATTGAGGACAGCTCAGCAGGAGTTGTGTCAATTAAGCTTGCAGGCTTTAGCTGCGTAGGTATTGCAGGAGGCAACATTGACCAGTCGGGCATGGGCGATTTGTGCGATTACAGAATCAACAAATTAGAAGAAATGCTCAATATTATTCTGTAAAAGAGGCGATGAAGATGAATTATTTACCTGTTAAGTTGACGTCTTGTGTGAAGGGATACCTTTGGGGCGGTCGTCGACTCATCACCGATTTTAACAAAAAAACAGATTTGGAAAAAGCCGCAGAAAGCTGGGAGCTTTCCACCCACAAGGACGGCGAAAGCGTCGTTGCATCGGGGGAGTTTGCCGGGCATGCACTTACTGCGTACATAGCGAAAAACGGCGGAAATGAATGTATAGGCAGTAAAGCTTCTACATTTGATTTCTTTCCCATACTCATCAAGCTTATTGACGCTAAGGATAACCTTTCCATTCAGGTACACCCTGATGATGAGTATGCGCTCCGTGTTGAGGGAGAGTACGGCAAAACGGAAATGTGGTATATTGTTGACTGCGAGGAGGATTCTTTCCTTTACTATGGGGTAAACCGTGACATCACAAAAGAGGAGTTTGAACGCCGGATTTTAGACAACACGCTTTTAGAGGTGCTGAACAAGGTTCCTGTCAAACGAGGCGATGTATTCTTTATTCCTGCAGGAACAATCCATGCCATATGTTCAGGAATTTTAATTTGCGAAATTCAGCAGAATTCCAATACCACATACAGAATATATGACTATGACCGCAGGGACAAAGACGGAAATCCAAGAGAGCTTCACGTGGAAAAGGCACAAGCTGTATCAAAACTCACTCCTTCGCCTGAACAGAAAAAATATGATGGCAACGTACTTGCTGACTGCAAATACTTTACCGTTGAAAAAGTTGACTGTAACGGCGAGGAAAAAGTGACGCTGACAGATGAAAGCTTTCGCTCGCTGGTTATTTTGTCGGGCAACGGGGAAATCCAACTGGGCAAAGAGAAGATGGCGTTTACCAAGGGTGACAGCATATTTATTCCTGCGCAAAACAACGAAATGAAATTGTGCGGAAATTTTGAAGCGGTTTTATCCTATGTGTAAAACACAATATTCGAATCGGTAAGGGGCTGTAGCAAAATGCCCAGACCGTGCAAAGCATAAAAAGCCTATAATAACAGCATAACAAAGAATCGTGATTATGTACATACAACGTGTGAAATACGAGAAAGGCGACGAGGTGATGAGATGACAGAAAGACAACTGGAACATTTGAAATTGGTAGTTTATCAGGTATATCCGAGAAGTTTTAAGGATTCAAATGGCGATGGAATCGGCGATTTAAATGGAATCATAGAAAAACTGGATTATATAAAGGATTTGGGTGTAAATGCAATCTGGCTATCACCTTGCTATAAGAGTCCCAATGAAGATAATGGCTATGATATTTCTGATTATCGTGATATTATGGATGAATTTGGAACCTTAGATGATTGGAAAAGGATGATTGCTGAGATGCATAAAAGAGGGATGAAGCTGATTATGGATTTTGTGGCAAATCATACTTCCGCTGAACATATGTGGTTTCAGGAATCAAGAAAATCAAAGGACAATCCGTACAGGGATTATTACTATTGGGTAGATGAGCCTCTGAATGATTGGCAATCTGTCTTTGGCGGATCTGCATGGCAGTATGATGAGACAACAAACCAGTACTATTTACATTCCTATGCCGTTGGACAACCTGACCTTAATTGGGAAAACCCAAAAGTTCAAAAGGAGATGGTTGATGTAATTGATTATTGGGTAAATCTCGGGGTTGACGGTTTCAGGTGTGATGTTCTTGACCAGATATCAAAGGATTTTGAGAATGATTTAAACGCAAATGGTCCAAGGCTACACGAATTTATTAAAATGCTTTTTGGAAGACCTGAAACAGAGCATTTGTTTGTTATTGGTGAATGCTGGGGTGCAAAGGAAAATAATATCAAACTGTTAACTGGAGCAGATAGAAGAGAACTTTCCACATTATTTCAATTTGACCATATAGTAGTGGGCTACGGCGATGGAAACAGATTTAATCCTGTTCCGTTCACCTTGGATGATGTTTCAGATAAGCTTATAAAATGGCAGGATTTCATGCAAGATAATGACCTTGTGGCAACTCTTTTCTTTGAGAACCATGACCAGCCAAGATGTGTCTCAAAATTTGCAAATGATACAGATAAACGATATGAATCGGCTACTATGATGGCTACTATGTCATTTTTGCAAAAAGGTGTACCATTTATATATCAAGGGCAGGAAATAGGCACAGCAAATCCGTATTCGGAAAATATTGATGATTACGACGATATAGAAACAGTAAACTACTACAAAATGAACCCGAAAAATCTTGATGAAGAGCAGTTGTTCCAAAACATGAACTATGGTACACGCGATGCAAGTAGAAGACCGATGGCATGGGATAACACAGAAAATTCCGGATTCGGTGGAAAACCATGGATACCTGTGTATAACAGATATAAGGAGATAAATGTGGAATTGGACTTGAAAGCCAAAAAGTCTGTGTATAGATATTTCCAGAAACTAATTTCTCTACGACTGGAAAATGACGCATTTATATCAGGAAAATATGAGAACATAACGGGAGATAGAAAAGGTATATATGTTTATAAAAGATATACCGAGACTGATTGTTATATAGTGGTGTGCAATTTTGAGAATGAAACTGAGCTTGATATTTCGACAAATTGCAGTTTGGTGTTGTCTAACTGCGGTAATAGGGTAATAAACGGAACGTATGTTCCATATGAATGTGCCGTTTATAAATTAAATGCATAATTTCGTATTGAACGGACAGTAGTGAAAATTTATGTTATAATAAAGAAAAATACGTGTATTGGAATTTTTTCAATACACGTATTTTATATTACGTTATTTTTCTTCTGAGAGAATCTTCTGTGAGAAAATTCACCGCCATCAATAAATTCTGCTGATACTTTGGTTGCATTCTTATCAGTATTTATTATTTTTCATATTTAAAGCCAATACACCCATCTAATTCTCGGACATTCTATTTTGTGTTTCTTTGAGGCATGTGGGTATCCAGTTGAGGCTTTTTTCTGTATTCATTAGGAGTCATGCCAAAAACCTCTTTAAAATTTCTATTAAAGGTTCTTAGAGAATTGTATCCGCAGTCCATGGCACATTCGAGCATAGACAAGTTGGTATTATGTAAAAGATACCCTGCGTGATTGAGTCTCAGAGTATTTACATATTCGTTATACGATAAGCCGGTAAATCTTTTGAAAATACGTGAAAGGTAGGTATATTCATATCCGGTATTTTTGGAAAGTTGCTCTAAGGAACAGTCGCCGTTGTAGTTTTCTTCAATAAATCGGAATATTTTGACAAGTAGATTGTTTTTATCGTCACAGGCAGGTTGATAGGATGTTACCCGATCAAATATGCCACATATTGTATATAAAGCACCTTTGATTTCAAATTTTGACGAGTCCTCACTCAAATTATTTAGAACGCTAACCATGTAATTGTCAAGTGTAAACATATTATTTTTTGGAATAAGTCCATGATTCTTAGTGGAATAGGCCTTGACAATATTTGTTGAAAATAAGAAGAGTGTGTGCTTTGAATTGGTTGATTCAAGGGAGTGAATCTGATTAGGAAAAATGAGAACAGCATCGTTTTTGTGCAGTCAATACAAGGGGTTATCGATATTTATCCGCATTTCACCATCCTGAATAATGATGAACTCAAGGCAGGGGTGAAGATGCTGCGGAAAACTGAAATCAATACCTGTCTCTTTTTTGAAATAATCGGAATCGTTGGTAGCAAATGCCTGATAGAACATAATATTCCTCCAAAAACACAAATTTTGTCCATTAATAATACTACTTGACAAGATTTGTCAAGTAGTATATTGTATAATATAAACAAAAAATACTTTGGGGGCTTATATGAACTTGTATATAGGTGCTGATTTAGAAACATCTGCCTTAAAACTCATGCTTATTGGGGCGGATAGTGAAATTATAAAAACAGTAACAAAAGAATATAGTGTGATGTATCCCAAGTCAGGATGGAGTGAGAAAAAGCCAGAGGATTGGTGGGATACTGGGGCGGTGTGGACACAACTTCTGTTGAAATGAAAAAGTATCTGCCAAGGCTTAGCCGTGGTGTGCATACCCAGGAGATAAAGGCAGTAAACCCTGAAAGATGGGAAAGCGAATACTTCGACTACGGCATTGTTGATCTGGATAAGGCGGAAGAATTTTACGCAGACTACCATTTGTATTTGAAGAATCAGTGTGTGGATGGCGTAAAGATAGACGTCCAGTCAGCACTGGAAGCACACGCAAGTGGAAAAGGCGGAAGAGCCCAGTTGGTGAAAAAGTACCGAAAGGCATTGGAAAAATCTGTGGTGGACAATTTTGGCGGTGAAATGATCAACTGTATGTCCTGCTCAAACGACATAATTTACAACACCGTAAACACTGCGGTGATGCGATCATCAAGGGATTTTTATCCTGAAGAAGCAGGCTCACACACCAAGCACATTTATTTTAATGCCATTAATAGTATCTGGATGAGCAGATTTGTGTTGTGCGACTGGGATATGTTCCAGACAAAGCATAAGGACGGCGAATTTCACGCAGGTGCAAGGGCAATCAGCGGTGGACCTGTGTATGTTTCTGACCGAGTTGGTGAGCATAATTTTGAGATTATAAGTGCCCTTTGTGATGATAATGGCAATGTCCTGCGGTGCAAAAATACCGCCCGACCTACGGAGGATTGCATTTTCTCAAATCCAATGGTGGAAAAAACACCATTCAAGCTATATAATGCTAACGAAAATAGCATGGTTGTGGGTGTATTTTCCTATGATACTGAAGAAAAAACCACCACAGTTTGTAAAAAGGACTTTGGCAGGTGTGAAGATTTTGGAAGATGCGTAGTGTATAGCAGGAAATATAAGGAGCTTTATCCTGATTTTGATTGCATCAGCATCACTGTAAAGGATAATGAATTTGACATTCTGACTATGGCGAGAGTTACCAATGGCTTTGGTACAATCGGCATTGATGGAAAGTATAACTGTGGCGGGACTGTTGATGATATAAAGGTGACGGAGGATTATGCAAAAATTCGCGTTAACTCATCAGGAAAACTTATCTGTTATGCGGAAAAAACGGTGAAGCATATTTCACAAAAGGGAAAGTACCTTGAATTTTTCCAAATGGACAACGATTTGAGAATTCAAGTTGATGGCGGAACAGATGAGATTATTGTTGAATTTTTGTGATCTTTAAAAATTATTTGATATGATCCTTAAATACAGACTATGGTTAAGAGGCGAAAAACTATGGTAAGAAACAGAATATCAGAAAACATTTGAGGCATTTATGCTGTTATAAGACATATAAAAAGTTGTATCATCCTATCGATGATACAACTTTTTGTGTTTATTTTTTCATCCCCATAAAGAACTTATTTTTCCTCTGCAAATCGTCCTGCAATTTATCAAGAGCTTCACCGAAGCGTTGGAAGTGGACGATTTCGCGCTCCCTCAGGTAAGCGATGACACGGTTTACATCCGGGTCGTTAGAAAGCCGCAGGATGTTGTCATAGGTCACACGAGCCTTTTGTTCTGCTGCTAAATCCTCCACCAAATCGGCGATGGGGTCGCCCTTTACCTGAAAGCTCATGGAGGTAAATGCCTGACCGGCGGCAGAAGTTGGCCATACGCCCTTGGCGTGGTCCACATAGTAAAGCGCCAACGGGCTGTTCTCAATTTCTGTAGTGGTGGCGTTTTTGGTCAGCTGATGTACCAGTGTGCCCACAATCTCCAGATGGGCCATCTCCTCCGTACCGATATCAGTCAGGAGTGCTTTTGCCACGTCGTCCTTCATAGAAAAGCGCTGTGACAGGTAGCGCATGGAGGCAGCCATTTCGCCGTCCGGTCCGCCGTACTGGCTGATGATATAATTTGCAAGCTTGGGGTTGGGCCGCTTGATATTAACGGGAATTTGTAACTTTTTTTGATATTGCCACATAGATAAACTATTCCTCCTTTACATTTCCCAGGGCCATGGGCTATGCGCCCAGGTCCAATCGGTTTCAGATCTGATATCGGCAGGCGTCAGCGGGCCGAAGTTTGCGTTATAATATTCCTCCAGCTCCTTGAGTTGTGCCGTCACTCTGTGATATTCGCGCAGCGCCCGGCGTTCGTGGGGATGGGTGTCTAAAAACAAAACCCATTCGTTCTGCGCAAAGGCCAAGGCCTGAATCTGCTTGAGCAGACGCTCTTTATTTCTGTCATATCCTGTCATGTAAACCCTCCTAATCCACAGCGGGCCCGTACACCGAAATGGGTAAATCCAAATCGGGGAAAATGGTCCCGCGTTCTAAGCCGTCTTCCGGCGCATAGGTTTCGCCAAACTTTTGTACAGGCACAAAGGCATAGCCTACACGCTCTTTTACATCATACATATCATTCATGTTAAGCGTTCTTCCTTTCTGATTTATTGAAATGGGGTTATCTCTACTTTCAGCATATGAAAAAATGGAACAAGGGTGACAAAAGCCAACAAAAAAAGTCATGTTTCTATAGTTTTTTATCATGATAATTCAATTGACTTTCAGTTCCAAATATGTTAAATTAAAAGAACAAAGAATTTCAGGAGGGATTTATAGTGAAGCAGCAAGCGTTGACTGCCATTACGAATGCCCACATAGTGCTGGAAACAGGTATCCTTTGGGACGGTGCTCTGTTAATTCAAGATGGTAAAATTGCAGAAGTGGCGCACGAGAGGGAGCTTTCCATCCCGTCCGGAGCTCAAAGGATAGACGCACACGGCAGTTATGTGGGACCTGGCTTTGTGGATATACACGTACACGAGGCTCTCTCACATACAACCTATTATCATCCGGAGAAGGCCGCGGATTATTTTTTGGCTCATGGCACGACCTCTTTTTTGGCAACGCCACCTTATGAGCTTGCTTTTGATGAGTTTTTAGAGGCCATTTGCACGGCTAAACAGGCGATAGGGCGTGTGAAGAGCTTAAAGGGCTTGTACATGGAGGGGCCTTATATCAACACGGATTATGGCGCTTATGCGCATTTGAATCCCTGGCGGGGGGCTATTGATGAAGCGCAGTTTAAAGCACTGGTGGATGCAGCCGGCACCGCCGCGAGAGTTTGGACGATTGCAGCCGAGCGTGAAGGTATTTTGCCGTTTTTAGAATATGCACGCAAGGTAAATCCCGATGTGGTTTTTGCAAACGGTCACAGCGAAGCGACCCCGGCACAAATCCGCAGTCTGGGAAAATATCGTCCCACCCTGCAAACCCATTCCATGTGCGCCACGGGACGGCATCCGGTACCAAGCGGTACCCGCGGCTATGGTCCGGATGAATATTGCCTCTGCGAGCCGGATGTATACACAGAGCTCATCAGCGATTCCTGTGGGATTCATGTGCATGGAGATATGCAGCGTCTGCTGTTGCACAGCAAGGGTGTTCATCGGGTTGTGCTAATTACAGACAGCACCTATACGGCGGAGGCTGTACCGGAGCAGTTTGCTCACGTGACAGATTTGAATTTTGATGATCAGGGCGGACTTGCCGGCAGCAAGCTTACAATGGATCGGGCCTGTCGTAATGTGATGATGCATACAAACAGCGGTATTGCACAGGCCTTTATCATGGCATCGCTGAATCCGGCAAGGGTTATTGGTCTTGACGATGAAATTGGCTCCATTGAGGTCGGCAAGCAGGCAGATTTGGTTTTTGTGGACGATACATTTAACGTGCAGCAGGTGATGCTGGGTGGAACGATGTGTCATTTTGGCAAGTAGGAGGCTTATATGATGAAGGATTTTCGAGTTGGATATGCAAGGGTGAATATCAACCCTCCCTTGGGCATAGGCATTTATGGCTATTATGTTCCCAGGTTTGCCAGGGGCTTTTTAGATGACTTAGAGGCTTCGGCCATGGCGCTTTCCTGCGGGGGGAAAACAATTTTGCTTATCGCGGTGGATAATGGTGGTATTGACGCTGATTTGATTGAGGAATATTGCCTGAAGATTCAGCAGGTCACCGGCGTTGCAAAGGACGATATTATGATTTCCGCGTCACACACACATACAGGCCCATTTCTTAAGCCTATGGATATGTTCGAGCTGAGTGAAGCGGATGAAGCTGTGATTCGGGATTATGCTGAGTTTTTGGGCGGACGTCTTGCTGATGTGGCAAAACTCGCACTGGCCGATATGAAGCCTGCAAAAATGGGCTATATCACCGGCTATGCACCGGAAAGGGTGGCCTACATTCGCAGATATAAAATGAAGGACGGAACGACAATGACCTGTCCGCCCATTGGCGATCCAAATATTGACCATCCCATCGGTGAGCTTGACCAAAGGGTACACGTGCTGCGCTTTGACAGAGAAGGGGCAGAGAGCATTGTGCTCGTGAATTATGGCTTGCATGCCGATACCATTGGCGGTGAGCTTCTTTCCTCTGACTGGCCGGGCTGGATGCGCCAAACGGTGGAAAAGGCCTTAGATGGAACGAAGTGCATGTTCTTTGCCGGTGCGCAGGGCGATGTGGGTAGCACCCATGTTTTTCCTGAGGGTGGCGACATGAACGATACGGAAATCAGCTTTGATAATGAAATGAAGAGCCCCGGCATGGCTCGCTTTGTGGGTCGTGCTTTGGCAGGAACGGTGCTACAGGTATACGACAAGGTACATTATGTGGATGTAGATACAATAGACATACTGCACCGGGATGCGGTGATTCCGGCTAATGTGCCTGCTCCGGAGGATTTGCCGCTGGCGCATCAGTATAAGGAATGGCATGATGCCGATCGCGATGACATGATTCCCTATGAGGCCATGGAGCTGACCACGGTTGTGGCAGAGGCGCTGCGTATGTGCAGAATGGAAGGTGGTCCCGACCATTTTGACCTTGGTCTGGTTGGCGTGCGCATTGGAGGTGTAGCCTTGGTGGGTATACCGGGAGAGCCCTTTACAGATATCGGAGTCGGCATTAAAGAGGCCGAAGGCTGGGCCATGATTATGCCCTGCGCCCTGACAAATGGCAATGAAGGATATTTCCCCATGCAGTCTGCCTACGATGAGGGAGGGTATGAGGCACGCACCTCGCCCTATAAAGCCGGTGTGGCAGAAAAGCTTGTTGCAGAAGGGAAGGCATTGCTTACAGAGCTCCACAAAAGAGCCTGAGGCCATTATATAAGTGCTGATTATGACCGGCGGCCTCATTGCAGCAAAAGAGGAGGCGGCACTTGCCCTAGAGAGTGGCGCTCATGCTATTTCGACGAGGTAGACTGACATTTAGGTATGGGTGCAGCTTCGCCGTGCTGATGGCTCTTAGCCCTTAGGTAGCTATAGTAATTGAGCAGAATCATCTGTCCCTCCGGTGCGAGCTTTGTAATATCCAGCCCGGCTTCATAAGCTTTTATATAGTTTTTCAGCCGTATGGTTTCATTGAGCTCATCCATGCTCAGCTCCGGAGAGCGGTGATCTGTTCGCATAATGAGATAATCTGTCAGCACATGAAAAAGATTGGCGATACGTATGAGCATATCGCAATCCGGCATACGCGTGCCGTTTTCATAATTAGCCAGACAGCTGCGGGAAATACCCAGCTCGCGGGCCAGAGTCTCCTGTGACTTTCCGGACTCCCTTCGCAGAGCTTTGAGACGTGAGGCAAGGGATGCGTGATTGGGTTCCACCTTGAATCTTCCTCTCTTTTGTTGGATTATATAGGAAATTATACCGAAAATTAAAGAAAAAGTCAAGATGAAAAATAAAAAAGTCCAAAATATTTGTATTTTTATTATTTTTCAAAAAGGGGCTCTAGCAAAATGCTAAAGCCCCTTTTTGGGTTACAATATGCTGCTATTGCAGAATTTTTGCCTTGCCCGGTTCGGGCATTTTCTATAACTCTTAGTAAAAAGCTTATTGTGCGGCCTGCTTCTGCAAGAACTCTCGTTCCATTTCCAGAATATCCTCCAGCCAATAGATGCCGATGTCCAAAGCAGCGTACAGACTGGAGCGCTCTGCCTTTTTGGTTAAGCGCGCCGTGCTGATGTCGTCGCCGTGTTTCTCCAAAAGCTCAATGTTGACCTTGGAGGCTACTTCTAAATCGTTGACCTTCTTTGTTTCTAAAATAGTAAAGCGGGTGATAAAATTCTCCTTAAAGTCGCCATAGTATAACACATTGCCGTCACGCAGAAGCGGGCGACCCTCGTATGATAGAAATTCCTTTTCCTTCTTTGCCATGGTAAATCTCCTCTCCGTCCGCACAAGGCGGCTTTAGTCAATATTATCCTTCCAGCTCCTTTAAGGTTGAAAGGTCGATTTCTTCTTCCTGATGTCGTCTTGCGGTGTCTTTAATCACAACCAAATCAGACACTTTAAATTCGCTCAGTGCGTTTTCTGCTGCAGAATCCAGGCGAACCTGCGCCAGGCCCTTTAACAGGCTGGTGGAAACAACCGTGCCGCGTCCTGCGGGGGTGTCTACCACAGCGCCGTTGTTCGGGGTCTCCCTAATTAAAGCCTCATAGGCCTCTTGCTCATACTTTAAGCAGCACATCAATCGACCGCAGGTGCCGGAAATTTTTGTGGGATTTAAGGACAGGGACTGCTCCTTTGCCATTTTGATGGATACCGGCTCAAAATCGCCTAAAAAGAGGGAGCAGCACAGGGGTCTGCCGCAAATACCCAGACCGCCGCGCATTTTGGCCTCGTCACGCACGCCGATTTGCCGCAGCTCAATTCTGGTGCGGAACACCGATGCCAAATCCTTCACCAGCTGGCGGAAGTCTACACGTCCCTCGGCTGTGAAATAAAACAAAATTTTGCTTCTGTCAAATGTATATTCCACATCAATCAAATTCATATCCAGCTTGTTATTCTTGATTTTAGCAAGGCACACATCGTAGGCCTCTTTTTCCTTTTTGCTGTTCTCCTCCAGTGTTTTCCGATCAGCATCTGTGGCTTTGCGGATAATTTTTTTAATGGGAATGGGGAACCTTTTTTCGTCAATTTCCTTTTCGGTCATAGCAATCTGACCGTATTCCGTGCCCCGGGCGGTTTCGACAATGACACCGTCACCCAGAGCAAATTTTTTTTCATCCGGATCGAAGTAATAAATCTTTCCGACCGATTTAAAACGGATTCCTATTACCTTTATCATGAATTTCCTCCTGCATTCTTGTCAAAAGTTGCAGCCCTGCCACAGCAAAGCTTGCATTTTTTTCAAGACGCTCTCTGTATTTTATAACGGCCTCCATGGCACGTACCAGACCGCGAGGCGAGGTAACGGCGGTAAAGTGCTCTATCGCCGTTTTTTGGTCGCTTAAAATAAGCGCTGTGCCGTGATTTATTTTCAGCCGTAGACAATCCCGCAAAAACAACAACATAAAATCAATGATGTCGTTCATCCGGGCCTTGTTTTCTGTAAAGAATTGCTGCAAATCCGTCAAAGCTGTGTGGTTTTTTGCCAGGGCACACAGCTGTGAGACGGTGCTTTTATATAAGTCGTAATATTCGCTATCTGTCAGTATTTTCATGCCGCGTCCCAAAACGCCCTGACTAAAGGAAGCTGCCAAGGCTCTTCGCGCTTCATCTGCCTCCGGGCGCATAGCAAAATAGCGCTGACAGAGGGATGCATCAAGAGGCAACAACTGAAGCTTTAAGCAACGCGACAAAACCGTGTCAAGCAAGCTGTCACGGGTTTTTGCCAGTAGGATAAACACCGCGTAAGCGGGTGGCTCCTCCAAAATTTTGAGCAACGCGTTTTGCGCCTCCTGTGTCATCAGTTCACCGGCTTCTATCACAAAAACCTTGCGTGCCGACGTAAACGGACGTATGGCGGCCTCTTTTACAAGCCTTTCCCGCACGAGCTCCACGCCAATGCTTTTTTTATCCGCCGGCGGCTCCAGCCAGATTAAATCGGGATGGCTGCCAGAGGCCAGTAAACGGCAGGCTGTACAGGTGCCACAGGCCACACCATCTGCCGGATGCTCACATAAAAGGGCAGCGGCAAAGGGTCTGCAAACGGTTTTTTTTCCGATGCCCGTGGCACCGGAAAGCAAATACGCACTGACGATTCGGCCGGTGCGTATTGCTTGCCGTAATTTTTCACAAATTAAGCTGTGCCCGACTACGGAGCTGTAATCATACCTTTTCAAAGCGCTCCACATCCACTACGAAGATGGTTGCACCGCCTACCTCAACTTCCTCCGGATAGGC
The DNA here is from genome assembly GCA_015068615.1 of Oscillospiraceae bacterium. Taxonomy (GTDB): domain Bacteria; phylum Bacillota; class Clostridia; order UBA1381; family UBA9506; genus UMGS755. Next base: position 11,165 of record SVKE01000008.1, on the reverse strand, counting down.
AGCATAGTCGTTTCCGGCGGCGCCGATAAAGGGCTCGGGTGTGAACATAATCTGCTTTCTCTTCATGCTGTGTTTAGCAATGATGTCCATGGCACTCTGCACGTCTTTCTCCTCTGTACCGACCAAAAGCGTGGTGTTGCCCGCCCGGAGAAAGCCTCCGGTGGAAGCCATTTTTGTAACGGAAAATCCGGCCTTATTCAGCTCACGCATAACCTGATTGCCGTCTTCGTTGTTCACAATTGCAAATACTAGCTTCATAGAATCCCCTTAGCCTTTCTGCCCACTCATTTATTATAGCATGCGCAGCCCCACTGTGGGCCGGTGGTGCGCATTGCTGCTTGTTGCCAGTAAAAAGCAGCATATATGGCTCTTTACTGCGCTTCTTTAAGTTGTGTCTCTGCCGCCTTACCAGGCTTTTGGCAAAGCGTCAGCATAAATTCACCCAGAGCTGCGGCTGCATTTGGCTTGGAAAAGTTTTTCATGTTACGTCGCAGCGATTCAACCTTAAAATCGTAATGCATCAGCTGATATACGGCCTCTGTTACCGGGAAGGTATCGCTGACAGAAAGGGCAATGCCATTGTTTAACATAAACTCCTTGTTTCTGTCCTCCTGACCGGGAATCGGATCCATCATAATGATGGGGAGCTCCTTGGCCAGCGCCTCAGAGGTGGAGAGGCCGCCGGGCTTGGTGATGATACAGTCGGCCGCGTCCATCAATGTTGCAACCTCATTTGAATATCCGTAATTGATAATGGTTTTATGCTTGGTCATTCGGTCGATTCGCGCCTTTAAGCGCTTGTTGGTACCGCAGACGGTGACCAGCTGAAAATCTTCCTCCATGCGATCTAAATTACGCACGGTGTCCAGCGTGTCGCTGCCATATCCCATGGATCCCATCATCAGCAGAATGGTGAAGCGATTCTCAAGCTTTAGGTGCTTGCGGGCCTCCTCCTTAGACAGCTTGTGCGCAAAATGCGGGCGAATCGGAATGCCGAAGGGCTTTACCTTTTCTGGCTCGTGACCCTTTTTCATCGCCTGAAAGCCCAAAAGCTCTGAGGCGGTGATATAATAATCCAGCTTCGTATCCTCCCAGTAGGGGTGAATGGTGAAATCTGTGATAATGGCAATGGTTTTGGCCCGAATTGCCTGCTTCTTGCGCAGATAGGTCAAGGCAAGAGCAGAGAAGATGTGTGTCGTTACGATGATATCTGGGTCATATATTTCAATATATTTTGAGAGCTTCTTATTTAGGATAGATTTTACAAATTTGCCCAGACTCGAGGATTTGGAATAATTCCGTCGGTCGGCCATATCATAAAAGGTGCCATACATCTTGGGTGCTACCGTTGTGGAAATCAGATAGCCCTTTTGCAGAGAATCGGCTAAAAATGAGCTGGTATTATCCACCACATCCAAAAAACGGCATTCCACAGAATCGTCCTGCTGAAAGTATTCCAGCACGGCCTTTGCGGCTTGATGATGTCCTTGTCCTGTGGGAACGGATAGAAACAGTATCTTCATGGATACACCTCCGTTTTAAAACAATCCCGGCAGATTCAGTCCGCCGGTGATGCCGGCCATACCTTCCTCCATCATATCGGAGGCTTTTTTACCGGCCTCGTTCACTGCGGCCACAATTAAATCCTCCAGCATTTCAATATCATCCGGGTCTACAATTTCAGGCTTTAGGCTGACAGAAACGAGGTCGCGGTTTCCCTTCATCACAACCGTAACGGCACCGCCGCCGGCGGTGGCCTCCACGGTGGATTCGCTGATTTCGTTCTGCACGCGCTCCATTTCCTCCTGCATTTGCTGTACGCGTTGCATCATGGCGGCCTTGTTCTGGTTGACACCACCGCCTGTAAATTTATTGGGTTTTGCCATTTATCTTCATAGCCTTTCTGCCCACATAGTATGAAATAAATACGCAAGACTTATCATGGGCGGATAAGGCGTATATTGTATATAGCTTTCCATAGCTTAAAGAATTTCGATTTCCTGGTGCTCACGGCTGAGCTCAATTAAGCGATTTAAGGAGTCCTCCTCACCGGAGGAAATGCCGGCCTCTTTTTCAGACAGGCACTGCACCTCCCAATCCTCACCGGTAACAGCCTTGGCGGCCAGCTGAATCAACTCCAGATTTCCGGCCCGGCCTACCACGGTTTTATTCATCGCGGCGTCTTTAGAAAAGACAAGTGAAAGCTTTTTTCGCAGAATCATAGGCGTGGCACGGTTGATATGAGGCAACACAGGTGCACCGCCGTGAGCGCGGATATAATCCTTCACCTCGTTCCAACGGACAACCACCTCCGGAACGTCGCCTGCCGGGGGAGTTTTTTCTTCCTTCGGGGCTGCGGCAGAAGTCTCCGTCTCTTTTGCCGGCGTCTCTTGCGGCACCTCGGGCGTACTGACCGGCTCCTCCCAGGGGGGTAGGTCCTCCGCTTCGGCCGGTGTTGTCATTGCGACGGGCGCTCCCTCTGCCAGTCGCTTTTCCAGGTCGGCCACACGGGTTGCCAGCGCTTCAAAGGAGCTGTCGTATGACGGCTCACACAGCTTGATTAAGGCCAGCTCATATATGGTTCTGCCATAACCGGAGCCCTTGGCGTTTGCTGTGGCTTCGTTAATTACTTTTAAGGCAAAAATCAGCTTTTCACGGGTAAAGGCCGCAGCCAGCTGTTGCATGCGCTGTAGCTGCTCTTCGGAGGTGTTTAAAATCTGCCGGGGATCCCGGGTCAGCTTCACCACCAAAATGTCGCGCAGAAAGCGGCTCAACCGATCCACAAACACCTCGGGCTCTTTGCCGCTTTCAATAATTTCGTCTAAAACCATCAGGGCCGCTCCGCCGTCACGGCGGCAAAAGGCCTCGCAAATGGTAAACAACGCATCATAATCGGTAATGCCGATAATCTTTAACAGATCATCATAGCTGATGGCCTGCTCAGTATAGCCAAGAGCCTGTTCCAAAATGCTCAAGGAGTCTCGCATGGAGCCATCACCCAGCTCTGCCACAAGGCGCAGTGCTTCGCGGCTCACCTCCCGTCCGGAGGCGGTTACGATCTCAGAAAGACGATCTGTGATGGCATCGGGCGTGATTCTTTTAAAGTCGAACCGCTGGCAACGGGACAAAACGGTGGGCGGGATTTTGTTGAGCTCGGTGGTGGCCAGAATGAAAAGCACATGTGCCGGCGGCTCCTCCAGCGTTTTTAAAAGCGCATTGAAGGCTTGTGTGGTGACCATGTGTACCTCATCAATGATATATACCTTTTTTCTTGCCCGGGTGGGCAGAAAAGCCACATCATCAATAATTTCACGAATATTTTCCACCTTATTGCGGGAGGCACCATCCATTTCCACAACATCCAAAATGCTGTCGTCCAAAATGCCGCGGCAAATTTCACATTCGTTGCAGGGATTCCCGTCCACAGGGTGCTCACAGTTGACTGCCCGAGCCAGAATTTTGGCTGTGGAGGTTTTTCCTGTGCCGCGTGTACCGCAAAAAAGATAGGCATGCGCCAGACTATCCGTTTTAATTTCGTTGCGCAGGGTGCGGGTGATATGCTCCTGGCCTGCCACATCGTCAAAAACCATGGGTCGCCATGTTCTGTATAGGGCCTGATATGCCAAAGCACACACCTCCTAGCAGGCAGCGAGCGGTTTTTATACAGCTGCTGCTTTTGACTTTATGCTGATACGAAAAAACCCGCACCATGGGCGGATTTATCATAAGGATTTCGGCCATTTAGCCATCCTTTTGTGTTTTCACACCGGGTGATCCTGCATCACATCCAAGACACCGCTTATCGCTGCTTGGTTCCCCACCTGACGAGGTTCACAGGCTCAGATTGCGCAGGACCCGGCCGACAACGCTTGCGCGCTGAACGCTAATACTATTGCGGAAGAATCTCCGCGATAATATTATATCATACATGGAAGTAAGATTCAACAGTTTTTTTTATGTAAAAGGGAAGAAAAGTGGAGGAAACAGCTAAAATACATTCGTTTGATTGTAATTTTGGAGATTGATAAAAAATTTCTTTACAATTTTTCGGATTTGTAGTAGTGTAATATGAGTAGTCGTATAATATAAGGAAGGAATTAATGACACCGTGGCGAAATTGCGTTACTGGCTCTGGCTGTCCTTGAAGAGGGGTATGACTGCCGGAAAGATTCACGAGCTCCTGAATTATTTTGAAACACCCGAGGCAATCTATCGGGCAGATAAGTCCTCCATAGAGGCGGCTCTTAGCCGGAGAATAGGGGATCGTCCTGTCTTTAGACGGGCGGACATTGCCGCTCTTTCGGATAAGGAGTTAAAAAAGGCGGAGGCAGTGTATAATGCGTGTCGGGACAAGCAGATTAAAATACTGACGCAAGAGCATGAGCTGTATCCCAAGCTGCTGCTTAAGCTGCCTGACCCACCATATGTATTATATGCCAAATACGCGGAAAGGATAAACCTGAATGAGCATTTGACCCTTGCTGTTGTCGGCACGCGTAAGGCTTCAAGGTATGGGCTTTCCAATGCAGAAAAGCTTTCTGCTATTTTGGCGGAGCAGGGTATTACAGTTGTCAGCGGTATGGCCCTTGGCATTGACGGAGCAGCGCACAGGGGTGCGATTCGCGGCGGAGGAAAAACCGTTGCGGTGCTTGCCGGTGGGGTTGACCGTCCCTCGCCGCCTTCTCACGCAGGACTGATGCGTGAAATTATCAAAAACGGCATGGTGCTCTCTGAGTACCCACCCGGGACGCCCTCTTTGCCACAGCATTTTCCTATCAGAAATCGCATCATCAGCGGTCTTTCGCACGGAAGCATTGTGGTAGAGGCGCCGGAGGTAAGCGGTGCACTCATAACCGCACGGCGAGCGTTAGATGAGGGCAAGGACGTGTTTGCCATTCCGGCCGACATCACCAGCGCCAGCAGTGTCGGCTCTAATCAATTGCTGGCAGACGGCGCCTTTCCGGTGCTGGGACCGCGGGATATCATTCAACATTACGAAGGCCTCTATGGTCATGTAATGGAAAAGAACAGGCCGGCTTCTTCCGGACAGGTGGAGGCATGGACGCCGGAAATCCCGGAGAAAAGGGAAATTAAAAAATCTAAAGATAAAAAGACAGCGCAAAAAAATGCTGTATTTCCAAAAGCTGTGGCGCGCAAGGCACCGGAGGGGCTGACAAAGGAGGAGGACGCTGTGTACGCCCTTCTTTCTGAAGTGCCGGTACACATTGATCAGCTGACCACCAGCGGGCTTGCGCCGGCCACGCTTTCTGCAGCACTGACCACTCTGGAGATGAAGGGGCTGGTGCAGGCTCTGCCAGGAAAGCAATTCTGCCTGAGTCGATAGAAACGAATTTTCGACCGGAGGGCATTATAATAAGGAGGAATTTTATGGCATCGAATCTGGTGATTGTGGAGTCTCCGGCTAAGGCCAAGACCATTAAGCAATATCTGGGGAAATCCTACAGCGTTATGGCCTCGTTCGGTCATGTGCGCGACCTGCCGAAGAGTCAGCTCGGCATTGATATAGAAAACGATTTTGCACCTAAATATATAACCATTCGCGGTAAGGGCGATTTGTTGGCAAAACTGAAAAAGGCTGCCAAGGAATCCAAGAAGATTTATCTTGCAACGGACCCTGACCGTGAGGGTGAGGCCATTAGCTGGCATTTAGCACAGCTCCTTGACATTGACGAAAAGGAAAAGTGCCGCATTACCTTTAATGAAATTACCAAAACCGCTGTGAAAAATGCCATCACAGAGCCGCGCGTTGTAGACCGCGACCTGGTGGATGCGCAACAGGCGCGAAGGGTATTAGACCGCATTGTGGGCTATAAAATCAGCCCGATTCTGTGGAAAAAGGTGAAAAAGGGTCTATCTGCCGGACGTGTGCAATCTGTGACCTGCAAGCTGATTTGTGACAGGGAAAAGGAGATTGAGAACTTTCAGGCCGAGGAATATTGGCTGATAGAGGCTGCTCTTTTTGAAAAGAACTCCAAAACGAATTTTACTGCAGAGTTTTATGGCAGAAATGGTAAAAAAATTAAGCTTTCTTCAAGGGCTGAGGTGGATCAGATTCTGGCAGATTTGGAGCAAGCGGAATTTTCGGTTTCCTCGGTGAAGGCCGGAGAAAAGAAACGCAATCCCGCACCGCCGTTTATCACCAGCACCCTGCAGCAGGAGGCCTCGCGCAAGCTGGGCTTTACGGTTAAAAGAACCATGCTGGCGGCTCAGAACTTATATGAAGGCGTAGCGGTACCCGGCCATGGCACCGTGGGACTGATTACCTATATGAGAACAGATTCGCTGCGCATTGCAAAGGAAGCGGTGACAGAGGCACGGGCCTATATCGGCGAGCAATACGGCAAGGAATTTCTGCCAGCATCTGCCCGCGTGTATAAAACTAAGAATACGGCACAGGATGCCCACGAGGCCATCCGTCCTACCTATGTATCACTGACGCCGGCTATGCTCAAGGCCTCTCTGACGCCGGATATGTATAAGCTATATAAGCTCATTTGGGAGCGGTTTGTTGCCTGCCAGATGGAGTCTGCCGTATACAACATGGTGAATGTGGATATCGAAGCCGGTAAATATCAGTTTAAGGCCAGTGGACGTCAAATGAAGTTCAAGGGTTTTATGGTGCTGTATGTGGAGGGCACCGACGAGGAGGATACGGAGAAAAATGCCAAGCTGCCGCCTCTTTCTGCCGGCGATAGGCTCACAAAAGAGAAAATCAGCAGCTCGCAGCATTTTACTCAGCCGCCACCGCGCTATACCGAGGCCACACTCATTAAGGCGTTGGAGGAAAAGGGCATTGGACGTCCCAGTACCTATGCGCCCACCATCACCACCATCACCGGTCGGGGCTATGTCACCCGGGAGAAAAAACAGCTGATTCCCACCGAGCTGGGTCAGGTTGTGACGGATATTATGGGCTCTTATTTTGCAGATATTGTGGATGTGGCCTTTACGGCAAATATGGAAAAGGAGCTCGACTCCATTGAGGACGGCGCCATAGATTGGATGAAAATTATCCGTGACTTTTATGGTCCGTTTGAAAAGCATCTGGAAAAGGCAGAAAAAGAGCTGGAGAAGGTAAAAATTGCAGACGAGGTTTCGGATGTTATCTGTGAAAAATGCGGGCGGAACATGGTGTATAAAATGGGACGCTTCGGCAAATTTTTGGCATGCCCGGGCTTTCCTGCCTGCCGGAATGCCAAGCCCATTATAAAGGAAACCGGTGCCCACTGCCCCAAATGTCAGGGCCGGATTTTAGAAAAAAAATCCCAGCGGGGGAAAAAATATTTCGGCTGTGAGCATAATCCAACCTGTGACTTTATGTCTTGGGATGCGCCTGTGGCAAATGAAAGCTGTCCTAAGTGTGGCGGTCTTTTGCTGAAGAAGGCGGGCAGATCCCAAAAGATTGTTTGCTATAATGAACAATGTGATTATGAAAAAAAGGCGTAATTTAAAAGGGACTGTAGCAAAATGCTCAGACCGTGCAAGCACAAAAAGCCTATATTAGCACATTGTAGTTGGAAAGAAATTACAAGAATGAAATTACGAGTGGTAAAAAATCGTTTTAAAACGATTTTCTAGATTAAAATGCTTTGCACTTCGAACAAACTTCGCCTCTCGGCGTACCCACGTACGCCTTCGGGACTCAGTTTGTCCAATCTGCGCTATTTTTCGTCCATCCCCTAAAGGGGCTGTAGCATTTTGCTACAGCCCCTTTATACATAAAGCGCATGCTATATTCTCGTGGTAAATTTTATCATTTTATATTGACAATTGCCATGCTTCATGCTATAATAAAAACCGAAATAAAACGAAAATTAAAAACAACAAAAACGCAAGTTAGAAAGGTCGGTTGTTATGTATAAGGGTTTACAAATTAAGGCTCCTTTTTTTGAAATCGGTCCCAAGGCGTATCTCTATGGCGAGGAAATGCTGAAGCTGGCTAAGGTGATTGACAAAACGGCCATGAAGTATGACGTGGATGTGATTGTCACTCCGCAGTACACAGATATTCAGCTCTTAGCAGATAATACCGAAAGAATTCTGGTATTTGCACAGCATATGGACTCTCTGCCGGTTGGTCGTGGCTTGGGTAGCGTGCTGCCGGAGGCTGTGAAGGCTGCCGGTGCTGTCGGCGTTATGCTGAACCATGCAGAAAAGCCCATTTCCATGGAGGAAATTAAAAAGACCATTGCGCGGGCTGACGAGGTGGGACTTGGCACCATCGTTTGTGCTGATACCGTTGAGGACGTAAAGGCCATTGCCAAAATGTCTCCGAACCTGATTGTGGCAGAGCCCACGGAGCTCATCGGCACCGGACAGACCAGTGACAGCAACTATGTGCTTGACACGATCAAAACCGTTAACGACATCAATCCTGACATCATGGTGCTGCAGGGTGCCGGCATTTCCAACGGTGAGGATGTGTATAACACCATCAAGCTGGGTGCACAGGCCACCGGCTCCACCAGCGGCATCATTAAGGCTGCCGATCCTTATGCGATGGTAGAGGAAATGCTCTACAATCTGCGCAAGGCATGGGATGAATTACATTAAGGGGTGTGTGGCGATGAAAAAAGAATCACTTCTGCAGGCAAAGCAGGTGTATACAATCGAGGCAGAATGCATTAAGGAAATGGAGGCCCATTTTGACGAGCAGGCCTTTTCGGAGGCGGCAGAGCTTTTGAAGAACGCGGATAGAATCGGCACCTGCGGCTGTGGTCATTCCGGCATTATCTGTCAGCATTTTTCGCATCTTTTGTGCTGCATCGAGCAGCCCTCGCGCTTTATCTCTCCGGCAGAGGCCGTCCATGGCGCCACCGGCTTTTTGCAGCCGGGCGATGTTATGGTGTTTGCCTCCCGCGGTGGTAAAACAAAGGAGCTGTTGCCGATTTTAGACATTTGCAAGACCAACGGCGTGAAGGTGATTACCGTGACAGAGAATTTAGAATCACCGCTGGCACAGGGAGCGGATGTCGTTTTAAAGCAGCATGTCAATCGTGAGACGGACAAATACAATTCTCAGGGCACAACCTCTTCAACGGCGCTGGCGGTCATCTTCCATATTCTGCAAACCATTTTAATTGAAGAAACGGGCTTTAAAAACGAGCAGTTTGCCGTGATTCACCCCGGCGGAGCCGTGGGTGAGCGGCTGAATAACCATTAACACATTATATTTAAATTTTAAGGAGGAACTAAACATGGAATTCAAAGTATTTCAAAAGGAATTAGAGCTTCAGTCCAGAGGCTGGATCCCCACCTTCCACGACGTATCTAAGGAGATTATGGAAATCGTTGAGGCATCGGGCGTTAAGAACGGTACCGTTTGCATCGCTTCTCATCACACCACCTGCTCTGTTATGATTCAGGAGTGCTCTCATGACATCGATTCTTTCGATTTAGAGTATCTGCAGCATGACCTTTTAGACATCATGAGAAAGATGATTCCTGATTTTGCCGAAGAGCATCAGTATCGTCATCCCGGCCCGATTCATTCTCAGTTCGGCAGATACGTTGACGAGCCCGGCGACTTCACCAGCATGAACACAGATGGTCACCTGCGTAGCGTATTCTTTGGCAGAAGCGAAACCATGACCATTAAAGACGGCGTATTAGACGGCGGTGAATTTGCTCACATCTACTTTATCGACTGGGATCACGTTCGCGCTCGCCGCAGACAGCTGAACGTTACCGTTATGGGTACCACCGAGGACATCGGCGACAGAAAGTGGAACAACGGCGAAGTCATCAACACGCTGCGTAAATATACAGACGAAGAAAAGGCTTATGACGTACATTACGATCTGCAGCTCAAGAGATAAAACTGACAGTTGGTTTTTTGCAATATGGTATGCCGTTCGGCATACCATATTGTTTTGCGTTATGAGGGGGCGAGGGGTATGGCGATAAAAAACTTTATCAAAAAGAATACTGTGATGGTCATTGCGCTTTTGGCAGCGATTGTCACGTGCTTTTTCGTGCCTGTGGACAAAGACTATCTGGGGTATTTTGATTTTAAAACGCTGACCTGCCTGTTTTGTGTGTTGGCGGTGGTGTGTGCACTTAAAAATATTCATTTCTTTTACATGCTGGCACGTAAGCTTGTGCGGCTGTTTAAAACGGCCAGAATGAGCGTTTTGGCATTGGTATACATTACCTTTATCGGCTCTATGCTGATTGCAAATGACATGGCACTTCTCACCTTTTTGCCGTTGGGTTACCTTGTTTTAAGCAGCACAGGCAAGGAAAAGTACATGGCCTTCACCTTCATTATGCAAAACATAGCAGCAAATCTGGGAGGCATGCTCACGCCCTTTGGAAACCCGCAGAATTTATACCTGTATTCGGTATTTCATATTCCGACCCTGGAATTTATAAAAATCATGGCGCCGCCCTTTATCTTGTCGGTGGTGCTGATTACAGTTTGCTGTCTGCTCTTTGTCAAATCTGAGCCGTTAGAGCTTGATGACGTGCAGATTACGTTAAGCCCGGGTCGAACCCTTTTGTACCTTCTGCTCTTTGCCCTGTCCATTGCCATTGTGTTCCGGGGCATACCATATGGAATTGGCCTTGTCATTATCCTGGCCGTCCTGTTTTTTGCAGACAGAAAGGCGTTAAAAAAGGTAGACTATCCGTTGCTTTTTACCTTTGTCTTTTTCTTTATCTTTGCGGGTAATATGGCACGGATTGAGCTTGTGCGCAATTTTTTCTCTATGCTGCTTGCTAAGAGCACGCTGCTGTTTTCCGTTCTGTCCTGTCAATGCATCAGCAACGTTCCCACGGCCATTCTGCTTTCGCAATTTACCGAAAACTACCGTGATTTGCTGGTGGGTGTTAATATCGGCGGCGTGGGCACACTGATTTCATCCCTGGCAAGCCTCATTACCTTCCGTGAATATACCAGGCATAACCCCGGCAGGACGGGATATTACATCGGCATGTTTTCCCTATATAATTTTAGCTTTTTATTGATTCTGACAGGCTTTATGCTTTTGCTTTCATAAAAGAAAGGGGCTGTAAAAAAATCGCTTTTTTTACAGCCCCTTTATATCGCTTACACTATCTGCGTAAAGCTGTGAGAGGATTTGTTATTTAATGCTGTTTTCGTAAGCTTCGACCATCTTCTTAACCATCATACCACCGATGGA
>SVKE01000007.1 GCA_015068615.1 Oscillospiraceae bacterium | reverse complement strand
TTATTGATGAAGTGCTCTTAAAGACCATTGAGGCGCCGAGAGAATCCCTCTCCCCATATGCGCCGAAGATTTACACCATGACCATTGACACTGATAAAATCAGAGACGTCATTGGCTCCGGCGGTAAGACTATTCAAAAGATTATTGCCGAAACCGGCGTTAAGATTGATATTGAAGATGACGGTAAGGTATACATTGCAACGCCGGACGAGGCCATGGCAATGAAAACCATTGAAATCATCAAGGGCCTCACAGGTAATATTGAAATTGGCTCTATCTATAAGGGTAAGGTTGTGAACATTCTGCCCTTTGGCGCTTTTGTAGAATTCCTGCCCGGCAAGGACGGCATGGTGCATATCTCCAAGCTGGCCAACAAGCGGGTAGCCAAGGTTGAGGATGAAGTGAATATCGGCGACGAAATCATGGTTAAGGTCATTGAAATTGACCGTCAGGGAAGAATCAATCTTTCAAGAAAAGACGCCATGAATGAATTAAATCTCTGGTAAAAACAGGCGACGAATCGTCGGACGCCGTATGGAGTTTGACAAATCGCGGCGGACGGGCATGCCTGTTCGCCGCGATTTTTTTCCTATCGGAAAGGACTGTGTAACCCGTGCTTTTAGTGGGCATCAATGCAAAATATATCCATAGCAATCTGGCCATCCGTTACTTGTCTAAGGCAGACAGTCGTTGCAGCTTTCGGGAATATACCATAGCAGACCGTGCCGAAAGCATTGCGGCGGATTTGTATACAAGCGGTCGGCGCACTTTTCTCTTCTCCTGCTACATCTGGAACATTGAGCTGGTTCTTCGCATCTGTGAGATTTTGAAAAAGGCAGATAGCGGCTGCGTTTTGGCCTTGGGTGGGCCGGAGGTTAGCTTTGATGCCGAAGGCCATCTAAAGAGCCATCCGCAGATTGATTTTGTGCTTAGCGGCGAGGGAGAACCGGCCATTACACCTTTTTTAGATGCGCTTGCAAGCGGTGACTTTCATGCCGTTCCCGGCCTGTATTACCGGGCGGCGGGAGAGGTGCAAAAAAGTGCGGAGCCGGCCCGTGAGGCAGACATGCCTTCGCTACCGTTTCCCTACGATGAGGCGGATCCGGTTTTTACGGAGGGCAGAATTATCTATTATGAAACCTCTCGCGGCTGTCCGTATCGCTGCGCCTTTTGTTTGTCCGGTGCAGCCGGGAGCCTGCGTTTTTTACCTGTCAGCCGGGTGATGCGAGAGATTGATTTTTTTGTGAGTCATGGGGTGCCCCTTGTGAAGCTGGTAGACCGTACCTTTAATGCAGACCCCGATCGGGCACTTCGTATCATTGAGTACATTAAGGAGCGGGGCGGTGATACCACCTTTCATTTTGAAATCCGTGCCGAGAGCATGACAGAGGCCCTGATTAAAAGCCTGCAGGAGGCACCAAAGGGGATGTTTCAGCTGGAAATCGGCGTGCAGAGCGTGAATGCCGATACCCTGGAAAGGGTTAATAGAAGGGCGAATATTGCACGCCTTCAAGAGGTTGTGCGGGCCCTTTTAAAAAATGATAATATTCATCTGCACCTTGACCTGATTGCCGGCCTTCCGGGCGAAAGCTTTGCGGCGTTTTTGCATTCTTTTCACACCCTGATGGCTCTTCGGCCACACAATTTGCAGCTGGGCTTCTTAAAAAAACTGAAGGGCTCTAATCTTGCGGCTCCGGGCAGCAAGTTTTCGAACTTTCCGCCCTATGAGGTTATCTCCAGCAACGCCATGAGCTATGCGGAGCTGTTGCGTCTGGCTGCGGCGGAGGACATGCTCGAGAAATATTATAACAGCGGTGCATTCAGCCGCTCTGTTTCGTACATACTGGATACATTCTATCCGGGTAAGGAATTTTACTTTTTTGATGATTTGGCCCGGCATTTTGCAAAAAGACGCGGTGCCGTGGGGAACAAGGCCTTGTATGAGGCGTTGCACAGCTTTTGCCGGGAGCAGCTGTCGGATGCAGGCGTTCGACCGCATCTTGCTTATGATTATTGCCTGCGTCACAGAGACTCGCTGAGCTTTATGCAGGTTTGGCCGCATTTTAAGGAGCAGACCTTTGAATTTTTGAAGAACCCGGCCCATATAGAACAATATTTTGCGCATTACGCCGGTGAAAAACCGGTTTCACTCTATAAAAAGCTCCGCTTTGCCGTTATCGGAGAGCGGGTGCTTGCCTTTGACTACAGCGGCCGGGCTACCGGCATTGACGTAACAGAGGCATTTGCAAGGGAAACGCAGCATAAGATGCAGTAAAGAAAATACAAACAGGGAGGCTTGTCCAATGTGGATGGCAGCGTATATCACACAGAGCAAGGAAACAGCCGAAAGGATCAGACTGCTTCTGCAGGAGGCAGGGCTTCCGGTTAAAATTCGGAGCGTTAATCAAAGTGAAAATGAGCAGTTCGGCTGCTATGAAATTCTGGTGCCCGAGGCAGAGCTTAATGAGGCGCATAGCGTCATTATCCAAAAGGCTTTTTAGGGCCTTCGGCATTCGTCTTATTCGCCCACGGATAAGACGGCACTTTATTGTGGGCAGAAAGGCAAGGTAGATGAGCATGAAAAAAATTGGTGTATTAACCAGCGGAGGCGATGCGCCGGGTATGAACGCGGCGATTCGTTCCGTTGTTAGAATGGGACTTTCCAACGGCATGGAGGTTCTGGCCATCCGTAAGGGCTATACCGGTCTTTTGCAGGGCCTGTTTGAACCGATGGACGCCCGGAGTGTTTCAGATATTCTGCACCGCGGCGGCACCATTTTGCAATCCTCGCGCTGCTTGGAGTTTCGCGAAGAGGCCGGCGTGAAAAAAGGCGTGGAAATGGCCAGAAAAGCCGGACTGGAGGGTATTGTGGTCATCGGTGGTGACGGTTCCTTTCGCGGGGCACGGGATTTGTCTTTAATGGGCATGCCCACGGTGGGAATCCCCGGTACCATTGATAATGACATCGGTTGCACGGATTTGACCATAGGCTTTGATACGGCGCTTGATACAGTGAAGGACGCCATTGATAAAATCAGAGACACGGCGCAGTCTCACGAACGTTGCTCTGTGATTGAGGTCATGGGACGCGGCGCCGGCTATATTGCGGCATATGTGGCCATTGCCTGCGGTGCTGAAGCGGCCATTATTCCGGAACAACCCTTTGATTTTGAGACAGATATCATAAAACCCATTATAGACGGCAAAAAAAGAGGCAAGGAAAATAATTTGATTGTCGTGGCAGAGGGCGTCGGTGGCTCTGTGGAGATGGCAGAGCACATTGAAAAGGTCACCGGCATAGAGACGCGCGCCACCGTCCTGGGTCATATCCAGCGTGGCGGCAGCCCTACGGTAAACGATAGAATGCTGGCAAGCCGCATGGGCATCCACGCGGTGAAACTGTTAAAGCAGGGTATCGGCAACCGTATTGTGGCGATTAAAAACAATGACATTGTAGACTACGATATTTTAGAGGGGCTGGACATGAAGAAAATGATGCCCGGCGATATTATGAATATGGCAAAGATTTTAAGCCTGTAGGCTTTGGGGCGGTAAAGCATTTTGCCGCCTTCTTTGTTAAATCAGAAAAGAGGGTGTTTTTTTGAACGAAAAGCTTGCAATCTGGAAAGCCGGTCTAAGGGGAAAAAACATTTGTGTGGTGGGCATTGGCATCAGCCATTTGCCTCTGATTGATTATCTTGTGCAATGCGGTGCAAACGTCACTGCCTGTGATAAAAAAACGGAGGCGGAGCTGGGCGATACGGCACGTGCGCTGATGGAAAAAGGTGTGCAGCTGAAACTTGGTGAGAACTATTTGTCAGAGCTTGCCGGCGATCTGATTTTTAAAACACCCGGCCTGCGCCCGGATGTGCCGGCACTTTTAGACGCCAAGGCACAGGGTATCAGCGTCACTACGGAAATGGAGGTTTTCATGGAGCTGTGCCCGGCGCCGATTACCGCGGTGACCGGCAGCGATGGCAAAACAACGACAACCACCCTGATTCACCGTCTGCTTTCCATGAGCGGAAAAACCACCCATGTGGGAGGCAACATCGGCACACCGCTTTTGCCGGTGATTGATACCATCGGTGAGACAGACAGAGTGGTGCTGGAGCTGTCCAGCTTCCAGCTACAGACCATGAAAAAAAGCCCGCAAACGGCGGTTATTACGAATGTCACGCCCAACCATCTGGATTATCACAAGGATTACGGGGAATATATTGATGCAAAAAAGAATCTTATTTTGCATCAGAATCCGTCGGATGTGGCAATACTGAATATAGATAACGAGGTCACGGCAGCCCTGGTGCAGGAATGTCCGGGCCGCGTGGTGACCTTTTCCCGCAAAAGGCAGGCAGACGTTTGCCTTTTGGAGGAAATGATTACGGTGGCAGGGGAACCGGTTTTGCACATTCGGGATATCAAAATCCCCGGAATGCACAATGTGGAAAATTACATGGCAGCGATTGCCGCGGTGTATCCCGCCGTTTCCCGGGAAATAATTGGAACTTGTGCCCGGGAGTTCGGTGGTGTACCTCACCGGATTGAATTTGTTCGCGAAAAGGACGGCGTTCGCTATTATAACAGCTCGATTGATTCCTCGCCAAATCGTACCATCAACACGCTGAAGGTTTTTGATGAGCCTATCGTGTTGATTGCCGGCGGTAAGGATAAGGGCATCAGCTATGAGGCGCTGGGCCCGGCCATCCGGGAGCGCGTCAAGGCACTGGTGCTTATTGGTGCTACGGCTAAAACCATCGGTGCCGTGGCCGAAAAGGATGCGCCGGCGGTGCCTGCCTTTTATGAGGAGACCTATGAGGCGGCCGTGGCCCGGGCAGAGCAGCTGGCAGAGGCCGGTGATGTGGTGCTGCTCTCTAACGCCAGCACCAGCTTTGACATGTTTCCTAATTTTGAAGTACGCGGCAATTTATTTAAGGAGTTGGTGAGCCGCTTATGAAAAAAAAGCTAATGACCCTTTCTGCCTTGGGTGGCATTTCGGGCTTTGAATTTTCTGTGACAGAGCACATTAAAAAGCTACTTGTGCCCTATTGTGACGAGGTGGAGGCAGACCCGATGGGGAATGTGATTGGCATCGTTCGCTCCGGGCGAAAAAACGCCGGCCGCGTGATGCTGGAGGCTCATATTGATGTGATTGGCCTAATGGTATCCGGCATCAGCGAGGAGGGCTTTGTATCGGTTGTTCCCATCGGCGGCGTAGACAGCGCTGTGATGCCCGGGGCAGAGGTGATTGTCTGCGGAACCGAGGAGTTGTATGGTGTCGTCGGCGCCAAGCCGCCCCACCTGCAAACCGGCAGAGAAACCGCGGCGCGAATGGAGGATATGGTCATAGACCTGGGCCTGTCGGGGGAAGCGGTACGCAAGAAGGTGTCCGTGGGTGATATGGTTTATTTTGCCGAAAAGCCTGTGGCGCTTTCCGGCAAGGTATTATCCGGCAGAGGCTTTGATGACCGTGCCGGTTTGATTTCTCTTTTAATTTGTCTGGAAAAATTAAAGGGCACGGCGCTGCCCTTTGATCTATATATTTTGGCCGCAGTACAGGAGGAGCCCGGCTTGCGGGGTGCAGCCATGGGTGCGGAGCGTTTGGCGCCGGATTGCGCTTTTGTGGTGGATGTCTGCCACGGTGACACGCCGGATGCGGGCCGTGAGAGTATCTTTAAGCTGGGCAGCGGTGCTGTCGTTAGCTTTGGGCCTAACATTCATCCATATTTGTCGCATCTTGCAACAGAGGTGGCAGAGGAGCATAAAATTGCCTATAGCCCCGATGCCGACGGCGGTGATACAGGTACGGATGCCTGGGCTGTTCAGGTGGCAGCAGAGGGCATTCCCGTTCTTTTACTATCCATTCCCTTGCGCTACATGCATACCACGGTGGAAACCCTGCATTTTGGCGATGTGAAGGCCGTGGGTGAGATTTTGTGCGAGACACTAAAGAAATTGGATTTGGAGGTGCTCCGATGTACCTTTCAGAATTGACCGCCATTTCGGGCGTGTCGGGAGACGAGGGTGCCGTTCGCAGCTATCTGAAGGAACGGCTGCTGCCCCTGTGTGACAGGGTGGAAATTGACGCTATGGGTAATCTGCTTGCCTTTAAAAAGGGACAGGCAGACAGAGGAAAAACCCTGATGCTTTGTGCACATATGGATGAGGTGGGACTCATTGCGAGTCGCATTACGGACGAAGGCTTTATCAGGTTTAAAAACGTGGGGGGGATAGACCCGCGTGTGCTGGTTTCCAAGCGTGTACTGGTGGGGCCGATGCAGCTTCCCGGCGTCATCGGGCGCAGAGCTATCCACCTGCTTTCGGCAGAGGAACGCAAGAAGAGCCCTAAAATGACGGAGCTCTATGTGGATATTGGTGCCAAGAGCAAAAAGGAAACGGAAAAAAAGGTGAAAATTGGCGATTACATTGCCTTTGACAGTGCATACAGAGAATTTGGTGATGGTCGGATTAAGGCTAAGGCTTTAGACGACAGAGCCGGCTGTGCCGCGCTGCTCATGCTGGCAGAGGAGTCTTGCGACTGGGACTTGTGCTTTGCCTTTACGGTGCAGGAGGAGGTTGGCCTTCGCGGTGCCAGAATTTGCGGCAAAACTGTTCGACCGGATGTGGCCATCGTGGTGGAGGGTACCACCTGCTCAGATTTGCCGGGAACAGAAGAAAGAATGATTTCCACTCGTCTGGGCGGCGGTGCGGCTCTTTCCTTTTTGGATGGATCCACCTGTTATAACCGCCCTCTTATGGATTTTATCCTTGCTTTGGCGAAGGAAAAGAGGATTCCCGTCCAGCTGAAGCAAACCGCCACCGGCGGCAATGATGCCGGTGCATTGCATGTGGCAGCAGGAGGTATTCCTACAGCGGCTATCTCGGTGCCGGCCCGTTATATCCACTCCCCGGCCAGCGTGATTGCGCGCAAGGATTTTGAGGCCGTGGTGTCGCTGCTAAAGCATATCATTCAGGAGGTAAGCCATGTTTGATTTATTGCGTAGACTTTGTGAAGTCTCAGCCCCTTCGGGTTGTGAAACCCATCTGCATGAATTAATTAGCAAGGAGGTACGCCCCTTCGCAGATGATATCTCCACGGATGCTCTGGGAAACCTGATTGTCCACAAAAAGGGGGCGGGCAAAAGGCTGATGCTTTGTGCCCATGTAGATGAAATCGGCCTGATTGCCACCTGCTTTTCTAAGGAGGGCGGCGTGTATATATCGGCTCTGGGTGGTGTTTTGCCACAGGCGGCGCTGTATCAGCGTGTGCGCTTTACCGGCGGTGCCGAGGGCGTGGTGGTGCCGGACGGAAAGCCGGAGGAGCTACCTCAGAATTTGAAACTGCAAAATTTGTATGTGGATATCGGTGCCAAAACACAGGCCGAGGCAGAGGAAAGAGTGAAGATAGGGGAGGCAGCGGCCTTTTGCGGTACATTCAGCATGCAGGGGGATTGCCTGATTTCCAAGGCCTTAGACGACCGTGCCGGCTGCTTTGTGCTGATTGAGGCGTTAAAGTGCATGAAAACCCATACAAACGATTTATATTTTGTCTTTACAGCAGCGGAGGAGCTGGGGCTTAGGGGAGCCAAAGCGGCAGCCGGCAGCGTCCGGCCGGATTATGCTGTGGCCGTTGATGTGACCCGGACAGGAGACGTGCCCTCGGCGCCTAAAATGGCTGTGGAGTTGGGCAAGGGTGTGGCGATTAAAATTAAGGACAGCTCTTTTTTGGCTCATCCCATGATGAAGGATACAATGAAGGAGCTTTGCATACGCAAGGAGATTCCGTATCAGCTGGAGGTGCTGGAGCGGGGTGGCACGGATGCCGGCGCTATCCACATCACAGGCGGCGGTGTGCCCTCGGGCTGTATCTCCCTTCCCACAAGGTATATTCACACCCCAGGGGAAATGATGCATAAGGCGGATTTAAACGGTGCCGTGGCACTCATGACGGCGCTGCTTGAAGAGGGTATACAATAAGTTTTTTTATGAAAAAAGGAGGTACACATGATGGATGAACAAAAAAATCTTCCCGGAGAAACCATTTACGACAAAGAGGCAGAGCCTGCACCAAAGGTAGAACCTGTGCAAGAGACAGAGACAGAAGCTGTGACGAGCGAGGCTCCTATAGAGAAGTCTGCACCCGCACAGGGTGAGAAGACTCAGACTGGCGGCGAAAATAAAAAAATGCCGGATATCCGGCATCAGTTTGCAATTGCAGCACTGCTCACGGGCATCGGCTCCTTTATACTCCTTTTTGCCATTCCTCTTTTCGGTGTTGCACTAGCGGCAGTGGGCGGTGTGTTTGGCATTGTGTTTGGTGTTATCGGCAGAAGGAGCAGCAAGAAGCTTGCGTGGACGGGTATTATCTTTTCCATTGTCACGCTCGTTTTGGTGCTCATTTGCCTGGTTTTGCTATGTGCTGTAGGCTGGCATTTTCTAACGCAAATGTTCTATGAGTTGTCCAGTGGCTTTTCGGGTATTCCCCACAATCATTATTGGGGAATCGACGATCTGCCCCGCGGCTTTGACCTTGATCTGGATTTTGGCAGAGGTGGCTTTTATCTGGATTAATCTCGCATCCCTTTTCTTGCGGCGATGACATCCAGCAGAATGCCGCCGACCATGGAAATGCTGAAGAGATATACGGCGGTTTCGCAAAGGGAAATAGCCGTGTGTGAGCCCTGTCCGGCAAAAAAACCGGTGAGCAGAGTGAGAAGCGATGCTATGGTGCCGTATTTAATGACGAAACGGGTTGTCCAATGAGTTTTTTTCAGTGAGGCAGTAAGCTTCTTTTTCATGCGATTGACCCTTTCATGCTTATTCCTTTTTTATTATACAGGAAAAAAAGCCCCACGGCAAGCGGTAAATTCCGGCAATGCACTCAAAAAGAAACAAAACCCGTCTCCACAGGGAGACGGGTTTTGTTATGTACCGTTTGTTTTATGTACTGCAAAAGGCAAAGAAATTACTCAGCCTGAGGAGCACCTACGGGACAAACGTTTGCGCAGTTACCGCAATCAATACAGGTATCAGCGTCAATTGCATAAATAGCGTCACCGGCGCTGATGCAAGAAACGGGGCACTCTGCCTCGCAAGCACCGCAGCTGATGCATTCATCTGTGATTTTGTATGCCATTTGCCACACCTCCTTAGAATCATTAAGCGTTCAAGCTTATGCAAAGGCACAAGCGAATCACCCTCAAACAATAATATTGTATCACAAAAAGACAGAAAAGGGAAGTATAATTTTAAAAAAATTTCAGTTACTTTTTCTGCTTTTTTAGTTGACTCAAAGGTGCAATTGAGATATAATATAATGTATCTATTATATATTTGTTATTTATTTAACAGAAAATGAGTAAAAAGCGGAGGTAATGAAAATGGGAAGAGTGTATAATTTTTCAGCCGGTCCCTCAATGCTTCCTTTGGAGGTTCTCAAGCAGGCAGCGGATGAAATGACAGATTACAACGGATCCGGCATGTCTGTGTTGGAGATGAGCCACCGTTCTCCTGTTTACGATGCAATTATCAAGCAGACCGAGGCAGATTTCAGACAGCTGATGAATATCCCGGATAACTATAAGGTTCTTTTCCTTCAGGGTGGCGCTTCCACACAGTTTGCAGCCGTTCCCCTTAATTTGATGAAAACCGGTAAGGCTGATTACGTGGTATCCGGCCAGTTCTCGGGCAAGGCCTTTAAGGAGGCAAAAAAATATGGGGATGCTAAGTGTATTGCAACCTCTGAGGATAAAACCTTCTCTTACATACCCGAAATCACGCCCGATATGGTGCGTGAGGATGCAGATTATGTTCATATCTGCTATAATAACACCATTTTCGGCACAAAGTTCCCCGAAATTCCCAATGTGGGCGATAAGGTTCTGGTGGCAGATATGTCATCCTGCATTACAAGTGAGCCGATTGATGTGACTAGGTTCGGTGTGATTTATGCCGGTGCACAGAAGAATATGGCACCCGCCGGACTGACTGTTGTTATCATCCGTGAGGATCTTCTAGGCAGCGCCCGTGAGGAAACCCCCACCATGCTTGACTACAAGACAATGGCAGACAACGACTCCATGTACAACACACCTCCCTGTTATGCGATTTATATGGCAGGTCTTGTGTATAAATGGGCGCTTAAAAACGGCGGCCTGACGGCCATGAAGGAAAGAAACGAAAAGAAGGCAGCTATTTTATACGATTTTCTTGATTCTTCCAAGCTCTTTAAGTCTACCGTCGAAAAGAAGTATCGCTCTATAATGAACGTTTGCTTCGTAACAGGCGATGCTGAACTTGATAAAAAGTTTTGCAAAGAGGCAGCTGAGGCGGGCTTTGTGAACCTAAAGGGCCATCGCTCCGTGGGCGGTATGCGTGCCAGCATCTACAACGCTATGCCGCAGGAGGGCGTAGAAAAGCTGGTTGCCTTTATGAAGGATTTTGAAAAAAATAACTAAAAAGCGAGGAAGCACCATGTTTGATATTTTAACACTGAATAAAATTTCGGCCTTGGGTCTTAACAAATTTGATCCTGAAAAATATGCCATTTCGGATAGCTGTGAAAATCCGGACGGCATTATTCTGCGCAGCTTTGCTATGCACGATATGGAGCTGCCGGCATCTCTCAAGGCCGTGGCAAGAGCCGGTGCGGGTGTTAACAACATTCCCATTGATGCCTGCACAGAGAAGGGTATTGTGGTGTTTAACACACCGGGTGCCAATGCCAATGCCGTAAAAGAGCTTGTGATTGCCGGCCTGTTTTTATCAAGCCGCAACATCACCGGCGGCATCGAATGGGCCAAAACCTTGCACGGCAAGGGAGCTGAGGTTCCCAAGCTGGTTGAAAAGGGTAAGAGCCAGTTTGTCGGTCCGGAGATTAAGGGTAAAAAGCTGGGTGTTATCGGCCTTGGCGCCATCGGCGTTATGGTAGCAAACACGGCACACCAGCTGGGCATGGATGTGATCGGTTACGACCCCTATCTGACCATTGATGCTGCCTGGCATTTATCTCACCGGATTCATAAGGCGCTGGATATCAATGAGATTTTTGCAAACTGCGATTACATCACCCTGCATGTGCCGCTGAATGATTCAACCAAGAACATGATTCAGTCCGACAGCTTAAAGCTGATGAAGGATGGCGTGCGCATACTGAACTTCTCTCGCGGTGGGCTTGTGAACGAAGCGCATCTGGCTGCAGCCTTAGAGGAAAAGAAGGTTGCCTGCTACGTGACAGACTTCCCCACTGAGGCGGTTCTCTCCATGGAAAACGTGATTGCCATTCCGCATCTGGGCGCTTCCACACCGGAGTCGGAGGATAATTGCGCCGAGATGGCGGCCTGCGAGCTTGTAGACTATCTGGAGAACGGAAACATCACAAATTCCGTGAACTTCCCGGCCTGTGCAATGGCCCGTGAAGGGAAGGGTCGTGTGACCATTCTGCATAAGAACATTCCCAATATGCTGAGCCAGTTCTCTTCGGCAATGGCCGAAAAGCACCTGAATATTTTGAATATGATCAACAAAAATAAGGGTGAAAATGCCTATACCATCATGGATGTCGACAGCACGATTGATGCCGATATCGAGGGCAAAATCAAAGGCATTGACGGTGTTCTGGGTGTGCGCGTTTTTAACTAAAATGAAGGATAAGAGAAAGGCTGCCTGCGGGCAGCCTTTTTTGTATGTAGCTAAAATTCCATTTCATCGGAGACGTTGGTGTTTTTCGTGGTATACCTGTCGGCGCAGATTGTAGGGGCCGGCGCTCTCGGCAGCCTGTGTTCTGCGCGAGAATCTCCACCGGTAGAAAAAATACCTTTCCTACGTCCACCGCAGGGGGGTGTCGGCGGAGACCGTCCCCTATAAATGAGGGCAACGAGTCAACAAAATCGTAGGAAAAGACCTATGTGTCGTTCCGCAAAACGGCGCGTCGAAAACTGAGCTGTCTCTCTGTCGCTTTTTCTTACTTTATTTAAAATTATGTTACAATACGCCTTAATAGATTGAAAAAAAGAACCACATACTATATAATAAAATCAGTTAGGTATAACAAAAATTAATGACGGCAGAAAGGATGAGTGCTTGTGGCCGACATTACGTCGAAAAAGATTTTAATGACCTTAATGCGGCTTGAAATCGGTGGCGCGGAAACGCATGTGTTGGAGCTAAGCCTCGAGCTGGCCCGGCGCGGTTTTCAGGTGGTGGTGGCCTCCGGCGGCGGCGTGTATGAGGAGCATCTAAAAAAGGCTGGTATCAAGCACTATAAGGTGCCGATGTATACCAAGAGTCCTGCAAAAATGCTGCGCTCCTTCTTGGCCTTGAGGCGCATCATTAAGGATGAGCAAATTGATATTGTGCATGCCCACGGCAGAATTCCGGCCTTTTTATGCGGGCTTTTGCACCCCTTTATGAAATTTACCTTTGTAACAACCGCTCATTGGGTGTTCAGGACCAGCGGAGGACTGAAATACCTTTCCAACTGGGGCGAAAAGGTGATGGCCGTCAGCGAGGATATTAAAACCTACCTGATGGATAACTACGGCACCAACCCCGCGGACATTTATGTGACAATCAACGGCATTGACACCGGACGTTTTTCGCCCGAGGCCGATTTTTCCAAGGCTCTTTCGGAGTTCTCGCTGCAGAAAGACAGTAAAAAAATTGTGTACATCAGCCGCATGGATGAGGACAGGGCTCTTGTGGCCTTTCATCTGGTGCAGATTGCGCCCGAAATCGAAAAACGCGTTCCGGGCACAGAAATTGTGATTGTGGGCGGCGGCAATGTCTTTGATAAGCTGAAAAAAGAAGCCGATGCCGTGAATGAGCAGGTGGGGAGAAAATTAATCACCCTGACAGGAGGTCGGACGGATATTGATGCATTTTGCGCGATGTCTAACCTGTTTATCGGCGTGTCACGCTCGGCCTTAGAGGCCATGGCCTGTGCCAAGCCCGTCATCGTGGCGGGTAATGAGGGGTATCTGGGCATTTTTGACGAGAATAAGCTGCAGGTGGGCATAGATACCAATTTCTGCTGTCGTGGCCTTGTACTTTCGACGCCGGAGCTACTCCTTGAGGATGTAATGTCAGTTCTCTCGGCAGATGAAGCACAGCTTTTACGTTGGGGCAATTATGGCCGTCAGGTCATTTGCGACTACTATTCCGTTTCTAAAATGGCGCTGGATTGTGTGGAAATGTACTGCGCAGCAGCCGAGCAAAAGCGCTGGGATGCAGTGATTTCCGGCTATTACGGCTACGGCAATGCGGGGGATGAGGCATTGCTTTCTGCCATGATTCAGCACCTGCGGGAGGAAAAGCCGGATATCCGTATTTTGGTGCTCTCTAAGCATCCTACCGAAACAGAACGGGAGCATGGCGTATATGCCTTAAATCGCTACCGTTTATGCAAAATACGAAAGAATCTAAAGAAGTCAAAGCTGTTTATCAGCGGCGGTGGCAGCCTCTTGCAGGATGTTACCTCCAGCAAATCCCTGTGGTACTACCTGTACTTAATTCGAATGGCGCAAAGGACAAAAACGCCGGTCATGCTCTATGCAAATGGTATTGGTCCCATTGTGCGGAGGAAAAACAGACAGCACGCAGCCCGTATTTTAGAAGGTGTTACCGCCATCACTCTGCGTGAGCCGGAATCCTGTCGGGAGCTAGCAGAGCTAGGTATTCCGGAGGGACGTGCATTGGTTACAGCTGACCCCGCCTTATCCTTAGTACCTGCATCTGCAGCAGAGGTAGAGGCCCTGTTGAGCACTCTGGGGCTGAGGAATGATACGCCTCTTTTAGGTGTTTCCCTGCGCCCTTGGAGAGGGTTGACCGATGAGCGTCTACAGGAAATTGCAGACGTTATCAGCGAAATTTGTGCAGCCTATGGTCTTGTACCTGTTTTGATCCCGATGAAATATCCTGAGGATTTAGATATATCCTATAGGCTAAAGGAATTGATACCGGGACAGTCTGTCATTTTGACAAAGCCCTGTACGGCAGAGGAAACCATTGGCCTTGTGGCACATACAAGGGCTATGCTGGCCATGCGGTTACACTCTTTAATTTATGCGGCTGCGGTCACGGTGCCTACAGTCGGCCTTTCCTATGACCCAAAGGTGGACGCCTTTATGCACTATATCGGAGCAGGCGAGGCGGTGTCCCTGGAGAATTTCTCGGCGCAGCAGCTCAAAGCTGCTCTTTTAGGTGGTCTGGAGACAGATGAGGAGAGCAAAAGGGCGTTGACAGAAAAAATGGCGGCGCTTAAGGAACTCTCACGAAAGAATGCGCAGCAGGCTTGTGACATTATCCGAAAATCGGAGGGAAGCTATACCTATGAAGTTAATGGGAATTGATTACGGAGATGCCCGCATCGGTGTTGCCTTTTCCGACCCTTTGTGCGTCACCGCGCAGGGCTTTGGTACCTTTAAAAATACCAACGCGGTATGCGGCGAGCTTGCAGCTCTTGCCAAAGAACAGGGCGCAGAGCGCATTGTGTTCGGGCTCCCGAAGAACATGAATAATTCTGAGGGAGAGAGTGCTGCTAAGGTGCGTGCCTTTGCCGAGGAAATGAAGGCGCTTTCCGGACTTGAGGTGGCCTTTTGGGACGAGCGGCTGACAACCGTTGCGGCTCACGCCTTTTTAAGCGAGCTGGATGTGCGGGGAAAGAAGAGAAAGGCGTTGGTGGATACAGTCTCTGCCGCGCTGATTTTAGAGGGATACATGCAATTTTTAAAACGCGAAGAGAATAAGGAGTAGCTATGCGTAAATGGTGTATTGCGGTTCTTATGCTTATGCTGTTGCTTTCGGCGACAGTGTGCGCAGCCGCCGAAAAGACATATTATTATGACGGCGAATATCATGAATATCATGGAAATATCTTTCAGCTCAAGGTAAATGGCCAGCTCCTTTCGCCTGACATGCCGCCGATTGTCTTTGAGGATTATTCCGTGGTGCCGGCTCGCGCTGTTTTTCAGGACGGATTCGGTGCAGCGGTGGAATGGGACGCTAGCAACCAGCGGGTGACAGTCCGGCTTGAGGATACAACCTTGATTATGACGATTAATAAAACCATAGCGGGCGTAAACGGACGTTGGGTCACGATGCCCATTGCGCCGAAAATCATCAATGGGTATACGATGATTCCGGCTCGCTTTGTCGGTGAACAGCTGGGTATGGTGGTAGATTTTGACAGCGCCACGGACACGGTGATGATTAGCAATGAAAAGAAGGAAATACCTACGCAACCACCGGTGACAGATTCCTCTGTCAAGGTCACGGGGGTGACGGCTGCTACCGGGAAAAATGAGCTTTTGGTCACCATCACAACCAACACGGAGAATCCTGCGTATGATGCCTTTGTGTTAGAAACACCGACCCGCCTGGTGCTGGATGTGAAAGATGGTATTTTTACAAAAATGCCCTCCGTGATACAGGTGGCAAAGGGCAATATCGATAAGGTGCGCTTTGGTCAAAATGAGCACGCCAGAATCGTGGTGGATCTCTCGGAAAATCTGGGCTATTCAGTCAAAAAAGACGGCAAAAAGCTATACCTTTCCGTGACGCTGGATCCGGAGATGGTACCAGCCGTTCAGGACGTTTTAAGCCTTGTTACATATGGCTATGAGGGCGGACGTGATTACATCCGCTTTGCAGAACTGGAAAAAGGAGAGGCCGTTAAGAAGGGTAGTCAAATTACGGTGCCGATTTACGGTGTCTTGCCGCAGAAATCAGAAGAAAAAGCCGTAACGGGCTTCTTCGGTACAAAGCTGACCTATACGCCTGTTTCACAAGCGGAGGGTACCATTACCATTCATCTGAAATCTGCCACGGTGGAGATGTATGAGCAAGGCAATGAAATTCGACTGAACTCGGTGCATAAGGCGCTGGCGCGCTCGGTTATGCTGGATGCCGGACATGGCGGAGAGGACAGCGGAGCAGTGGGCTACAACCCCGATGGCAGCATTAAGGCGCTGGAGAAGGATTTTAATTTAGACGTGGCACTCAAGGCTTCTAAGCTTCTAAAGGCACAGGGTGTGGATGTGCATATGATTCGCACAGAGGACGTCTATGTGGATTACAGGCGGGTTGGCGGAATTGCCAATGATGCCGGCACAACGCTGTTTGTTAGCATACATACAAATTCCTTTATGACAGAGCAGGCTCATGGCATTGAAACCTTTGGGTATCTGCAGGCGGGCAGTGTGTCAAACGGCATGACCAGCGCACGACTGTCGGAAATTCTCTTGGAGGAGCTTTTGGAGAAAACCGGTGCACACAATCGTGGTGTAAAGGACGGCAAGGAGCTGGCGGTGATTAACTCAACAAAAATGCCGTCGACGCTGATTGAAATGGGATTCATTAGCAATCCGGAGGAATGTGATAAAATGATGGACGAGGCATATCGACAGAAGATAGCGCAAGCGGTTTGCGACGGCGTTATGCGAGCCTTTGAGGAAATGGGAATTTAATACGGTTACCTTGTTTTGTCCCACAAAAAAAGGGCTGTCTCAATAAACATCTTATTTGCATACATATTCAACATGTAGGGGTCGATGCCTACATCGACCCGAAAAATGGGCTGATGTGGGCATCAACCCCTACAGAAAATATTTTTATGCATTGATTTGTTTAAAGAGACAG
Source organism: Oscillospiraceae bacterium (assembly GCA_015068615.1). Lineage (GTDB taxonomy): Bacteria > Bacillota > Clostridia > UBA1381 > UBA9506 > UMGS755. The sequence goes on along the minus strand of SVKE01000007.1, from coordinate 22,564 downwards.
CCCCTTTTTTATGCGGAAGGGGCATCTTTTAAAGTCTTGAATACGAAGCCTTCGCTCTGCAGATAATCAATGATGGCCGGCAATGCATCAACGGTGGTTTGCTTGGTGGCAGCGTCATGCATTAAAATAACAGCATTTGTCACGCCCTTCGTGCTGCTTTTAATCTTTTCCAGCTGCGTTTCCGGTGGAATGTTGTGCCCTTCTGCATCACCGTTTAGGGCATTCCAGTCTAAGAACACATAGCCCATTCCGGACAGTGCATCTTTTTGAGGATCCTTGCTTTTTTCAAAGGAACCGCCGGGAAAGCGAAAGACCTTGACAAAGCCTTCTGCACCTACGGTATCTATAATGACCTGCTCGGTCTTTTGCACATCCTCCACGAAGTGCTCGGTACCGTTGTAGAGCATTTTATAATCATGCGAGTAGGAATGATTTGCCAGCACATGTCCTTCGCTCACGGTGCGCCTTGCCAGCTCCGGATTTTTCTCTACATTAATGCCTAAGGTGAAAAAGGTGGCCTGTACGCCCTTTTCCTTCAAGACATCCAGAATCTGCGGAGTGATATTGGCGGTAGGACCATCGTCAAAGGTCAAATAGGCTGTTTTAACCTCATATTGGTTGTATATGCTGACAAGCTCTGCCGGATAAGCGGAGGTGCGTTCGCTGTAGCCGGGTGGCGGTGTGGGTCTCGGTGTGGCCGTGGGCACCGGCATGTCAAGCGACAAATAGGCAGAGCCTAAAATGCTATCATCATAAGAAGGCACACGGCTTATGATAAAGCGGATGCCTAAAACGACGGTAGCAATAATAAAGAGCAGTAAAAAAATCCGCGAAAAAAAACGCTTGTAATGAATACGCTTTCTTGCTTTATAGTAGCTTTCGCGCATTACAATCCCCCCAAAATAATTATGTCTTTTGCAACTTCTGATCATTATTTTATCACAAAGCTATTACATTTTTATTAAAAAACAGCTTAAATTAAAAAATTTTTGCATAGACTAGTAGCAAACATCTTGAAGGGAGAAGTCTATGAAAAAAAAGCTGATTTTTCTTGTTCTTTCCATGTTTCTGTTGACAGGCTGCAGCGGCGAGAGAAACCCTTTTAAAAAGGAGATATTTTTAAAGCCGGATGGCCCCACAGCGGCTAAAATGACAGCTGCCGATGCCACCTATGAGTCCTATTCCAATGACATGTACGGCTGGGGACTGAAGAAAAATGTGAACGCGCCGCCGGAGATTCCCGAGGGTATTAAGACGATGATGGAGGCATACGGCGCCATCTATCTGGATGAGCGGCCACGCTCTTTATACCTGACCTTTGATGAGGGCTATGAAAATGGTTATACCGCACAAATTCTGGATGTGCTAAAGGAAAATAATGTGCCGGCGGCCTTTTTTGTCACCGGTCCATACCTTGAGAAGGAAGAGACACTCATCCGCAGAATGATTGACGAGGGACACATTGTTGGCAATCACACGGTACATCATCCCAGTCTGCCGCAATCGGAGAGCACAGACAAGGTGGCAGAAGAAATTACGGCTCTTGCAGATGTATTTAAGGAAAAATATGGTGGCGAAATGAAATTTTTTCGTCCGCCCCGGGGTGAGTATTCGGAAAGAACGCTAAAGATCAGCCAGGATTTGGGCTATACCAATGTGTTCTGGAGCTTTGCCTATAAGGACTGGGATGTGAAAAATCAAAAGGGCACAGAGTATGCCTATGAACAGATTAAAAAAGGTGTTCACGATGGTGCCGTGCTACTTTTACATGCAGTATCAAAGGACAATGCCGAGGTTTTAGACCAGGTGATTAAGGATTTAAAAAGCGAAGGATATCGTTTCAGGTCCCTGGATGAATTTGGAAAATAGGGATATTCCTGCCTTGCCAGCCCTTCCAAAAACGTCCGCGGATAATACCGCTGCTTCGGGTCAATCTAATCAATGGAGAGATTTCGGAGCAGCGGCATTTCGCGCCGGAATTCTTCTCAGTAGTATGAAGAACCGGAGTGTGAAAACATGCGAAGGGGATTAAAGCCCGGAAAACGAATAAAAATTTTTGCAGCATTCCTTGCCATGCTGAGTGCGGCACTTATTTTGGAATGTCAGCTGTACTTTCCTGAAACCATCACCTTGTTTGAGGGAGAACGGCTACATGTACGCTCAAGCTCGCCGTATTATTTGGAAATGCCGGCCTCGGGTGGCGGTGTGCTGACAGAGGAAGGCATCTTAGAGCACGACACCTATAACCATTTTGTCCGGCTAAATGAAACAGGGACCTATGAAACCACGGTAAAGCTGTTCGGCGTCATTCCCGTGCGGACGGTGGCTGTGCAGGTGGAGCCGAAAATGCGCCTTGCCGCCTGTGGAAACACGGTGGGGATTAAAATTTTTACCAAGGGTCTGGTTTGCGTGGGAACACAAGCGTTGAACACATCGGAGGGACATATGGTGGATTTGTCTCGGGAGCATGATGTGCGCATCGGCGATATTTTGCTCAAGGCAAACGATATTGAGCTTTCTTCCACTGAACAGCTGGGTGAGCTGTTGGCACAAAGTGACGGTGCACCCATTCATTTTGTCATCCGGCGCGAGGGGCGGGAGCTGACAAAGACAATCTCGCCGGTTAAAACCAACGAAGGCTATAAGCTGGGGCTGTGGATTCGCGATAGCACAGCCGGGATTGGCACCCTGACTTATTACGACCCGGCAAGCGGCAGCTTTGGTGCACTGGGGCATCCAATTACCGATTCCGATACCGGCGCTTTAATGCCCGTTTCAGAGGGCAGTCTGCTCAAAGCCGCGGTGGTTGATGTTAAAAAAGGCAAGCCCGGAGACCCCGGGGAGCTCAAGGGCATTTTTAAAACCTCGGAAGCACCGCTGGGGATGGTCATGCAAAATACTGAGCAAGGCGTCTTTGGCGTTTTGGATGCACCAGATGAAACGGTAAAAACCTATCCGGTGGCCTCTCGCAATCAGGTAAATGAGGGACCTGCCACCATTATTTCCAACATTCACGAGGAGGAAACGGCAGCCTATAAAATTGAAATTCAAAAGGTTGCCCGCTACCAATCCAGCGGCCTTAAGGATTTGGTCATTCGCGTGACAGACAGTCGCCTGCTGGAGGAAACCGGCGGTATTGTACAGGGGATGTCAGGTTCGCCCATCCTGCAAAATGGTCGAATTGTGGGAGCTGTGACACATGTTTTTGTGAATGATCCAACTCGTGGGTATGGGATATTCATTGAGAATATGTTAGCTGAAGCAGAGAAAATCAAATAAGAAAAATGCTCACTTATATTTATGGGTGAGCATTTTTTAAAGCGGAGATGCTTATCGGGGCATAACATTTGCCGATGCAATTGGGGACGTGCCCGTTTTTACAACTTTTTCTTGACAATCTCACTTTATAAATGATAAAATAAATAAAAATACATATACATGATGAGGTGTCAAAGATGAGCAGGCCGCCAAAGATTTTAAGTTCAACAGAAAATATCAAAGAAGTGGAAGTCTTATAGGAAACAGATATAAAAGTGAACCAATAGAAGATGAAAAATATTATTTTGCATAGTAAGATATATTCATCAAAATCCGTTGCGGGCCGGGATTTGCAAAGCATCGTCGGAATACAAATGGAGTATTTACAATGACTACTTGACCGGTCGGAAAACGTTGACGGACACAGAAATGACACTTGAAATGCTTTCACCAAAAAAGAAAGACGCAATTAAGTGTTTTGAAGAACTGCACCTTGTAGAAAATATGATATTTTGCTAAATTTAAAAAAATGAATTCATAAACTATATTATACAAAATGAGGGATTTTAATGTTTAATGAAAAATATGCTTATGCACTGCATGCTTTTGAAGAATTCTGGGAGAGAAAACCGAGAAAAAGATTTGTGCTCAATATTCCCGTTACTGGCGATTCTGCCTACCGCCCACATAAATCATTGCACGAAAAATGGCTTGACGAGGATTATATACTGAATAAAGCAATATACGATTGCGAAAATACATATTACAGTGCAGAGTCTATTCCGTTTTTGTTCCACAATCTGGGACCGGGCTCTTTAGCTGCCTGTATCGGCGGTAGTTATGAACTTGCCGAACATACTGTATGGTTTGACCAGATACCTTTAATAAGCAATTGGGACAATATCCCCGAATTTTCATTTGATGAAAACAGCGAAATGTGGCAACACATTATTCGTATGAAACGTAAATTTCTGACCGAAGGCAGAGTTAATACGTCTATGTCAGATTTAGGCGGTATTATGGATGTTGTCGCATCTCTTCGTGGAACCGAAAATCTTCTTTACGATCTTTATGACTATCCCGAAGAGGTTAAAGAATTTACAAAAATAGTAACCGGACTGTGGCTTGAGGCTTTTGACAGAGAAATTGACATTATACGTCAATCTGGCCAACCGTACAACGCCTGGATGAATATTCCGTCAAGCAAGCCGTGGCATCCTATACAGAGCGACTTCTGTGCTTTGATATCTCCTTCGGCTTTTGAAGAATTTATTTTACCTCATCTTATTGTACAATCTGAACATATGGAACGTTGTATTTATCATCTTGACGGCCCGGGCGAACTTCCTCATCTTGATATGATTCTTGATATCCCGGGTATTACGGGCATTCAGTGGGAAGCGGGAGCCGGTCAACCTTCTTTATTTGATGAACAATGGTATCCTGTTTACAAAAAAATTCAGGATAAGAAGAAAAATCTCGTTATTCTATCAAGCCGGCCTGAGGACAACGAATATATTGAAAAGCTGGTAAAAACTCTTGATCCTACAGGAGTTTACATTTCTATGGAAATGCACAGTAAGCATGCTGCAGACAATCTCCTAGAAAACATTGAAAAATGGACCAGTTAAATTTATCAGGGCAAGAAGATTTTGAACCAAAGAAAATCTGCAGTACCGTCATTATAGTTTTAAATCCAAAAGTCATTCCCCGTGAGGGTAAGGAAATTTCTGACTTTTATGATGGTCTGTTATTCAATCCGGTTCTCCTATAATACAAAGCATAAATCCGTTGACAAATTTACTCATTTCGTTGATGAAATAGGTAATTTTGTCAACAAAACAGCTTGAAATGAAAAATTTTTCAAGAAAAATTTGTTGTCCCCTATTGACAACAGTCGTGTCGGGTTCGCCCATCCTGCAAAATGGTCGAATTGTGGGAGCTGTGACACACGTCCTCGTCAACGATCCGACGCGTGGATATGGAATTTTTATTGAGAATATGCTGGACGCGGCGGGGTGAAAGGGAAGCCAGGGGTTTATTTGACCCCTGGCTTATATATTTATTCCAGATGATATACATCCTTCAAAAGTGCAATTTGCTTTTTTAGTTCTTCCTTTACAGCCTGTAAGTCTCCGGTCTTTCGAAGCTCACTTAACCGGGACGAGGGCAGCTGCTTCAGGGGAACAATCTGGCAGCTTTCTGTCAGATTTGTGAAACTTTCAAGGACATCCATATATTCTTCAAAGTTAGCATCTTTTTTGTCCAGAAGTTCTTGGGCCAGTTTTACAAATGAGGAGGCACGCCCTTCCGCATTGCCATCGTAACAAATGGCGTCCGGTGTACGGTTACGGAAGTAACCAAACAGAGCCGCCACCAGCGCAGTATCACGAATGGTACCATCAGGATATACAATACCATGACGATCATTCCAGAAGCTTTTTCCAATCATTAGTTCCCACAGAAAATAACCCATATTATTTTTATTGGCAATTTCAATCGCAAGATCATATGGATTGCCTCTGGGTGGACATCCGGTTTCTGAGATAATTACTGGCTTTCCATGTTTTTTTCCGAGCTCCAGTGTAATATTATAGTTTTTCTGTATCGTTGCCGTGTTATGGCTGTAATCGTGGAAAGAGATGACATCAAGGTATTTCAAGACATCGAATTTGACTAGATTTTCATTACTCCTGGTACAATCGGAACCTACCGTGATAGCCCCAAATAGATTGGCATTGGAAAGAAGCTCGGCGTAATGGCGAACGAAGCGATACGTAATGGTTAGATTTTTCTCGTAGGAGTCTCCGGTTTCTTCGGACAAAAAACTGGTGCACTCCGGTTCATTCATTACATCCCAAAAAAGTACGGATGGTTCTTTTCCAAAACGCTCAATCAGCCTCTGACAATATTGATTTCCTTTTTCCCAAAAATGTTCTTCCAGATTCATACATCCCGGGTTGGGAATCCACTCGTTTTTGTTCCATTCGATGGTTGGTTCATTCCGGTTGAAACAGCCGTCAAAAAGTACCAACATAACGCCAAGATCATTGGCCTTTGCTGTTTGTACCAGATGATCCACATGCTTAAAAAAACCTTCCGGATCGTATTCGAATACTACATAACTTAGAAATACTCTGACACAGTTAAGCCCCAAATTCTTTGCATACCCCAATTCGCGGGACACAATTTGAGGATCGTAGTCTCTCCAGAAGGAAATAGGGTTACAGGCATACGAGGGTGTATAATTAGCTCCTTTGATTTTGCTATAATCCATGGTGATTAACATATGATTATCCCTTTCAGATATTGGATTTGTGTTTTTAGTTTAGCATATTTACAGATCGTTTAAAATGGTGTATACTATTAAAAAATTAACATATTATCTGATTTTTTTGAGGGGGGGAGAATGATTATGTACGAAATTGTGCGGTATGGGTATCGCTATGAGCATCCGCTTGGTTTTACCATTGATCGTCCTTACGGAACAACGGATTATCTGTTCGTCCTGTTTCGCTCCAATGTGGAAATCTTTCTGCCGCAAGGAGCAGTCTATACAGAACATCCCAGTGTTATCATTTATGACAAAAACACGAAACAGCTATATTCCGGAAATCGTACACCTATGGTGGCGGATTGGATGCACTTTGATACGGAGCAGAGTGATTTTTTGAAGAAATTGGGACTTGAGTTTAACACAGTCTATTTTCCAGAAAATACAGTAGAGCTTTCAGAGATGATCGGTATCCTGCAGCAAAATGAAATGTGCCGTGGGGAATACAGCAGGGAAATTTCTGATTATCTAGTATCTTGTATTCTGCTTATGTTGGCCCAGAATATCCGGTCTCCGCAAAAAACGTATATAAATACATCTAAATTACAGGAATTACATTGTTTACGTGAGGAAATATATAGTAATCCGCAAAAGAATTGGAACATTGAGATGCTAAGTCAGAAAATGTTTCTCAGCCGTTCTCATTTTCAGATGCTGTATAGTAAAGCTTTTGGTATTCCACCGGTGAACGATGTGATTCATAGTCGAATCCGATATGCCAAATATCTGCTTTCCACCACACCGGAGATAACCGTAGAGCAGACAGCAAGTCTTTGTGGATATAATAGTTCCATACATCTGATTCGGCAATTTAAGAAGGTAACCGGAAAAACACCCTTACAGTATAAGAAGGAATTTGGTCATTGAGTATGTTGTCCATAATGACAATCACTCCTGAGCGGCAGCCCGATCATTCAGGACGGCAAGCTCATCGGCGCAGTGACCCATGTATTTGTGAATGATCCAACAAGAGGTTATGGGATATTTATTGAGAATATGTTGGACGCAGCTGCCTAAAGCCTCCCTTGTGCAAAGGGAGGTTGGAGGGATTGTAACTTAGCGACACGCTACAATCCCCCAGTCAAAAATCAAAGATTTTTGCCAGCCCCCTTTACACAGGGGGGCCTTTAGATGATATGGGGACGGGGCAGCTTTTGTTCTAAAACACTTGAATATTTGAAAAGAATATATCAAAAAGTGCACCGGAAAGGGCAACAGGAATTTCAAGAGGAACCATAGTCAGAATTTGCAAAAAACGCAACAAAAACAGCCCCGTCCCCAAACTGCACGTCCCCAAACTGCACAAACTGCAGAGAAAATTAAATAGTTAAAATGGCGGTGTAAAAAACAAAGTTTTACACCGCCATTTTTGCAGGGAATAGAATGGTGTTTTATTTTTTTATTATCCATACCTGTATTTCCGTTGTGCTGCTGATTTAAAGAGTTAGTCCTTCAGCATGGCAATCAGTTCGCCCAGCACGGGTTCAAACCGGGCGCCGTACCAGTGGTTTTCTGCCTCTGCGGTGGCCTTGATGCACAAAACCGCATAATCTGCAGCGATTTTTGCGGCCTCATATGCGCTTTTGCCTCTTACAAATGCGCCCACAAAGGCAGAAGCATAAATATCGCCGGTTCCGTGGCAGCTGTTTGGCAGAAGTTCATGCTCATAGTAGGCGTATGTATCATTTTCATAAACCACAACCCCTGTCTTGCCGGCGGCATATGAGATGCCTGTCAAGACAATGTTTTTACAGCCGATACTGCGGAGCGCCTCAAGGAGCTCGTCCACATAGCCTCTGTCATATTCGGTTTTGTAGGGCATGCCCGTCAGCAGACAGGCCTCTGTGATGTTAGGAAGGACATAATCTGCCTTTGCGCAGAGCCCCTTCATCGCTGTGACAAAGGCATCATCAAAGCCGGGATAGAGCTTGCCGTTATCTGCCATGGCCGGATCAACCACCAAGGCGCAGCTCTCGTTTTTTGTGCCGTTAAAAATATCACTGACATAGTCAATCTGGCGGGTGCTGCCAAGATAGCCTGTGTAAATGGCATCAAAGGTGATGCTTTCCTTTTGCCAGTGTGCTCGAATCTGCGGCATATCCTCGGTTAAATCTCGGAAGGTGTAGCCGGAAAAGCCGGCCGTGTGCGTAGATAAAACAGCTGAGGGCAGTACGGCGGTTTCAATGCCGCAGGCAGAAATGATGGGCAATGCCACGGTTAGCGAGCATTGGCCGACACAGGAGATATCCTGAATGGTCAGAATTCTTTTATAGCGCATGTAAAACACCTCTTTACAAATTTCCTGCTTTGTATTATAATATAAAACTGATACTATGTAAATAATCAAAAAAGGAGTTTTTTATATAACCAGATGGTGGAGAAAAAATATCTGAACCTATACCGAATGATGAAAAACCGAATCTGCTCCGGTGAGTATGCGGCCGGGGAAAAGCTGCCCTCTAAGCGTGTGATGGCAGATAAAACGGGCTGTAGCACCATCACGGTGGAAAGAGCCTATGCCATGCTGGCAGAGGAGGGGTATATCAAAACAAGAGAGCGCAGCGGCTATTACGTTTGCGCTCTGGATGTGTTTTTGAAAGACAGGCGCATAAAGGAGCAGGTCGGCTTTTCCTACCTGCCCGAGGAGAAAGACAGCCGGAACCGGGATTTTGAATATTCCCTGTGGTTTAAAACGGTGCGCAGAGTGCTCTCTGAGAAAGGAGACAGGCTCTTTGTTAAATCACCCAATAAGGGCTGTGCCGTGCTACGTAATGCCATTGCCGATTATCTGCTGACGTATCGGGGGATGGTGGCAGAGCCGGCTCGCATCATTATCGGCTCCGGCTCAGAGCAGCTGTATGAATCGGTGGTGAAAATTCTGGGCCGAGATAAGTGCTTTGGCATTGAGGATCCATCCTACGAGCAGATTGAGGCCGTGTATCTAGGAGAAGGGGTGCGTATTTCTAAGCTGGCCATGGGCGCAGATGGTATTGAAAGTGAGGCGCTCCTAAAAGGAGAGATGGATGTTCTGCATGTCACGCCCTTTTGCAGCTATCCCACCGGCGTCACCACCTCTGCTTCAAAGCGTTATGAATACCTAAAGTGGGCGGGGGAGGGGCGTTATATTGTTGAGGACGATTTTAACAGTGAATTTTTTATGCCCGGGCAGCCCATTGAACCCTTGTATTCCCTGGATTCAAAGGCCTCGGTTATCTACATCAACACCTTTTCAAAAAGCCTTTCTCCCTCCATGCGCATGGGCTATATGATTTTACCGGAGGCGCTGATGCCGATATATGATGAGAGACTGGGGCAGTTTTCCTGCACGGTGCCGGTCCTAGACCAATATGTGCTGGCAGAATTCATTGCAAGCGGTAACTTTGAGCGACATTTAAACCGTATGCGAAGAAAAATGAAGGTCTGAAAAATTTAGGGTGGCTTTTTTGCTTGATTTATGGTAGAATGGTATTAAGACAAATAAAGGAGTAAACAAAAATGAACCAATACAGGGATTTTGATAATTACACAAAGGAGCATCCCGATGCCCGGGGATATTTCGGTGAGTTTGGCGGTGCGTATCTGCCAGAGGAACTGATTCCCGCCTTTAAGGAGGCTGACGAGGCCTATGAGGCCATTTGCCATTCAGCACAGTTTATCAATGAGCTGCGCCGCATCAGAAAGGAATTTCAGGGCAGGCCCACGCCGGTGCATCACTGTGAACGCCTGTCTAAAATCTTCGGCAATTGTCAGATTTATGTAAAGAGAGAGGACTTAAATCACACCGGCGCCCATAAGCTGAATCACTGCATGGGTGAGGGTCTTTTGGCAAAGTATATGGGCAAGAAAAAGTTGATTGCCGAAACAGGTGCCGGCCAGCACGGCGTGGCACTGGCAACAGCAGCAGCCTATTTTGGCATGGAGTGCGATATTTACATGGGCGAGGTGGATATTGCCAAGCAGCATCCGAATGTGGTTCGTATGAAGATGCTGGGGGCTAACGTCATCCCCGTAACAGCCGGCCTTAAAACCCTGAAGGAAGCGGTAGATGCTGCCTTTGAGGCATATTTAAAGGAATATGATACCGCCATTTATTGCATTGGCTCCGCGTTGGGACCTCATCCCTTCCCGAAAATGGTCAGAGATTTTCAGTCCATTATCGGCATTGAGGCACGGGAGCAGTTTTTGGAAATGACAGGCATTATGCCGGATGCGGTTTGCGCCTGCGTTGGTGGCGGCTCGAATTCCCTAGGTATGTTCGTGCCGTTTCTGGCAGATCCGGTTGAGATTTACGGAATTGAGCCCCTGGGCCGGGGAGAGCAGGTGGGAGAACATGCTGCTACCATGCGATTCGGCACAAAGGGCAGACTGCATGGCTTCGACAGCTATCTTCTGCAGGATGAAAATGGTGAGCCCTTGCCGGTGTACTCCATTGCAAGCGGTCTTGATTATCCGGGCGTAGGTCCCGAGCATGCCTATCTGCGTGATTTGGGGCGGGTGCATTATGAAACCGTGTCCGATGAGGAAGCCATGGAGGCCTTTTTCCTTCTGTGTCGCTATGAGGGAATTATTCCGGCGATTGAAAGCTCTCACGCGCTTGCCTATGCTATCCGATATGCCAAGGATCACAAATCCGGCTCCATCTTAACCTGCCTTTCGGGTCGCGGCGATAAGGATATTGATTATGTATATGAAACATATGGCTGCGGGGAGCAGTTTAAGCTGGATTATGAAATTTGATGAGAGGGCAAACCACCACTCCCTCTAGGCAAGGGAGGCTCTGCATCACAGAATGCTTTTCTTATACCCTTGCGGAGATGCCCCCGTCACCTTTTTTGAAATTACGATAGACGATGGAAACATTATTACACAAAAAATCGGCTACAGCAAACGCTGTAGCCGATTTTTAATATAACCTTTTTACAGGGTAACAACCTTGCCGGTTTTCGCAGATTCTATTTCAGCAAACACAATTTCAATAGACTGCTTGGTGCTTTCCATGGGAGCAATATCATTCAGCTTGCCTTCGTTAATGCACTGAACGAAATATTCAACCTCGCTTTTATACATGTCGCGACTGCCATATTCAACTTCCTGTGCCTCGCCGTCCTCAGGGTAAATAACGGGGCCACCCTTACTACCCTTCATAATAACAGCCTTTTCAAATACGGCCATGTAATCGGGGCGGAAGCCGAAGGATTGGGGCAGGCTCCAGTCACCGGTGGCGTGTACGATGGGGCCATCCTTATAATAATACTGGGTGGAGATGCAGTCAAAACCGGAACGCTTATCATATGCATCGGAGCGCACAGCATCGGGACGACCCAGCAGGTAGTTGATGAAGTCTACATCATGTACATGCAGATCCGTAGCAGCACCGCCGCTTCTTTCAAAGTTCATGTACCAGTTTTCCCAGCCCCAGATGGGAGCTACGCTGTAACGGGTGAGCTCTAAACGCTTGAGCTTTCCATATTTACCTGAATCGTAAGCTTCCTTAATCAGAGCATAGCCATCATCAAAGCGCAGACATTGACCGATGGAGAGCAGCTTGTTATTGCGCTTTGCTGCATCAATCATATTCTGGCAGGCCTCGACTGTTCTTGCCATGGGCTTTTCGCAGAACACATGCACCCCTTTATCCAGTGCCATAATGGTATACTTTTCATGCAGGAAGGTGGGCAGAGCGATAATCACAAAATCCAGCTCTTCTTTAGCCAGCAATTCCTCTGCATCGGTGTAAAGGTTATAGTTAGAAATATCAATGGTAGCGCCTGCGCCTAAATTGGTAGTGGTCGCCTTGGTGAATTGTTCTTCGACTATGTCACACAGGGCAACTAACTGTACGCCCTCCATAACTGCCACATGGCCCACATGCTTCTTGCCGAGACCGCCGCAACCAATGACCGCACATTTTAATGTTGACATCATTACACACTCCTTAATATGTATGTTAAAATATACAGAGTTCCGCTCTGCTACGCTAATCATACAATACTTTTTTTGCAAAAACAATGTAAAATTGTTCGCGAAACGTATATTATCGTAAACGCAGAAGCGAAATGCAGTATAAAAATGACAGGCCTGTCGAAAATTTATAAAAAACTCGTTAATTATTTATTGATATTTTAATTGGAATATGGTACAATAAGAATGTAGAAGTGATACTCGTCATTTTGCGGAATGCATAAATGCGGGTTATATAGCAAAGGCTTAAAGTATGAATCCCTGCGGTGTGCGTGATTTAGCGATTTTTATTTTACCAACACTTTTAAAAAGGGAATCCGGCTCCGTGCGCGGCATATACGCCCCCCGTTTATCGGCCAGGGGACATATAAAACGTGCGGGAGGATACCCACCTGCTTATGCAGGTAAAAATTAATCCTACACACGGCACAGCGGGGCTACAAAAGATAAAAAAGAGGCTACTGCATCGGGAATTTCCCGTTGCGGCGGCCTCTTTCGCTATCGTAAACACCATGGGTATCGGGTCAGTCCTTATTCAGAGTCGACACTCTTGCTGATTTGCGAAATGTCATAGGGTGTGACCTGATAGACAAAATAATTGAGCCAGTTAGAGTACAGAAGATTGGCATGGCTACGCCAAGTCACCATCGGCGGTCGTGCCGGATCGTCCTCGGGGAAATAATTCTTCGGCACACTGATGGAAAGTCCGGCATTGACATCGCGGAAATATTCCTTGGCCAAGGTGTCGGCATCGTATTCTGAGTGACCGGTGACAAAAATCTGGCGTCCGCGGCTGGTGCTCAGCACATAGAGCCCCGCCTCCTTAGAGGAGGCCAAAATTTTAAGCTGCGGTATCTTCTCCACATCCTCGCGCAAAATGGTGGTATGCCGCGAGTGAGGTGCCGGAAACACATCGTCAAAGCCACGGAACAAAATAGAGGATTTATGCTCTACCTCATGCTCATAAATACCGAAGAGCTTTTCAGACAGGGGATGTTTTTTGATGCCGTAGTGATAATACAGGCCGGCCTGTGCCCCCCAGCAGATATGGAAGGTGCTGGTGACGTGTGTTTTTGTCCATTCAAAAATGCGGCAGAGCTCCTGCCAGTAGCTAACCTCTTCGAAGTCCATCTGCTCAACGGGTGCACCGGTAATCACCATGCCGTCAAAGGTTTCGTGCTCCACTTCTGCAAAGGTTTTATAAAAGGATAACAGATGTTCCTCGTTGACGTTTTTGGATTTATAGCTTTGGGTGTGCAAAAGCGTCAGCTCCACCTGCAGGGGTGTGTTACCCAAAAGGCGCGCCAGCTGAGTTTCGGTTTCTATTTTTGTGGGCATCAGATTTAAAATGGCAATCTTTAAGGGTCGAATGTCCTGTGTCAGCGCCCGGGTTTCCGTAATGACAAAAATATTTTCCTCTGTCAGCGTTTTGGTGGCCGGCAGACGGTTGGGGATTTTAATCGGCATTTGCTTCACCTCGAAATGATAAGATAAAAGCTGCCCCTGCGCTGCTTTGCGCCGGGCAGCCTTCATGCTTGTTTACTTTATTCTCCAATCACTCTGTGATAGACCTTCTTGCCTTTTTTGATGATGACACCCTCGCGCAGGGCATCAGCCGTCAAGCGGTGGGCCGTATCTGTGATTTTTTCATCGTTTACCGAAACACCGCCCTGTTCAATCAGGCGGCGTCCCTCACCTTTAGAGGGAATCAGGCCGGCAGTCTGCATGATATCAAGCAGGCCGTAATCAGCCTCGGTCAGGCTTATGGTGGTGGAGGGCATGTTTTCGATGTTGCCGCCCTTACCAAAAATGCCTTCGGCAGTTTCCATGGCTTTTTTGGCCTCGGCCTCACCATGAACCAGCTTCGTGACCTCAAATGCCAGAATGCGCTTGGCCTCGTTGAGCTCCTGGCCGGTCAGCTTCTCTAAGCGGCGAATTTCGTCCATAGGCACAAAGGTAATCAGCTTTAAGCAGCGGATTACGTCCTCGTCATTTACATTTCTGAAGTATTGATAAAACTCATAGGGCGAGGTTTTTTCAGGGTCGAGCCAAAGGGCGCCCTTGGCGGTTTTACCCATCTTCTTGCCGTCAGAGGTGGTGAGCAGGGCAAAGGTCATGCCGTAGGCCTGCTTGTTTTCCTTGCGGCGAACCAAATCGATACCGCCCAGAATGTTGCTCCATTGGTCATCACCACCGAGCTCCAGCTTACAGCCGTATTCTTTATTTAACATCAAAAAGTCATAGCTCTGCATCAGCATATAGTTAAATTCAATAAAGGAAAGTCCCTTTTCTAAGCGAGTCTGGAAGCATTTTGCACGCAGCATTTCATTGACAGAAAAGCAGGCGCCGATATCCCGCAGAAACTCAATGTAGTTGAGATCACGCAGCCAGTCGGCATTGTTGACCATAATGGCCTTGCCTTCGGAAAAATCCACAATGGTGGAAAGCTGTTTTTTAAAGCATTCGCTGTTGTGATTAATGGTTTCCACGGTCATCATCTGGCGCATATCAGTCCGGCCGGAGGGATCGCCGACCATGGCTGTGCCGCCGCCAACCAGGGCAATGGGTCTGTGACCGGCGTTCTGCATGTGTCGCATGACCACCATCTGCAGAAAATGGCCGACATGTAGGCTGTCTGCCGTGGGATCAAAGCCGATATAAAAGGTGACCTTTTCCCGGCCTAACAGCTCACGGATTTCCTCCTCATGAGTTGTCTGGGCAATCAATTCGCGCTCTTTTAAAATATCAAATACGTTTGTCAACGAACTCGCTCCTTAATGTAAATTCTATGCTATTTTAATATTGTAACATAAACGGCGGATAAAAACAAGTCCCAAAATGGAGAAACTGTGGCTCTGCGGCGACAGAGAGAAAGGGCATTGACAAGCAGGCAGCATTCGTGGTACAATATGGAACGATACTAACGGCAGAAAGGGTATCTTGTATATGTCACTTTTTTATCGAATTGCAGGACTGACAATTGAATGTGAGGATTGTCTGGATGCAGAATCTGTGTATCAGCTTTCCTTTTATAAGGTTGAGCCCGTTGCTGAGCCGGATATCCGCTTTACCTTTCATTTCGGCTGCACCGGCCTGCAGGCGCCGGAGGGCACACTGCTTGCCGAGGTGAACAAGCGCTACTGGTATCGGCGCTCTGGCGGAGGCTATGCTTTTTTTGAACAGGCCGATGAGATTTCGCCGGAGATTCTGAATCTCATGGTGGCTTCTGCCGGCTTTCGCACGGTGGAGGCATGGTTTTGCCCGCCGGAGTTGCTTCACATTCTTGGGCCGGACAAGCGGCCGTATCATTTAATCAGCGAGGTGCTCAAATATGCCCTTTTGTACGTTGAGGGCTTTATCATTCACGCCTCCTCCCTGGCCTATCAGAATCAGGGCGTGCTCTTTTCTGCGCCCTCCGGTACGGGAAAATCGACCCATACTACCCTTTGGAAGCATTTTATGCCGGAGACGGTGATTGTAAATGACGATATGCCAATCGTCCGCATTATGGATGGTGTGCCGCAGTTGTGCGGAGCGCCGTGGAGCGGAAAAAGCTCTATTCATACGAATGTTTGCGTACCCTTGCGTGCCATCGTCTTTTTAGAGCGCGGGGAGGTCTGCAGCCTTATCCCGATGGATCCGATGGAGGCTGTATGGCGGATGTACGATGCGGTACGGCAGCCTGTTATGCCGGAGCTGGCAGAAGCCTGCCTTGGCTTGATTGGGGAGCTGATGAAAACTGTTCCGGTCTATCTTTTGCGGTGCGATATATCTAAAAAGGCCGTTGAAACCGCGATGCAGGTGATTAGATAGGGAGAAAATATGAAAAAGGGGCTGTAGCGTTTGCTACAGCCCCTTTTTTATTTAAGCAATTCCTTCATCAGGGTACATCCTTTTTCAATGTAAACACCGGTTTTTTCGGCATTCTTTTCTGTGTAGGAAAGGCCGGAGCCCTCCGTCTGTCCCTTTTCGTATAAAATGAAGGGGACGGGATCCTTCACATGGGTCATGAGTGCCAGCGGTGTGGGGTGGTCGGGCATAACGAGCACCCGGTATGCCTCGCCGCTTTCTTCAAGATACGCCATTACAGGTGTTACAATTTTTTTATCAAACAGCTCTATGGCGCGGACCTTCAAATCGGCCTGACCGTGGTGACCGCATTCATCCGGCGCCTCGACATGAATATAGACTAATTCCTGCCCACTCTTTAGTTCGCGGATGGCAGCCTCTGCCTTGCCATCAAAGTTTGTGTCAATGTTGCCCGTGGCACCCGGCACCTCTACTACCTGCATACCTGTGCCGACTCCGATGCCCTTTAGCAAATCAACGGCAGAAATCATGCTGGCCTTCACACCGAATTTTTCGCGGAAGGAATCCAGTGCGGGCTTTGTGCCCTCACCCCATATCCATAGGGAATCTGCCGGTGCAAGGCCGCGGCGCTTGCGGTCGACATTTACGGGGTGATCCTTTAACAGGGCATGGCTCTTTTCCATAATGGTAAGGAGTAGCTCGCCATAGCTGCCGGAGGGCAGATGGTCGGCAATCTTCTTTTTTGAGATGTCATGGGGCGGTGTCAAGGATACATCTAAAGAGCCTGCATCCCACACCAGAAGATGCCGGTAGCTGATACCGCAATAGAGAGAAAAGCCGGGCATATGAAGATGCTCCTGAAGATGCCTGATCAGCTGCGCTGCTTCTTCTGTGGTGATTTCGCCGGCGCTGTAATCCAGCATGGTTTTCTCGCTGTATGTATCCTCCTCCGAAAGGCTCACAAGATTGGCGCGGAAGGTGATATCCGTGGGCTTTAACTCCACACCAATGGAAAGTGCCTCCAGAGGCGAGCGGCCGCTATAGCAAAGGAGCGGGTCGTAGCCCAACACGCTCAGGTTGGCTACGTCACTACCGGGTTTTAAGCTGTCATCAACGGTTTTTGCAAGGCCCTGCGTGCCTTTTTCTGCCAGGGCATCCATTTGCGGCTTTTCGGCAAGCTCAAGGGGTGTCTTGCCGCCCAAAGCATCGCAAGGGAAGTCTGCCATACCGTCGCCTAAAAATACTACATATTTCATGTCGCTTCCTCCAAAACTCATGTACGTTTTAAAAAAGTTTCTGTCAGTATTATAGACCTTTACGGAAAAATTGTCAAGCATGAGGCAGGAGGCTCCTGCTGATTAAGAGCGAGTATAAAAGCCCCTAACATAGCAGTTCTTATGTCAGGCGGAGCGAAGTGACAAGCGCAAAAGAACCTCCGCTATACATGGCCGGCCGCAGAAACATGCAGCACGCCCGTGTTTTTTGTATGGAATCTCTATTTTGCCCGTGTACCGGCCGGGTGTGAAATTCATTTTATTTTGCGTTGACAAAAAAACATTCGGTATGATATACTTAAACTGGAAGATTGTATATTAAATCCGTTAGGATGAGGTGTATGAACCGTATTTTAATTATACCTAATATTGATCGTGATCCGGAGCTTTTGTATACCAGGCAGGTTTTAGCGTGCCTGCAGGGGCGGGTACAGCTAACTGTGAGCCGGGATTTTTCCGCAGCCTTGCCGGAGCTTTCTGACTATCAGGCGCCGGAGGCTCTGTATGAGGGGGTGTCCTCTGTCGTTGCTTTGGGCGGTGACGGTACGCTTTTGCGTGCAGCTCGGGAGGCGGCGCAATATAAGTTGCCGGTTCTGGGCGTGAATTTGGGGCATCTGGGCTTTTTGGCCGAGGTAGAGCGGGAGGAAATTTGCGAGAGTCTGGAGCTCTTTTTAGCCGGCCGGTATACCATTGAAAAGCGGATGATGATTCACGGCAGCCTACAAAAGGCGACGGGAGAGAGCCTTGCCTTTGAGGCCTTAAACGACATTGTTTTAGCCCGCAGCTGCGGCACCAGACTGATTGACTTAAACGTATGCATAGATGGCGAATTTGTGGACGATTTTAAGGCAGACGGCATGATTGTTGCAACGCCCACCGGTTCTACGGCTTATTCCATGTCTGCCGGCGGGCCGATTGTGGATCCGGCACTCAGCAGCTTTTTAATTACACCGATTTGCCCCCATAAGCTGTATGCCAAAAATCTTGTGGTGCCTGATGTGCGAACCATTACTATGACGGTTAGCAAAACAAACCCGCTGCCGGCCATGGTGACTGCCGACGGACAGGGTGAAACGGAATTTTTCCCGGGGGATACCCTTACCATTCAAAAATCTGACAACACGGCCCGTTTAATCAGACTAAAAGGAAGTCGGTTTTACACGGTGTTGCACCAAAAGCTTCTCGGAAAGGAGCGCTAAGCCATGAAACAGAAAAGACACGCGACTATTTTAGAGCTGATTAAGGACCGGGAGGTTGCCACGCAAGAGGAGCTGGCTCTTTTGCTGAAAAAAGAGGGCTTTGATGTCACGCAGGCAACGGTATCCCGCGATATTAAGGAATTAAAGCTGACGAAGGCGCTGGGAGAATCCGGCATTTATAAATATGTCCAGCCCCAGGCACCGGGCGAGGAGCACCCCTCCAAGCACCTTTTGATTTTAAGCCGGGCGGTCATCTCGGTGGATTTTGCCCAGAACCTTGCCGTGATTAAAACACATTCCGGCATGGCGCAAGCCGCAGCGGCGGTGTTAGACGCCCTTTCTCTGCAGGAAATTGTGGGGACGCTGGCCGGTGATGATACGATTTTTTGTGTGACACGCAGCGAGGAGGCTGCGCTGCAGCTGACCGGACGCATTAAGGCGCTGCTGTAAATTTGCAGACTCGCAGGAGGAACAGAAGATGCTTTTTGCCCTTCATATCCGAAACATCGCTCTTTTGGATGATGTGGAAATAGAGTTTCAGAACGGACTGAATGTGCTCACCGGTGAGACCGGTGCCGGCAAGTCTATCTTAATTGGCTCAATCAACCTGCTCTTAGGAGAGCGGGCAAACCGTGAGCTCATTCGGCACGGTGCCGACCGAGCGGAGGTCAGCGGCCTGTTTTACGTGGAGGACGGGGAGACGGCTGCTCTTTTAGGAGAGGCAGGTTTTGCACCGGAGGAGGATGGCAGCTTGCTTATATCCCGTCAAATTCTTCGCGACGGAAAGAACATTTGCCGCATCGCCGGACGCACGGTAACGCTGGCGGAGCTGAAGGAGGCCGGCAAGCTCCTGGTGAACATCCACGGGCAGCGCGACAGCCAGACGCTTTTAGATCAAGCGGCACACATTCATTATCTTGACGGCTTTTTAAAGGAGCCGGGAGCACGGGCGCTGGCAGCATATCAGGCTGATTACAAGGCGTGGAAAAGCCTTCTGCGCGAAACGGAGCAGGCCGATATTGATGAGGCAGAAAAGCTTCGGAGAATGGATTTATTAACCTATGAAATTAATGAAATCCGCGATGCGGCTCTTTCTCCTGAGGAGGAGGACGAGCTGAAGAAACGGCGGGATATCATCAATCATAAAAAAAAGCTGGAGCAATATGTGGCCAGCGGTCTCTCTGCTCTTTCGGATAATCCCGAGGGAACGGACGCGCGCCAGGCGCTGGCGGTGGCGGCAGAGGCGCTGTCGGCCGCCGGAGATTTTGACCCGGAGCTTTCCCGGCAGTCAGAGCGTTTGCAGCTGATGCTGGAGGAGACAGAAGAGGTTTCCCGCTTTTTACGCGGATATTTCGAGCGTTTGGCAGAGGATGAGCAGCCTGTTGACGAAATTGAAGAGAGACTGGATTTAATTTACCGCTTAAAGCGTAAATACGGTGCCACCGTGGAGGATGTGTTGGCGCATCTTGCGGAGGCAGAGGACGAGCTTGCGGCCTTGCAGCATGCAGAGGAACGCAAGGAGCAGCTTTTAGAGCTCTTAGAGGAGGCAAGAAAAAAGGTCTCAGAAAGCGCCGGCACACTGACAGCCCTGCGTAAGCATGCGGTGCGTGCCGTCGTGCAGGGCATCAATGAAAATCTGCATTTTTTGAACATGCCGCAGGCAGATTTTAACATTGTGCTGACAGAGGCGCCGCTAAACCAATACGGCGCAGAACAGGTATCCTTTACAATAAAGACCAATTCAGGGGAGGATTACCGGCCGCTTGGTAAAATTGTTTCCGGCGGTGAGCTGTCGCGCATTACCCTGGCGATTAAGTCTGTGCTGACAAAGGGTGACAGCGCCGAGACCTTGATTTTTGACGAGATTGATACCGGTGTCAGCGGTACGGCTGCACAGAAAATCGGGCGCAAGCTACGAGATTTATCCGGCGCCAGACAGGTTTTGTGCGTAACGCATCTGGCACAGATTGCTGCCATGGCGGGCACTCATTTTTTGATTGACAAGCAGACGGAGGACGGCAGAACCAGAACCCGAGTTGCACCTCTTTGTCACGACGAGCGGTTGCGGGAGCTGGCACGAATGATCAGCGGCGAAGCGGTGACGGAGACGACCTTAAAGCAGGCGGAGGAATTGATAGAGTTTGGTGAAGCCAATGGTTAATGAATTGCGACAGAAGCTACTTGATGCCGGAGCCTCTGAGGTGGGGTTTTCCCGCGTTGTGCCGCCAGCGGAATATAAAGACCTTTCCTATGCGGTGAGCATTTGTGTGCACCTTTCCGATGCAGTACTCGATACGGTGGCACAGGGGCCGACGCATACATATTTTCACCATTATCGGACGGTGAACGCACACCTGGACAGGCTGGCGCTGATGGCCGGCCTATTTTTGGAGAGTCGCGGCGGACGCTATGTATCGGTGCCGGCCTCACAGAGCATAGAAGGTCTTTCCGGCCTGTTTTCGCACAAGCAGGCAGCGGTGGCGGCAGGACTGGGTGTGATTGGGCGCAGTGCTTTGTTTCTCTCGAATGTGTATGGACCGCGGGTACGGCTTGTTACGGTGCTGACAGACCTGGATGTGTCTGCCGGATTTTTGCCAATCTCCACAGAAAGCCCTTGTGAAGGTTGCTCGGTCTGTGTGAAGGCCTGCCCCGCGATGGCAATTTCCGGAGCTGCCTATGGCGAGGGTGGCAACAGTATTTTAGACAGGCAGGCCTGCAGCAGCCATATGAAGCAAGCCTATCAACGTATTGGGCGTGGCGCTGTCTGCGGGATTTGCATCAGCGTTTGTCCTGCCGGGAAAAAGAATTGTTATAAAAAATGAAAAAGGGATTGCAACTGAAATAAAAATTTTGTATAATAAAATAAATGCTCTTACGTTGCATCAGAGAAAAATAAACTGTTTTATATAAAAACAGCCGAAAGGCGATGAGGAGGGAAGGACTTGTTTAACTTTGGACAAGATATTGGTATTGATTTAGGAACAGCGACCATTTTGGTATATGTGAAGGGAAAGGGCGTTGTGTTAAAGGAGCCCAGCGTTGTTGCCATTGATACCAATACAGGGAAGGTTTTAAAGGTGGGTTCTGAGGCCCAGAACATGATTGGACGTACGCCGGGCAACATTGTGGCAATTCGCCCCTTGCGTGACGGTGTGATTTCTGATTATGATACCACGGAGAAAATGATTCGTTATTTTCTGAAAAAGGTTTGCAAAAATCGGTTTTTTAAGCCCAGAGTTATGATTTGTATTCCCAGTCAGGCAACCGGCGTGGAGGAGCGTGCGGTGCACGATGCGGCCATGCAGGCAGGTGCCAGCAAGACCTATATCATAGAAGAGCCCATTGCAGCGGCCATTGGTGCCGGTATTGATATTTCAAAGCCCTACGGCAACATGATTGTGGATATCGGCGGCGGTACGGCAGATGTGGCGGTTATTTCCCTGGGTGAAATTGTTGTGAGCAATTCCATTAAGGTGGCCGGTGATAAATTTGATGAAGCTGTTGTGAAATACATTCGCAAAAAGCATAATATGATGATTGGTGACAGAACGGCCGAAAGGCTGAAGATAGAAATCGGCTGTGTCTATCCTCGTCCGCAGGTAGAGTCGAGAGAGATTAAGGGACGCTGCCTTGTGACCGGCCTTCCCAAGGTTGTGAATGTCGATTCCGAGGAAATGCTGGAGGCCCTAGAGGAATGCGCTACGCAGATTGTGGATGCCGTGCACAGC
>SVKE01000062.1 GCA_015068615.1 Oscillospiraceae bacterium | reverse complement strand
CTCTGAGGAAAACGTGGCGAAGTGCATTGTCACAGAGGCATGCGTAACGGAAAAAGCAAAGCCGGATCTTTTGTATAAGGAAAAGCAATCAAAACAAAAAATGTTAAACGAATCTGTATCGTAAAAAAAGAGGCGGCGCTTTTGCCGCCTTGTTTTTTACCAAGGAAAACGGAGGCTTTCTCATGGATTATATTGAAGTCGGAAAGGTTGTCAATACCCATGGCATTCGCGGCGAAATCAAGCTGAATCCCTGGACGGACAACCTCCCAGAAATCACAGAAATTGATACCTTTTATCTTAAGGACAAGGACGGCTTTCGTCCTTTGCATGCAGAACGGGTACGCATTCATAAAAACTGTGCTATCATAAAGGCTGCAGGCATTGATGATATGAATGCGGCAGAGCAGCTTAGGGGTCGTGTGCTCTATGTGGAAAAAATGGAAGAGCTTCCTGAGGGACGCTATTATATAGCAGATTTAATCGGCTTATCCGTAAAAACGGAGGAGGGGGAAATCGGCATCTTGAGCGATGTGCTGCAAACCGGCGCCCATGATGTGTATGAAATCACAACGACAGAGGGGAAAAAAGCCCTTTTGCCGGCCGTTTCCCAGTTTGTCGAAGAAATCAACATGGACGCTAGATACATCCGCGTGCGGCTGATTGAAGGCATTTTGGACTAAAATTTACATATGAAGGTGAGTAGCGATGCGCATTGACTGTCTAACGCTGTTTCCCGAAATGATGCAGGCCGTGCTGACAGAAAGCATCATCGGCCGGGCTGTGCGAAACGGTATTTTAGATGTACGCTATACAGACATCCGCGATTTTGCGGGTAACAAGCATAACCGCGTGGACGATGCCCCCTATGGCGGCGGCATGGGCATGGTGATGCAGCCGGAACCGATTTACAGAGCGTATCAGGAGGTTCTGAAAACAGCAGATGAGAAGCCGCGGGTCATTTATCTTTCGCCTCAGGGCAGGGTATTTAACCAAGACATTGCCAAAGAGCTGTCACAGGAGAAGCATCTTGTGTTTCTCTGTGGGCATTATGAGGGCGTTGACGAGCGTGTTATAGAAGAAATTGTAGATGAGGAGTTGTCCATCGGGGACTATGTGCTGACAGGCGGCGAGATTCCGGCTATGGCTGTAATTGATGCCGTGGCACGGCTTGTACCCGGCGTGCTGCCCTCTGCAGAAGCCTATAGTGAAGAATCTCTTTATAACGGGCTTTTGGAGTATCCACAATATACAAGACCGCCTGTATTTATGAACAAAGAGGTGCCGGAGGTGCTGCTTTCCGGTCATCACGAAAATATCAAGGCCTGGCGGCGGGCGCAATCCGTCATCAGAACCTGCCGGAAACGGCCCGAACTTTTAACTGATGCAGATTTAACCGATGAGGAACAACGGCTTATCAAAACGCTTTTAGAGGAGGAAAAGCTATGAATTTGATTGAGAAAACCATTAAGCAAGAACAGATTTTTGAAGGAAAAATTATTACCCTGCGGCGTGACACGGTGAAGCTGCCTAATGGCAATGAGGCCACAAGAGAAGTGGTTGAGCATCCCGGCGGTGTGGCCGTGGTGGCTCTTGATGAACATAATGAGGTTTACATGGTTCGTCAGTTCCGTTATCCCTTTGGCGAGGTGATCTCGGAAATTCCTGCCGGCAAGCTGGATGCCGGAGAGGATCCCTTTGATTGCTGTGTGCGGGAGTTGGCTGAGGAAACGGGACTTTCTGCCGGCCACTATGACTATCTCGGTAAATTTATGCTCTCTCCCGGGTTTTGCCGTGAATGGATTCACATTTACCTCGCACGGGACTTAACAACTGGAGATGCACATTTAGACGCCGATGAATTTTTAGAGGTGGAAAAGCGCCCCCTTGTCGACTTGGTGGAGCAGGTTATGAATAACGAGTTGACAGATGCAAAAACCGTTATGGGGATTTTAAAGACAAATGAATTGCTGCGCCGGGAAAGAAACCGGGCTTGACTCTTCCGGACAAGCATTCTTTCGCGTGCCATAAAGGGTATTACAGAAGGGTCGGATCGTGTCGAAGAGTGGTGAAAATTACAGGAGTGGTGATTACATGAAAATAAACTTCTCAAACGTTAAAGACATTCGAAAAATGCTTCTTTCTGCAATGTTTTTATCTTTAGGCATATTGTTACCTTTTTTAACGGGGCAAGTTAAAGAAATAGGGGACACCTTGCTTCCAATGCATATTCCCGTTATGCTTTGTGGACTTATTTGTGGCTGGCAATATGGTTTGATTGTAGGTGGAATTTTACCATTTTTGAGAGCCTTAATGGTTGGAATGCCCCCAATATATCCCAATGCTGTGTGGATGGCAGCAGAACTTGCTACATATGGTTTTGTTGTTGGTTTCTTGTATTATACTTTTCATAAAAAGCAGATGTGGTGGTTATATTCCTGTATGCTCATATCTATGGTTAGCGGACGCGTGGTGTGGGGTGTCACAAAAGCAGTTTTGCTTGGAGTAGCAGGCAAGTCATTTACACTTCAGGCTTTTATAGCAGGTGGGTTAATAGATTCGTTTCCGGGGATTTTGTTACAGTTGATCCTTATTCCTGCCATTATCAAATTAATTAACATTTATTCAAAAAGGGAGAAATAAAAATTATGAAAGAAGTATTATTTCCATACGGAAAAGAAAAATTAAGTCATAAATTTGAATCAGAAGAGCTTGTGGGGGTTTTAACATCCTCAATAGAGGAATACAAGCCGGAGTTCGACGAAATAACTTTGGTGAGAAATGCTCTCGAAAATCCAATAGGTTCAGCTACATTATCTGAGCTTGCAAAGGAAAAGAAAAATATTGTTATTATCGCTAGCGACCACACTCGTCCGGTTCCCAGTAAAATTATTATGCCGCTAATGCTTGAAGAAATAAGAAAAGGAAATCCTGATGCAAATATTACAATTCTTATCGCAACAGGGTGCCATAGAGGAACGACAAAAGAAGAATTGATTTCGAAATTTGGCGAAGAGATTGTAAATAACGAAAAAATATACATTCATGATTGTGATGAAAAAGAAAAACTGGTTAATATAGGCACACTGCCCTCCGGCGGAGCCTGTGAAATCAATTCGATTGCAATAGAGGCAGATCTTTTGGTTGCGGAAGGCTTTATTGAACCCCACTTTTTTGCCGGGTTTTCCGGAGGAAGAAAGAGTGTGCTTCCCGGCATAGCAGGACGCAGTACGGTACTTGCAAACCACTGCTCAGAATTTATTAACAACGATAATGCTCGCACAGGAATTTTGAATGGCAATCCAATACATGAAGATATGCTGTGGGCAGCAAAAAAGGCGGATTTAAAATTTATTGTAAATGTAGTTTTAAATGCTGAAAAAGAAGTGATTTATGCAGTTGCAGGGGATGTGGAAAAAGCGCATAAAAAAGGAACAGACTTTTTGTTTGCTCAATGTGGTGTAAAGGCTATCTGTTCTGATGTTGTTATCTCTACAAATGGTGGATATCCCCTTGACCAGAATGTTTATCAGGCAGTAAAGGGGATGACAGCCGCTGAAGCAACCGTCAAGCAAGATGGAGTTATTATTATGCTTGCATCCTCGTCTGACGGTATCGGCGGGGAACATTTTTATCATCAACTTGCTGATGAAGAAGATATCAATAAAACAATGGAAATATTTTTGAAACGTGAACGTAATGAAACTGTTCCGGACCAATGGCAAACGCAGATTTTGCTTAGAGTTCTTATGAGGGCAAGAGTCATTTATGTTTCGGAAATGGATGATGAGATAGTCGAAAAGATGCATATGATTCCAGCCCATTCCATTGATGAGGCGATTGTGAAGGCTAAAGAGATTTTGGGAAAAGAAGATATTAAAATCACAGCAATACCTGACGGTGTGTCGGTCATGGTAACAGAATGAATAAGGGCGGTGGGATAATGAGAGTAACAATAGCAATAGATTCATTTAAGGGCAGTCTATCTACATTTCAGGCAGGAGAGGCCATAGCAGAAGGGATAAGGATGGTTTATCCAGATGCTGAGACAACTATATCTCCTCTTGCTGATGGAGGAGAAGGTACGGTGGATGCAATCATAGCGGCAACGGGCGGTGAAATGGTGGAGGTAACTGTTCATAATCCTATAGGAAATCTGATTAAGAGCAGTTACGGAATTGTGCCACATACAAAGACGGCAATTATAGAAATGTCAGCTGCCGCAGGTATTACACTTATAAGAGATGATGAGCGAAATCCGTTAAACACAACTACATACGGAGTTGGCGAACTGATTTTGGATGCAATTTCAAGAGGTTGCCGTAAATTTATTGTGGGAATAGGCGGAAGTGCCACCAATGATGGCGGTGTTGGGATGCTTCAGGCACTTGGTTTTGAGTTTCTGGATGAACAGGGAAAACAAGTTCTTCACGGTGCTAAAGGGCTTAAGGATATTGCCACCATCAGGATAGATAATGCTGTCAGCGAATTGAAAGAGTGCTCATTTTGTGTTGCTTGTGATGTAAAAAATGTTTTGTGCGGAGATGATGGTTGCAGTGCGATTTATGGTCCGCAAAAAGGCGCAACGCCCGAAATGATAAAAGATATGGACATGTGGCTTGAAAATTATGCACATATAACAAGGCAGGCTATTCCTGATTCTGATAAAAACATTCCGGGAACAGGTGCAGCGGGCGGAATGGGCTTTGCGTTTTTATCATATCTTAATGCGACACTTATGTCAGGTATAGAACTTGTGATGAAGGAAACAGAACTGGAAAAACACATCAAAGACGCTGATATAGTTATAACAGGCGAGGGCAGACTTGATGGACAATCATACATGGGAAAAGCTCCTGTAGGAGTAGCTAAGCTTGCAAAAAAATATAACAAACAGGTCATTGCTTTTTCAGGGTGTGTCACAGATGATGCCGTTACTTGTAACGAACACGGAATTGATGCCTTTTTTCCTATTGTAAGAAAACCTTGTACATTGGAAGAAGCAATGAATATTGATATTGCTCGTAAGAATTTAAAAGATACCGTATGTCAGGTGTTTAGATTGATTCGCTTGGGCTGTAAAAATAGATAATCAACTTCGTTGACAGCTCCCTCGCGCGCCCTAAAGTGTATGTCATAAGGGAGCCATTGAAAGGTTGCATCAAAACCTTATGTGTCGCAATATGGATATGTCGAAAAATGATGAAAACAAAAAGCCTCCCCTGTGTAAGGGGAGGTGGGTTTGCGAAGCAAACTCGGAGGGGTTGAAAAAAGCAAAACAATCCCTCAGTCAGCTACGCTGACAGCTCCCGTCTTGCCTCCTTTGATGCGTAGCATTAAGGGAGGGGGACCGCCGAAGGTGGTGGAGGGATAAGGCGACCTTACTTTTTACGG
>SVKE01000061.1 GCA_015068615.1 Oscillospiraceae bacterium | reverse complement strand
CAGCGGCGGCAAAGAACAACTATGTGATGCCCACCGTGGACCTCTCCGATACGGTAGCCATCACCGACGGACGCCACCCCGTGGTGGAAAAGATGCTGAAAAACGAGCTCTTTGTGCCCAACGATGCCACATTAAACTGTCGGGATGACCGCTTTTTGATTGTCACCGGGCCTAACATGGCCGGCAAATCCACCTACATGCGTCAGGTGGCCTTGATTGTGCTGATGGCGCAAATCGGTTCCTTTGTTCCGGCCTCTGCAGCCACCATTGGCATTTGCGATAAAATTTTCACCCGCATCGGCGCCTCCGACGATCTCTCGGCCGGGCAGAGCACCTTCATGGTGGAAATGACAGAGCTTTCCATGATTCTGCAAAACGCCACACCGAAGAGCCTGCTGCTCTTAGATGAAATTGGCCGCGGCACCAGCACCTTCGACGGTCTCTCCATTGCCTGGAGCGCGGCAGAATACATATCCGGCCAGAAAAAGTTGGGCGCCAAAACCCTCTTTGCCACCCATTACCATGAATTGACGGCTCTTGAGGGGATGCTTCCCGGCATTAAGAATTATTCCATTGCCTGCAAGAAGCATGGTGACACCGTCACCTTTCTCCGGCGGATTGTCCGCGGCGGTGCCGATGATAGCTATGGCATTGAGGTGGCGGCACTTGCCGGTCTGCCTGCCAAGCTGATTGCACGAGCCAAGGAAATTCTTGCAGAAATTGAATCTCGCGAAGGCCGTCCACAGCAAAGCACGCCACAGCGAGCCATCGAAGAGGACGGTCAACTGGCCATCTCTGACATTCGCGGCGAGGAGATTGTAAAAAGGCTGGAGCAGCTGGATGTGACAACCCTAACGCCCATTGAGGCGCTCAACATTCTGTATGAGCTCCAGAATAAGGCAAAAAGCTAAAAGGAGGCGAACCCCCTTTGAAAACTCTCTCAGAAAACAGAAAGGCACGTCACGACTATTTTATTGAAGAAACCTATGAGGCCGGCATTGCCCTTTGCGGCACGGAGGTTAAATCCATCCGCAAGGGTGCCCTTAATTTAAAGGACAGCTTTGTCAGCTTTTCAGGCGGTGAGGCCTTTATTAAAAATATGCACATCAGCCCCTATGAACAGGGAAACATTTTTAACCGCGACCCCCTGCGTGACAGACGGCTTTTGCTCCATAAGCGGGAAATCAACTATTTATACGGCGCAGTAAAGCAAAAGGGCTTTTCCGTCATTCCCCTGTCTGTATATTTAAAGGACAGCCTGGTAAAGGTGCAGATTGGTCTTGCCCGCGGCAAAAAGCTATATGACAAACGCAACGACATAGCCGAGCGGGATGCTAAGCGCAACATCGACCGCGCCTTAAAGGAACGAAACCGGGGATAAAGAAAGGAAGGTTTAGGATGAAAAAACTATCATTGCTTCTGCTTTGCTTTTTACTTTTTCTGCCGACTGCCGCCGTGCAGGCCGAAGAAGCCATCGGCACAGCCGAATGGAAAAATGATTTTGTGTTTATAAATGGTGTTTCCATTCCGGCGCTGACGCTGCCGGATGGGTTTTCCTACCTGTCTATGCGGGATTTGGAAAGCTATGGCTTTTCGCTGCGACAGGGTTACGAAACCGGAGAGGACGGTGCTTACCTCCCTGTCTCCCGCTTAAGCAGGAATCCGTACTACCACATGACCGAAATCCGCCGGACAACAGAGGAGACAATAACAGCTTACGAAGCCGAGAAGCATCGGCTCTTTTTTGACAACGATACCCCGGCGCATATATATAGGGATCAGCATAACTGCATTTTGGTGCAATGCGATGAGCTTTCCATCTATGGCAGCTTTCATTGGGACGCCGAAACCGGACGGATTGACATTTTCATCGGTGAAACGGAGCCTCTCCCGCAAAATATAACCTTTCACGAGCTGTTAGGCCTTGATTCCATAGAGGAGGTTCACTCCGGCACCATTGTATTCACCGGCGGTCTCAACCCTGTCGGCGCCGAGATTGCGCCAAAGGATTTACAGGCCTACCTAGCATCATACTGGAACTTTGGCTATGAGCTGTATACAGGGCCGGAGGCCCCGGCGGCAGCTGATGATTTTTATGTAAATCTGTGGACGTCGGAGGAAAAATCCGATGGGCCAAATCCGCACAAAATCACCATTTCCTCCTACGGCGGCATCATTAAATATGGCGTATACGGCGCGGTTCTAAATGAGGAAACCGGCGTATCGTATCCCCGTAACTATGTCTATTACCGCCCCTTACGAGGCAATGGCGCGAACGCGCTGTATGGCGCTGCAGACAAGCTGGTCAAAGCCTATATAGATAAGACAGCTCCTATTACAAACGCAGACGGAGAGGCCTTTATTACGCGTGATTTGCTGAATCTTAATACCGCCTCCGACTGGGCAAAGCCGGAGCTTAGAAAAGCCGCATCGGCAAACCTTTTGCCCTATCGGTTGGCATCAGATTTCGGCACCGCTATCAGCCGTGCAGATTTCTGTACATTGGCCTGTCAGCTGCTTTTAACCGCGCAGAACCCCGCAGGAAGAATATATTACTATGCCGATGTGAGCCCGCTAAGCAGCGATGAAGAGCTGTATCACAAAATGCAGACCGTTTCCTTTACCGATCTGGAATTCCCTGATGCTGAGGTGCGCACCCTGACGGCTCTCGGTATTATCAACGGCCGGGATGACGGCAGCTTTGACCCCGAGGGCAGCATCACCCGGGAGGAGGCCGTGGCCATTTTAGGTAGAATGGCCGGTCACCTTGGCATAGAGGCTGCCTCCGACGGGTTCCGCTATGACGATTATGACGATATTGCCTCATGGGCACAGGAGGCCGCCGACCGCATGCACACCCTCGGCGTGATGCACGGCATGACGGAGACGATTTTCTCCCCCGATTCCTTATATTCTAAGGAGCAGGCCATCGCCACCATGCATCGTCTATATATAGCCTTGCCAAACAACTAAAAAAAGGCCTCCGGCACAAAAGTGTGCCGGAGGCCTTTTTAAACTTAAACGATTTCCACGATGACTCGTGTGTTCTCCCGGCTGGCAGCTGCCTGCATCACGGTTCTGATGGACTGAGCAATTCTGCCCTTTTTGCCGATGACCTTGCCCATATCCCCATCGGCAACATGGAGCTCTAAGACAACGGTCGGCCCGCCCTCTTTTTCGCTTACCTCTACCGCATCGGGATAATCGACCAAGGATTTAGCAATAACCTCCAACAATTCTTTCATGTTGTCAGCCTCCTACTTGCTTGAAATAACCTTCCTTACTGGATGACGCCGCTCTTTTTCAAAAGACTCTTAACGGTGTCTGTCGGCTGTGCGCCGTTACCCAGCCATTTCTGTGCCTTTTCAGCATCAATCTTAATTTCAGAAGGGCTTGTCAGCGGATTATAGGTACCGATTTCCTCGATGAATCTGCCATCTCTGGGGTATCTGGAATCTGCAACAACCACTCTGTAAAAAGGAGCCTTTTTAGCACCCATTCTTCTCAGTCTGATTTTTACTGCCATCTGTTTCACCTCCCCGATTGTATCTGCTTTTATATAAACCACTTTGGTGATTTAACGTCTCTTTTTCCGGCGCATCAGGCGACTCATGCCGCCACCGGAAAACTGCTTCATCATCTTTTGCATCTGCTCAAACTGGCGCAAAAGCTGGTTGACCTCCTGTACGCCGTTGCCACTGCCGGCAGCAATGCGCTTTTTACGGCTGGCATTGATGATGGAGGGGTTCTGCCGCTCCTTTTTTGTCATGGACTGGATAATCGCCTCCACTCGAAGCATGCGCCGATCATCCAAATCAACATTTTCAAGAGCCTTGGCATCCACTCCGGGAATCATGCGCACCAGCTGGGACAAGGGTCCCATTTTTTTCATTTGCTGCAGCTGGTCTAAAAAGTCATCCAGATCAAACTGATTCCTTCTCAGCTTTTCCTCCAGCGCAGCAGCGGATTTTTCATCTATTGCCTGCTCGGCCCGTTCAATGAGGGAGAGCACATCACCACTGCCCAATATGCGAGACGCCATCCGGTCCGGATGGAATTCCTCAATATCGGAAAGCTTTTCCCCGACACCCACAAATTTAATGGGCTTGCCGGTCACCGCCTTAACGGAAAGGGCAGCACCGCCGCGGGTATCACCATCAAGCTTTGTCATAATCACACCGGTAATCTGCAGGCGGCTGTTAAAGCTCTCAGCAATGTTCACCGCATCCTGACCGGTCATGGCATCAATCACAAGCAGAATTTCCTCCGGAGTGACCGCTACCTTAATATCTTCAAGCTCCTGCATCAAAAGATCGTCAATGTGCAGACGTCCGGCAGTATCAATAATCACAAAATCGTTGCCGTGAGCCCTGGCATGCTCCACTGCATCCTTTGCAATGCGCACGGCATCCTTACAGTCTTCCTTTTTAAAGACGGGCACATCAATCTGTCTGCCCACAATCTCCAGCTGGGTAATGGCCGCCGGTCGGTATATGTCACAGGCCACAAGCAACGGCCTTTTGTTGTGCTTTTTACGCATATAGCCGGCAAGCTTGGCGCAAAATGTCGTTTTACCGGTACCCTGCAGGCCGGCCATCAAAACCACAGTAGGGGATTTTTTACCAAACTCAATCCGGGCGTTTTCGCCGCCCATCAAGGCAGTCAGCTCGTCATTGACAATTTTCACAATCTGCTGACCCGGCGTCAGGCTTTCCAGCACCGCAGCGCCGGAGGCACGCTCTGTTACGCGGGCGATAAAGTCTTTTACCACCTTAAAGTTCACATCTGCCTCTAAAAGTGCCAGCTTAATCTCCCGCATGGATTCCTTTAAATCCTTCTCGGTGACAACGCCCTTGCCCTTTAATTTTTTAAAAGCCATGCTCAGCTTTTCCGATAGACTTTCAAACGCCACTGTCATGGCCTCCTTCTTGCTGTTTTATAGCTCCCCTGTCACGAGCCGGAGCTTTTCCTCCAGCTTTTTCAGCCCGTCACATAAGGGTTTTGAGTGAACATATGTGCTTTCGTATCTGCGCATGGACACCACGTCCTGCAAAATGTCCTCCATGCGGTCACCCACGTTTAGAAATCGGTTGACAAGCCCCAGCCGTTCCTCCATGGATAAAAGCAGCTTTTCGCCGCGCTTAATGGCATCCCGCACACCCTGGCGGGAAATGCCCAAGGGCTCTGCAATTTCAGCCAGCGATAAATCCTCATTATAATATAAATCAATGGCCTTGGCCTGCTTCGGCGTCAGCAGCTCGCCGTAAAAATCATACAGCATAGCCATGCTTAAATCCTTACTCAAAACACTCACTCCTGCTCCTTAGTGTGTAAAGGCATTGACCTGTACACTCATGTTATTATACTCTATACTGCACCGTTTGTCAAGACTTATTTTGCAAAATATTCTC
>SVKE01000006.1 GCA_015068615.1 Oscillospiraceae bacterium | reverse complement strand
CCTATTTAATTTTAATTCGGTATGCGCTTATTATACCATAATTTTCCGTTTTAAACTTTTTAAGGTAAATTATGGTGCAATAAGCGCAACCTATTTAATTTTAATTCGGTATGCGCTTATTATACCATAATTTTCCGTTTTAAACTTTTTAAGGTAAATTATGGTGCAATAAGCGCAACCTATTTAATTTTAATTCGGTATGCGCTTATTATACCACAGTTTTTGCAAAATGCAACATTTTTGAAGAAAATTTAAAACAAATGTTGCAAAATGTGTCACAAATTCTATTGACAAAAGCTGTACATTGTGATAATATTTATGCAGTTGCAAAACGCAACTAATTAAAGGAGGTTACAGCTATGGTAAACACAAACAAGCTAAGAGGAAAAATTGTAGAACAGGGACTCACTTTTGGACGTCTGGCAGATTTGGTTGGGATGTCTCCAAGCACGCTGGGGCGCAAAATACGAAACATTTCTGACATGACCTTAGAGGAAGTGGAATTAATTCGTGATATTTTGCATATCCCCGGCGGACAGATTATGGAATACTTTTTTTCCGACCAATGAGGCATACAAAATGTTTCGTTTTTTACTAAATTTTGCAACTATTTGTTGCGGTTTGCAACTTAAAACCATGCTTTTGTATACAATGACAGCCTCTGACGATGCTCATATCGATGCCTTTTTCGGCACATATGAACGTCCCGTCAGATGGGAACGACAAAAATCTGCTTATCACAAACGGAGGTTTGATCATATGATGATTCACAAGGATTGCTTTGCTTATCGAATAGGGCGCTGTTCGGTCATGACAGAAATGATTTGCCGCCACAGCCCTTGCTCTTTTTATAAAACAAAGGAACAGGACAAAAAAGACCGGGAACGCTATGGCGTACCGAAAAACTATCGCTCATCGGGTGAGCGCGCATGAGACATTACAAATTTAAAAAAGAAAAGCCCTCCGGCCTGCCTCATAATCTCTACATGCAAATCTTTTACATTTTTCGTGATTACATGGAGTGCGGAAAGCATGCAAAAGGGAGTGGCAGCCGACAGCGGACACAGCAATGGGCGGCCGCTGCCGAAGCCCTGGAGACAGCGCGGCAGGCTTACCTTCTTCGTCCCGGCACCTCGGAGAGTCTAGATGCCCTGCACGCTTTTTTTAACTACCCTTATTTTTCGCTGATGTTTGCCCAAAAGAGCCGCGATGCCGGTGCCAGCAAGCGTACATGGAGTCAGTACCGCACCCGTCTTGCAAGACAGGTGGCCGAAGCGCTGGAGCTACTCCCCCCTGTCTGATGAATCAGCAGGGGGGATTTTTTAGAGCATACACAGCAAAAAGGGGACTGTAACAAAATGCTACAGCCCCTTTGGGGATGGACGCAAAATAGCGTAGATTGGACAAACTGAGTCCCGAAGCTGTACAGGGGTACAGCAAGAGGCGAAGTTTGTTCGAAGTGCAAAGCATTTGAATCTAAAAATCGTTATATAACGATTTTTACCGCTTATAATTGTATTCTTGTAATCTCTTTCCAATTACAATATGCTGTTATTATAGGCCTTTTATACTTTGCATGGTCTGGGCATTTTGCTACAGCCCCATTACCGTTCAATGTAATCGCCGCGATCTACCACAACCTCATAACCAATGGCAGCCAGACGCGCATCCAGCAGTGCGCGAGATTCCGCAGCCTCTGCACCGTCGGAGAGCTTGTTGTTATATAGCGCATAATCGCCCCGATGCACCGGCGGCGATAAGTTCGGCATCACCACATTGGCACCCGCTAAAATGGCACACTCCCGCCCGTTCTCTGCCAGGCTGCCCACTGCTGTTGTAGCCGGAATCAGAGCATTTGGGTGAGCCAGACGTAGCAGCGACACCAAAAAGAATGTCAGCTCCAAATCCCCCGGCGGAAAGCTGCCAAAGGGTGTGTCCCGATGCGGTATAAACGGCCCGATGCCAATCATCTGTGGCTTAAATTCCTGTAAAAATAATATATCACTACACAAGTGGTCAATGGTCTGATAGGGCGAACCCACCAAAAATCCACTGCCCACCTGAAAGCCGATTTCCTTTAAATCATACAGGCAGCGCTTGCGCTCCTTAGCAGAGAGCGGTTCGGGATGCAAACGGCTGTAATGCTCACTGTCTGCCGTTTCATGCCGCAGAAGATATCGGTCTGCACCCGCATCGAAAAAGCTTTGGTACACCGCCCGGCTTCTCTCTCCCACAGAAAGGGTCACCGCACAGTCGGGGAATCGGCTTTTAATTGTTTCTACCAGCCGACACAAGGTCGCGTCGGAAAACCCGCCGTCCTCTCCCCCTTGCAGCACAAAGGTGCGAAAACCCAAGCGATACCCCTGCTCGCAGCAGGCGAGAATATCCGTCTCCGTCAGCCGATAGCGTCGGCACAGGCTGTTGCTACGACGCAAGCCGCAATAATAACAATCGTTTTTACAAACATTTGTAAACTCAATCAAGCCGCGGATATAGATGCGCTTCCCAAAGCACCGGAGCGTTTGCTCGCGGGCACGGAGGGCCGCATACTCCCGCAGGGAAGCCTCCGGCTGCTCCAGCAGACGATGAAGCTCTTCCCGGGTCAAGCTATGGTTCACTGCTAAACGGTCAATTAATTCCTTCATCTTAAAAACCTCGTTATTATACCACCGCCAACCACCACATCGCCGTCGTAAAATACCATTGCCTGACCCGGCGCGGGCGCCCGTTGGGGCTTTTTGAATTCTGCCAAAACCACGCCCTCCTCCGGCACATGCAAAACGGCCTCGGCCGCCTGATGGCTGTAGCGTGTTTTTGCTGTGACGCGAAGCATTTCCGGCGGTTTTTCACAGGCAATCCAATTGACTTGTTCTGCCCGGACGCGAGTGCTAAAGAGCCGACTTTCCTCTCCTAACACCACTCGGTTTTCCACGGCATCCTTAGAAAGCACAAAAGCAGGCCGACCCAGCGCAATGCCAAGACCTTTGCGCTGTCCTATGGTATAGCGTACAATGCCCTTGTGCTCACCCAGAGCATGACCGTCCTCATCTACAAATTGCCCGATGGGATACGCCTCCCCGCGACGGGCTTCCAAAAAGCCGGCATAATCTCCGTCCGGCACAAAGCAAATATCCTGACTGTCCGGATGATTGGCGCTTTTGAGCCCGATATCTGCCGCTATCTCCCGGATTTCCTTCTTGGTAAGGTCTCCCAGCGGGAACAGCGCCCGTGACAGCTGCTCCTGGGTCAGCAGGCACAGCATATATGTCTGATCCTTGGTCTCATCCTTTGCTTTTTTCAACAAAAATCGCCCCGACGCTAAATCCCGCTCCACCCTGGCATAATGCCCGGTGGCAAGGCAGTCCTGCCCTAACGCTCTGGCCCTGTCTAAAAGCAGGCCAAATTTAATCAAACGGTTACAGATGATGCAGGGGTTCGGCGTTTCGCCCCGCTCATAGCTCTCGGCAAAGGCGTCAATCACCTGCCGGCGAAAGGCCTCCCGCTCATCAAATTCATAAAAAGGAATGGAAAGACTTTCTGCCGCAAGGCGTGCCTCCTGCCCCTCCGGCCCGGTCAGGTGCAGCGTGGCCCCACAAACCGTGTGCCCGGCCTTTTGCAGCAAATATGCAGCCACAGAGCTGTCCACTCCGCCGCTCATGGCAGCCATCACCTTCATAGCCTGTCTCTCCCTTCGCACAAAATATACAGATCTCCTGATTCTTTACATTATATCTGCTTGCAAAGCGTTTGTCAATATGATATAATTAGGGGGAGTGTAGTGCAAACTGCATTCCCCCTAATTATATTCTTTCTGCAGACATCATACACTAAACTGATTATGATCTTACCAAAAGGAGTCAACCATGTTTGAAAAGCTATCATTTATAGAAGAACGCTTTACGCAGCTGGCGGAAAAAATCAGCGATCCTGATGTGATTGCCGATCAGGAGACCTGGCGCAAGCTTTGTAAGGAGCATTCCGACATCACCCCCATTGTGGAAAAATATCGTGCCTATAAAAAGGCGAAGGACTCTGTAGAAGAAGCGCGCACACTCCTGCCGGACACGCAGGATAAGGAATTTCGCGCTTTGCTTGAAGAAGAAATCGCCGAGGGACAGAAGGCGATTGCCGGCCTCAGCGACGAGCTCAAAATTCTCCTCCTGCCGAAGGATCCCAACGATGAAAAGAACGTCATTGTGGAAATCCGCGGCGGCGCTGGTGGTGATGAGGCGGCTCTTTTTGCCGGTGATTTGTTCCGGATGTATTCCATGTATGCCGAATCGCGCCGTTGGCGCTATGAGATTTTAAGCCAGAACGCCACAGACATGGGTGGCTACAAGGAAATTTCCTTTGGCATCACCGGTGAGGGCGCTTACTCTCGTTTGAAATTTGAAAGCGGTGTCCACCGTGTGCAGCGCATCCCCACCACGGAGTCCGGCGGACGGATTCACACCTCTACGGTCACGGTTGCCGTGCTGCCCGAGGTGGAGGAGGTCGAGGTGGATATTAACCCCAATGACCTGCGCATTGACGTATTCCGCGCGGGCGGCCCGGGCGGCCAGTGCGTTAATACCACAGACTCTGCCGTGCGCATCACACATCTGCCCACAGGCCTTGTGGTTTCCTGCCAGGATGAGAAATCGCAGCATAAAAACAAGGATAAGGCTATGAAAATTCTTCGTTCGCGGCTGTATGACCTGATGCAGAGCGAGCAGCAGGCACAAATTGCGCAGGAGCGCAAAAGTCAGGTGGGTACCGGCGACAGAAGCGAGCGTATCAGAACCTATAACTATCCCCAGGGCCGGGTGACAGACCACCGCGTGGGCCTGACTCTGCATAGATTGGACAGTATTTTGGACGGTGATTTGGACGAAATTATTGACACCCTGATCACCACACACCAAAGTGAACTCTTAAAGGGCAGCGAAGCATAGCGCCTGCCCCTAAACCCGGGGCGGGACATGATGCGCCAAACGGCTGTAGATGAGCTGATTGCTGACGGCATTTATTAAATGCTGCATGAGGGCTTAGCGCCCATCACCGCTACGGAGGAAACCTGCAAAGCGCTTTTGGCGCTCTTTCGTCGCTACCGCTATTAATCTGCTCAAAGGAGTGATTCTGTGAACTATTTAGAAACGGTTGTCTACCCTTTTATCAAGAGTATTCAGCTAACGGATTTCATCGACGTAATTTTAGTCGCCTTTGTGGTGTACCATGTGGTGAAGTTCATTCGTCAAACCCGCGCATTGCAGCTTTTAAAGGGTCTGGGTATCCTTTTGGTTGTGATGTACGTAAGTGACTGGCTACAGTTTAACGTCATCAATTACATATTGATTAACACCATGCAGGTCGGCGTGACGGCTCTCCTCATTGTCTTTCAGCCGGAGCTGCGAAGGGCTTTAGAGCACGTGGGTCGCAGCAAACTGAGCGGCATTTTAAATCTGGAGGAGCCGCGCAAGCTCTCAGATGTGATTGACGAGGTCTGCATTGCCGCCGGCAATTGCTCCAAAAGCAGAACAGGCGCGCTCATTGTCTTTGAAAAGCAAAGTCAGCTAAACGACCTGTTCACGGGCGGTACTGTGATTAACGCGGATGTTTCCTCCGAGGTTTTGGAAAACATCTTCGTACCGAATACACCATTGCATGACGGCGCCGTGATTATTCGCGGCGAAAAGCTGTATATGGCCTCTGCCGTGTTGCCGCTTTCTGCCAATAAGAGGCTGAGCAAGGAGTTCGGCACCCGTCACCGGGCGGCTCTCGGCGTAACGGAGCAGGCAGATTGCGTGGCCCTTGTTGTTTCGGAGGAGACGGGGAAAATTTCTGTGATGCACGACGGCGACATGATTCGCAACCTCTCTGCGGCCTCTTTGAGCGAGCTGCTCAACAAGCTGCTTGTCACCGAATTGGAGGAAAAAAGCATTCCGGTTAAGTTCTTTAAAGGGAGGGCAAAGCAATGAAAAAAACAATTAAAAGCGATGCCGCCTTGAAGGTTTTTTCCGTCATCATTGCCGTTTCGCTGTGGCTGTATGTAGTGCAGGTGGAAAGCCCCGATATAGAGCGCACCATTAAGGGCGTGCCGGTTGTGTTTACACAAAAAGACACATTGGCGGAAAAGAATTTGATTTTATTAAATGATAACGAGCACACCATTGATGTCCGCATTAACGGCTCCCGCCAATATGCCATAGAGGTAAATCGAGAAAATATTACCGTGCTGGCAGATGTGAGCGCCATCGAAGGAACAGGCAAGCACACGGTGATGACCAATGTTGTGCTGCCTTATGCAAACCTACAGATGGTAAGCAAAAGCCCTTCCTCGCTGACGGTTGACGTGGATCAACTTGTCACGGTGGAAAAGCCCGTGGAGGTAGTGACCAAGGGCTCCCCCAAGGATTCTTATGTGGTCGGTGCGCTGACAGCAGAGCCGGAGACCGTGACCATCAGCGGCCCCAAAACCATTATTGACGGCATTCAATCCGTGGCCGCCATTGTGGATGTCAGCGGTAAATCTGCTGACACGGCAGGACTGATGCCGCTGACGGTTTTAGGAACGAACAACAAGGAAATTAAGAGTCAGCTACTGACCTTTGACACCGAGGAAATTGAGGTTCGTGCTGAAATTCTGAAAACCAAAACGGTGGCACTGACCCCCGATTTTTATGAGGGTGCCTCAGGCTACCAGCTGGACGAAAGCAGCATTAAGGAGATACAGGTTGCCGGGGTGCAGACCCTGCTCGATACGCTGACCTCTGTTAAAACAAAGCCTTTTTCTATCTATGACATTAACGAAAGAGGTGAGGTTTCCGTGGAGCTGGCATTGCCGCAGGGCGTGAAATCGCTGGATGGGGAAACCTTCACGCTGCGGTTTGTTCTGCCGGCGCAAACCGGGAATTCCTGATTCCGATATCCATCAGAAAAAATGTGCAACGGAAAGGATGACACAAGTATATGAATATTTTTGTCAAGCTGGGAACCTTAATTGAAGAACAGGGGCTTGAGCTGCTTCACGGACCGGAGGGCTATCAAGATATTGCCATTACCGTGGCCGAGGTCAACCGCCCCAGTTTGCAAATTGCCGGTTTTTTTGATTATTTTGACCCCCGACGCATTCAGATTTTGGGAAAGGTTGAATATACATATCTAGAAAAAATGGAGGCAAGCGAACGCACAAAACGGTTCGATGAGCTCTTTAAAAGGGGTATTCCCGCACTGGTTGTCACAAGCGATTTGCCCATTTTCCCGGAGCTGCTCTCTGCAGCTAAGCACCATAACATTACTTTGCTCAGAACCCATGAGGGTACCTCCCGCTTTATGAGCGACCTGATTTTGTCGCTCTCCGTCTGGTTGGCACCGCTTACCACCATGCACGGCGTGCTGGTGGAGGTATACGGCGAAGGCGTTTTGCTGCTGGGTGAAAGCGGCGTCGGTAAAAGCGAAACAGCCATCGAGCTGGTCAAGCGCGGTCACCGGCTGGTGGCCGATGACGCAGTGGAGATTAAGCGGGTATCCCGCAAAACGCTGGTGGGCAGTTCGCCTGAAATTATCCGTCACTTTATCGAGCTGCGGGGCATCGGCGTAATTGATGTAAAGCGCATTTTCGGTATGGGTGCCGTAAAGGATACGGAGAACATTAACCTCGTCATTAATATGGAGCCCTGGCAGGCCGGCAAGCACTATGACAGGCTCGGCCTTGACGACTTTACCACAGACATTATGGGGCTGCAAATTCCCTCCCTAACCATTCCGGTAAAGCCCGGACGGAACCTTGCCATTATTATTGAAGTCGCCGCTATGAATCACAGACAGCGGAAAATGGGCTATAATGCGGCAGAAGAATTAAACAGGAGGCTGTTGGAAACAATTGAAGAGTAAGATACAAACAGAAGTACACACCCACACCTCCGTGAGCCCCCATGCCTACAGCACCGTTAACGAAATGGTACAGCGGGCCGAGGAGCTGGGTATTTCGCTGCTGGCCATCACAAATCATGGGCCAGCCACCCCGGACGGCGCCCACCCCTGGCATTTTGCCAACCTATGCTGTGTGCCCCGCAAAATCGGCAATGTCTATGTGCTGCGCGGCGCCGAAGCTAATATCATTGACTATGAGGGCACCGTGGATATCCCCGAGGGGGTACTCCGCCGGCTGGACTGGGTCATTGCCAGCATCCACGCTCCAAGCCTTGTAGCGAGCACTGAAGAAGATCATACCCGTACATATATCAGGGCACTCAAAAATCCCCTGATTGACATGCTGGCACACAGCGGTTCTCCCATCTACAGCTACGATATTGATGCGGTGCTAAAGACCGCCAAGGAGTATGATAAGGTCATTGAGCTGAACAACAATACCTTTCGTATTCGCAAAAAAAATGTTGAAAATTGTTATAAAATTGCCAGACGCTGTGCAGAGCTAAACGTGAAGGTTGCCCTGTCAACCGATGCACATAGCCTGTATGAGTTGGGTAACACAGAGCTTTGCTGGGAGCTGGCCATGGAGGCCGGTATTCGCATGGAGCAGATTGTAAACCTCACGGCCGACCGCTTTTTAAGCTACCTCTGTGACCGCAAGGGCCTGGACAGAGCGAAATTTGAGGATACCAAACCGGGGTTATGAGAGAAATTCTTATCATTTGGAGGCTTTTATGCAAACGCAGCTGATTTCACGCTTACACGAAAGAGCCGATATTAAGGTTATTGAGCATGCACCCATGTGTGATTATACCTCTCTTCAAATCGGTGGCCCGGCTGACCTTTTGGTTCTGCCGCAAACCGCAGAGGGGCTGGACTTTTCCTTAAAAACCCTGCGCCACGCCGGCCTGCCCGTTTTTGTGGTGGGAGCCGGCTCCAATCTTTTGGTATCAGATGCAGGCGTGCGTGGTGCCGTTGTGCGTCTGGGTGCTCCCTTCTCCCGCGTTACACGGGAGGAAAACGTGCTGACTGCCGAGGCAGGCGTGACTCTGGCGCGGCTTGCCGCAACCGCACTGGAGGCCGGACTCTCCGGTCTGGAATTTGCAAGCGGCATCCCCGGCACACTGGGCGGCGCTGTATATATGAATGCCGGCGCTTACGGCGGCGAAATGAAACAGATTGTGCTTGAAACAGACTTTCTGGAATCGGACGGCACGCCGGGCACGTTACGAGGTGAGGCACATGCCTTTTCGTACAGAAAAAGTGCTTTTATCAAGACCGGCCGCGTGATTCTGCGCTCACGACTCATGCTCACGCCGGCCGACCCCGCCGACATCCGCCGAACCATGCAGGAGCTCAATGCACGCCGTAGGGAAAAGCAACCCCTAAGCTTTCCCAGTGCTGGCAGCTTTTTCAAGCGTCCCGAGGGGCACTTTGCCGGTGCACTCATTGAGGAAGCGGGCTTAAAGGGTCTAACGGTAGGCGGTGCACAAATTTCCGAAAAGCACGCAGGCTTTCTCATTAATTTGGGCGGCGCCACCTCTGAGGATGTCTGCCGC
This sequence comes from Oscillospiraceae bacterium, assembly GCA_015068615.1. GTDB lineage: Bacteria > Bacillota > Clostridia > UBA1381 > UBA9506 > UMGS755. The sequence goes on along the minus strand of SVKE01000006.1, from coordinate 32,587 downwards.
CTGATGAAGCAGGTGCAGAAAAGGGTGCATGAGCATTCCGGCGTCTCCTTGGAGCCTGAGGTGCAATTTTTAGGTGATTTTTCGCAAGCCTCTGTTTTGTAAATTCCTAAAAAAAGAGCGAAATTGATAAAAATGAGCTGTAAAAAGAGGCTGTAGCATTTTGCTACAGCCTCTTTTTACAGTTTACTTTTAACATCCTCCAAGGCACGTTTTCTGTGACTGATTTGATTCTTTTGCTCAGGGGAAAGCTCCCCAAAGCTTTGCCCAAATTCCTCTGCATAAAAAACCGGATCGTAACCAAAGCCCCCTGTGCCAGCACGTTCCTTTAAAATGCGTCCCTCACAAGTGCCGTAGCCGAACAGCTCCCGACCATCCTCTGTAATCAGGCAAATGGCAGAAACAAAACGAGCTGTGCGTTCTTCCTCCGGTACCGATTCCATAACAGATAAGAGCTTGTCAATATTCTCGTCATCCGTGGCGTGCTCCCCGGCATAGCGAGCTGTGTAAACGCCCGGCCCGCCGGAAAGCGCATCCACGCACAGGCCGGAATCATCTGCCAGCACCGCGCAACCGGCTGCGTCCTTTAAGGCTCGTGCCTTGATGGCGGCATTTTCCGAAAAATCGGCGCCGGTTTCCTCCACATCAAAAACCAGCCCTGCCTCCTTGGCGCTCTCTACTGCAAAATCCGACAAAATCGATTTGATTTCCCGCACCTTGCCTTCATTGCCTGTAGCCACGACCAAGCGCTTAGACATACCGCTTCACCACTTGATCAAGATTCTCCTCATCCAGAGCGGGCAACGCCTCTTTATGGAGCGACCAGTATTCTACATGCTCTGCACTTGCCCCGGGCGCAATGGTTTGCTGCGGCCCCAGGCTTTCCATTTCTAAAAACAGTCGATTTGTGTAGGTTTCAAAATTCATGCCTCCGTCAGGATAAGGAGCGCCATCAACTGTTGCATATTTTTTAATAAATAAATCGCCATGATTAAAATACATAGCAAAGGCATGCTCGCTATCCAGGCCCAGCTTAAAGTTGCCCTCTGCCTCACTATCCTGCCGCAGAATGATGTATTTGTCTCCCCATGTCACACGGGGATCTGTCATTTTAGCATAGGGCCACAGGGCCAGAAGCCGATTGCCTAAAAGACCTGTGTCACGGGTGTTTTGCGGTATTATCTCCGTGCCGCCGGTGGAGAGCACCGTAATGGCCCAGGGCGCCAGCGTCACTTCCCAGCCGGCATGATTGGTCACCCGATGCAAAATGGTGACATCGGTGCTGTTTTCCGCCAAGGAAACCTCAAGGGTATAGCCATATTGGTTCCATACCTGTACCGGAGGCGTAAAAACAGCGCCGTTTTCTGTCAGGGTCACTTCTACAGGGTCATTATCGGGATAATAGCTGCGCGGTGCCGCTTCCGGGCTCGTCCACAGGCGATGGCCACCATAAATATACCAGGTGCCGCCACCAAAGGCTGCCGTGTGCTCTGAGTCGCTCATGGTCATCTCCCGCTCTATGTCCTCAAACATAATGTTTTCTCCGTCAATAAAGGAAAAATTGATAATTCTCGGACCTAGCTCCGTGGTGACCACAAGACGCACCAAATCGTTTGAGATTTCCAGACATTTTCCGTAATTTTTATATTGAATCTCCTTTTTCGTAATCATTTTACGTCCTCCCCTTTTTTCAAGATGAAATGCTTATACTAAAATTATACAGGAAGTTGCCACGTTTTTCAAGTTAAAATTGCCAATTTGAAAATAATTGCAAAAAAAGAAAAATAATTTTAAAAAACACTTGAAAAACGAAACAAAGTATGGTATACTACTATCTGCGTTGGTGATATGCGGTTTCCGATTGTATACGGCCTGTTGGTCAAGTGGTTAAGACGCCGCCCTCTCACGGCGGAAACACGAGTTCGAATCTCGTACGGGTCACCACGTTGCGGCAAGCAAAAGCTTGCCGCATTTTTTATTATACTCACAATGAAACCTCGGGGCAAACATCTAAAGTTCTGATTGCGCCCCATGGTTAGGTTCTTATTTTTGTAGAAAATCGCTTTTTTGTGCATACTAAAACGCAATGATGTGTAAAGGTGGGATAGGCTATGGCAGAACGGAATATAGATGTATCCGCCGTTGATTTAGGCGTTTTATTCGGAGAGTTTGACTGTCATATTAAGCAGGTGGAAAAGGAGCTTTCCGTGTCGGTGTCCTGTCGGGATTCCGTTTTAAAAATATTGGGCGGCGAGGACGATGCCGAAACAGCCTCCCGCGTGCTTTACTCCTTGATTGAAACCATAAACCGCGGCGATGCGCTGACGGAGCAAAGCATTTCTTACGCAATTATGATGGCCAGGGCCGGTGAGGAAGGTGCCCTGCGTGATTTAGGGCAGGACTGCGTATGCATCACAGCCAGGGGCAAGCCCATCAAAAGCAAGACGCTGGGCCAAAAGGAATATATCAAGGCCATGCATGACAATACGGTGGTATTCGGCATTGGCCCGGCCGGGACAGGCAAAACCTATCTGGCCGTGGCAAAGGCCGTCACGGCCTTCCGAAAAAAAGAGGTCAGCCGCATTATCATTACCCGTCCGGCAGTGGAGGCCGGCGAAAAGCTGGGCTTTTTGCCCGGCGATTTACAGAACAAGGTAGACCCATATCTGCGTCCCCTGCATGATGCGCTGTTTGAAATGATTGGTACCGAAAGCTATAACAGCTATGTGGAAAAGGGCCTGATAGAGGTGGCGCCACTTGCCTATATGCGCGGGCGAACCCTTGATAATTCTTATATTATTCTGGATGAGGCACAAAACACAACGCCGGAGCAGATGAAAATGTTTTTAACCCGCATCGGCTTCGGCTCAAAGGCGGTCATCACCGGCGATATTACGCAGATTGATTTGCCGGATGGCAAGCGCAGCGGCTTAAAGGAAGCCATTAAAATTCTGTCTGAGGTGGAGGATTTGGCCTTCTGTTATTTCTCCCATAAGGATGTCGTGCGGCATCCCCTGGTGCAGAAGATTATTCAGGCCTATGAAAAATATGATGCCAAACGGCAGAAGCAGGAGCGGGGTGGTGCGCATGATAAGTCTACTGTTAAATAAGCAGGCTGAAGAGCTACCCGAGCAGCTTTTGCAGCTGCTTGTGACCTGCATGGAAAACACACTTGCGGCCGAGGAATTCCCCTACGAAGCAGAAATCTCTTTTTCCATCACCAATGATGAGGAAATTCGCTCATTAAACCGCGAGCAACGTGGCATTGACAGGGTCACCGATGTGCTTTCCTTCCCGATGCTGGAAACTGAGGGTGGTATTTTGATGATAGAGGATACCGATATAACAGAAAACCGTGTTTTTTTGGGAGATATTGTGATTTCTCTGCCCCGCGCCGAGGCACAGGCGGCAGCCTATGGTCACTCTCTTTCCCGGGAGCTGGGCTTTTTAACGGTTCATTCCGTGCTGCACTTGCTGGGCTATGACCACGAGCAGGGCGTACCGGCAGAAACAGAGATGTTTCAAAAGCAGGAGGCCATTTTAGAGGCGATTGGCCTGACAAGATAATGATGACTGGGAGGTTTTTCATGACAAACCGCAAAAAAACAGCACTCTTCATGTTCGTAGATTATTTAATCTGTTTGCTGCTGCAGCTGATTGGACTTATTATTTTTTCCTGGATGCTGAATTTTTCGTGGGGGTATTTTGTCTATAGCGTGCTTTCTTCTTTGGTGCTGTTCGGCTTAATCTATTCCCGCGCACATGGTGCTGCACAAAAGGATATAAGGCACAAGGAGCTCAAATCTCCCTTGACGGAGGGTCTGCTTTTGGTGGCCCCCCTTGTTATTTTCAATCTGCTCATCATCGGGGTATACGCGTTGCTTGCGGCCAATATCATTCCGGCCCGCGACGTTTTGATAAAGATTCTGTACAGCTTCCCCGAAAATCAGCCCCGCGTGGCAACAGAGGTTTTTCTGCTGGATTACATTACCCCCTTTGTCCGCATCTGGTTCGGCACGCTGGTCGGCTTTTTGGGTGATAAAACCTCACCGCTGTGTCTTTTAATTTCCCCGGCAATTACGCTTTTGGCCGCCTTTTGCGGCTATTTTGCCGGTTCAAGAAAATTCTTTATCAGTAATACCATTGTAAAGGTGCAGAAAAAAATTAAAAACAAATTCAATGAGTAAAGTGGCGGAGTGTGACAATGAACCTGTTTACCCTGTCCGATGTGGCAAAGGAATTCGGCGAAAGAACTCTGTTTTCCAAGGTTTCCTTTTCCATCGGCGATACGGATAAAATTGGATTCATCGGTGCAAACGGCACCGGTAAAACCACATTATTTAAAATTATGCTGGGCGAGCTTGATGCAACCGATGGTGAGGTTCACCGCAGCAGACAAGCCACCGTGGGATATCTGGCCCAGCATACCAACCTGACCTCGGATAAGACAGTTTTTGAAGAGGCGCTAACCGCATATGAGGATGTCTTGCAGCTGGAAGCGGAAATGAAGGAAGTCGCGCGGCTTTTAGAACTCGGTGAAGGAGACCCGGCACGATTAGCAGAGCGGCATCAGCGCCTGATGGAGACCTTCACGGAAAGGGATGGGCTGACCTATCAGGCAAGAACAAGAGCCGCCCTCCTGGGGCTGGGCTTTCGCGAGGAGGAGCTTTCTGCTCCTTTTTCTCATCTTTCCGGTGGGCAGAAAACACGGGTGGCGCTCTGTCGCCTGTTGCTTTCCGGCGCGGCGCTGCTTCTTTTAGACGAGCCCACAAACCATCTGGATTTGGCCGCTGTGGAGTGGCTAGAGGGCTTTTTGCGTGAATATAAAGGCGCCTTTTGCCTAATTTCTCACGACCGCTATTTCTTAGACCGGGTCACCAACCGAACCTTTGCGCTCTCCCATGGGCGTGTGAGTGTCTATGAGGGCAATTATTCTGCCTCCATGGCTCTGCGAGCAGAGGAGGAAAAGGCTGCCGAGCGCCGGTACGACAATACACAGCGCGAAATTAAGCGCCTGGAGGGCATTGTGGAGCAGCAGCGCAGGTGGAACCGGGAGAGGAACATAAAAACAGCTGAGAGCAAGCTAAAGGCCATTGCCCGTCTGGAAAAAACGCTGGAAGCGCCGCAGGCAGAGGAAGCAAAGCTGCACTTTTCCCTAAAAGCGAAGGAAGGCGGCGGGCAGGATGTGCTGATTCTGGACCGGGTTGCAATGGGTTTTGAACGTGGCAGCTTGTTTTCTAACGCAAGCCTCACCGTCAAAAAGGGCAATCGAATTTTTCTGCTGGGTCCCAATGGCTGCGGCAAAACCACCCTGTTTCGCCTGATTGCCGGAAGACTTGCGCCCACAGGCGGCAGCATTCGTCTGGGAGCGGGCATTACCCCCGGCTGGTACGATCAGACCCAGTCTGATTTGCATCCGGATAAAACGATTTTTGAAGAGATTGCAGATGCCTATCCACAGCTGACACAAACGCAGATACGAAACGCGCTGGCAGCCTTTTTGTTCCGCGGGGACGAAGTTTTTTCTCCCATCCGCGATTTGAGCGGCGGCGAGAGAGCCAGAGTTTCCCTTGTAAAGCTAATGCTGTCGAACGCCAACTTTCTGCTGCTGGATGAGCCCACCAACCACTTAGACATTGCCTCCCGACAGGCTTTGGAGAATGCCTTGGAACAGTATGAAGGCACCTGTCTCATTGTATCTCACGACCGTTATTTTATCAATCGGTTGGCGCATTCCGTTTGTTATATGGAAAAAGAGGGGCTGCAGCTGTACCCCGGAGATTACGATTATTTTCTTTCCAAAAGACAGGAGCAGACAGAAACACCCTCCGCAACCACGCCAGAAAGCCAGGGAAAGGCAGCCTATATGCAAAAGAAGCAGGAGGCTGCACGACTACGCAAGCTGGAATCCGACATAAAAAAGTTGGAGACGGAGATTGCCGCCTGCGAAGCGCGACAGGCAGAAATTGGAGATCTGCTTTCGGATGAGGCAGTCTGCGCAGATTATGAAAAAGCCCAGGTCTTAACCGAAGAAGAGGCGGCACTCGACGAAAAGCTGCTGACGCTATACGAGAGCTGGGAGAGGCTTTCTCTGGAGCTGACAGAGATGTAAAAAGAGGCTGTAGCATTTTGCTACAGCCTCTTTTGCTGTTATTGCTCTTCCTCTGTCAGACCTAAAATCCAATCTGCGGAGGCCTTGTAGAATTTGCAAAGCTTAATTAGGTGCTCCAGCGGCAATGAGCGGACACCCAGCTCATACTTGGAATAGACCTGCTGCCGGATGCCAAGCACATCAGCCACCTGCTGTTGCGTCAGCTTTTGTGCTTCTCGCAGATCCCTGATTTTATCGTTATAGCATTTCATCATGTCTCTCTCCATTCAACGGACAGGATTTGGCTTACGCCTCGTCCTCCTGAGGGTTCTCTGTCTCTTCGGCAGCCTCACCGGTTACCGCAATGCCCTCTTCCTCCTCATCCTGCTCCTCGGTTCTTGCAATGCTGACAACCTGCACGTCCTCAAGACGCATCAGCCGCACGCCCTTTGTCAAACGGCCTATCCGGCTGACCTCGCGGGTTTTCATGCGAATGATGGTACCATCGGAGGTAATCAACATAATGTCATCTGTTTCGGTGACAACCTTAATGCCAGCTACATTACCCGTGGTCTCAGAGAGCCTGTAGGTATTTACACCCTGACCGCCGCGGTTCTGGGTTTTATACTCGGTCAGAGGTGTCTTTTTGCCGAAGCCTTTTTCTGTAACAACCAGCAGGTCGCCGTTTTCCTTGGCGGTACTCATCCCCACCACATAGTCATCCTTAGCAAGACGAATGCCGCGGACACCATGAGAAACACGGCCCAGCGGACGAACGTCCGATTCGCGGAAGCGAATGCACATGCCGTGGTGCGTAGACAGCAGCACGTCCTGCGCGCCGTCTGTCAGCTTCACATTAATCAGCTCGTCATCTTCGTCTAAGACGATGGCCGCCAAGCCGCCGGTGCGGCGTGAATTATAGGCCATGAAATCCGTCTTTTTCACAATGCCCTTGCGGGTGGCAAAGAACAGATATTTATCCGGCTCAAAATCTCTTACGCAAATGGCAGCTGTAACCTTCTCCTCCGGATCCAACTGCAAGAGGTTCACAATCGCTGTGCCCTTGGCCTGTCTGCCGGCCTCGGGAATCTCATAGGCCTTCAGCTTATACATTCTGCCCTTATTGGTAAAGAACAGCACATAGTTGTGGGTACTGGTGACAAACAGCCGCTCCACGAAGTCCTCCTCGCGGGTGGTGATGCCCATAATCCCCTTGCCGCCGCGACGCTGAGCCTTGTAGGTATCCACGGGGATGCGCTTGACGTAACCGAAGTGAGTCAACGTAATGACCACATCCTCCTCGTCAATCAAATCCTCAATGTTAATTTCATCGGCATTGGCTGTAATTTCGCTCTTTCTGTCATCACCATATTTATTGCGGATGGCAGTTAATTCCTCTTTGATAATATCCAGCACCATGGACTCGTTGGCCAGCACCTCTTTTAAGTGTGCAATGAGGGTCATCAGCTCTTCATATTCTGCATCAATCTTCTCGCGCTCTAAGCCCTGCAATCTAGCAAGACGCATATCCAAAATGGCCTGTGCCTGTACCTCAGAGAGGTTAAAGCTTTCCATCAGGCGGGGCTTGGCATCGTCATAGCTTTCGCGAATCAGCTTGATGATGGCATCAATATGGTCGAGCGCAATGCGCAAACCCTCTAAAATGTGTGCTCTGGCCTCAGCCTTAGAAAGGTCAAAGCGCGTTCTTCTGGTGATGACATCCTTCTGAAATTCCAGATAATGATAGAGCACCTCTTTTAAATTCAGCACCTTTGGCTCCTTGCCCACAATGGCCAGCATAATGATGCTGAAGGTTTCCTGCAACTGGGTGTATTTATACAGCTGGTTTAGAATAACGTTGGCATTTGCATCACGCTTTAGCTCAATGACCATGCGCATGCCGTCACGGTCGGACTCATCACGAAGGCCGGAAATGCCCTCTACCCGCTTGTCCTTCACCAGCTCAGCAATTTTTTCGATTAAGCGCGCCTTATTCACCTGATATGGCAGCTCGGTAACAACAATGCGCTGTCTGTCCCCGGGCATTTGCTCAATCTCGCTGCGGGCGCGCATCACAATTTTACCGCGGCCCGTTTCATAGGCGCTGCGAATGCCGTTAAGGCCCATGATGATGCCCGCAGTCGGGAAATCGGGGCCCTTGATGTGCTCGCACAGACCTTCAATGGTAATCTCCGGATCATCAATCAAGGCAATGATGCCGTCAATCACCTCTCTTAGGTTATGGGGCGGAATATTGGTCGCCATACCGACAGCGATACCCGAGGAGCCGTTTACCAAAAGATTGGGAAAGCGCGAGGGCAATACGGTGGGCTCCTGTCTGTCTTCATTATAGTTAGGCATAAAGTCTACGGTCTGCTTTTCAATCTCCGTCAGCATTTCCATCGACATTTTTGCCATTCTGGCTTCTGTATAACGGTAAGCAGCCGGTGGATCGCCATCCACGGAACCAAAGTTACCATGACCATCTACCAAAGGATAGCGCATGGAAAAGTCCTGCGCCAGACGCACCAGCGCATCATACACAGATGCATCACCATGCGGGTGATATTTACCGAGCACGTCACCGACGGTGGTCGCACACTTTTTGTAGGGACGATCCGGATAGAGATTGGCCTCATACATAGCGTAGAGGATTCTTCTGTGAACCGGCTTTAAGCCGTCGCGCACATCCGGCAGAGCACGCCCCACGATAACGCTCATGGCATAATTGATATAGGATTTTTTCATTTCCTTGGATATCTCCACAGGAATGACTGTCTGATTTTCAAATTCTTGCATATGCAAACTCCTTTAGGCGTAAAACCTCAAACTTTAGGTATAATCCTTCAATTTAGATGTCCAGATTCTGAACGAACTTTGCATTATTTTCAATAAACTCGCGGCGTGGCTCTACGTTGTCGCCCATTAAAATGGTAAAGATTTCGTCTGCTGCCACGGCATCCTCCAGCTCGACCCGCAGCATGGTACGGGTGGCGGGGTTCATGGTGGTTTCCCACAGCTGGTCGGGGTTCATCTCACCGAGACCCTTATACCGCTGTACCTTGGCATCGCTGCCGAATTCGGCCAGCAAGGTCTGCAGCTCTGCATCCGTGTACGCGTAGGCCTCTTTTTTACCTTTATAGACCTTGAAAAGAGGTGGCTGCGCGATATATACAAAGCCGTTTTCCACCAAGGGACGCATGTGCCGGAAGAAGAAGGTCAGCATCAGCGTTCGAATATGCTCGCCGTCCACATCGGCATCGGCCATGATAATAATTTTATGGTACCGCAGCTTTTCAATATTAAATTCATCACCAATACCGGCGCCCAGCGCCGTGATGACCGGCATGAGCTTATCGTTACCATACACCTTATCAAGCCGCGCTTTTTCAACGTTCAGCATTTTACCCCAAAGAGGGAGAATCGCCTGAAAGGCACGGTCGCGGCCCTGCTTGGCTGAGCCGCCTGCCGAGTCACCCTCGACGATATAAATTTCTGTGTTTTCCGGATTTCTGTCAGAGCAATCTGCCAGCTTGCCCGGCAGGGTGGTTGTGCTGTCCAGCGCATTTTTGCGACGAGTCAGGTCTCTTGCCTTGCGGGCTGCCTCCCTGGCACGGGAAGCCGTTAGGGCCTTATCAATAATAATTCTCGCTGCCGCGGGATTCTCCTCAAAAAAGGCACCGACCTCTTCTCCCATCATGGACTCCGTCAAGCCACGCACCTCGCTGTTTCCCAGCTTGGTTTTCGTCTGACCCTCAAACTGCGGCTCATGCACCTTAACGGATATAACCGCCGCAATGCCCTCGCGCACATCCTCGCCGGAAAGAGCCTTGTCGCTGTCCTTTAAAAGGTTATGGCTTTTGGCATAATCATTAATGATGCGGGTCAGCGCCGTTTTAAAGCCCGTTTCGTGGGTGCCGCCCTCCGTGGTGTTAATGTTATTTGCAAAGCTGACGATGGTTTCGGAGTATGAATCGTTATATTGCAGAGCAACCTCCACCACCACATCGTCCCGCTCGGCTTCAAAATAAATCACCTGCTCATGCAGGGCCGTCTTACTCTTATTTAAAAAATTGACAAACTCACGGATGCCACCGTCATACTTCATGTCGGCAATGGTGGGTTCCTCTGCCCGCTTGTCCTCCAGCACAATGTGCACGCCTTTGTTCAAAAAGGCCTGCTCCCGAAGGCGGGTTAGCAGAATGTCAAATTCAAATTCCAGAGTCTCAAAAATCTCGCTATCGGGCATAAAGGTAACCTCGGTGCCGGTTTTAGTCGTGTCGCCCACCACCTGCAGGGGACCACAGGACTTGCCGCGCTCATAGCGCTGAAAATGAACATGCTCTCCGTCATGCACGCGCACCTCCAGATATTCTGACAGGGCGTTGACAACACTGGCACCCACACCATGCAAACCGCCGGACACCTTATATCCACCGCCGCCGAACTTGCCGCCGGCATGCAGCACGGTGAAAACCACCTCCACGGCGGGAATACCCATTTTGGGATGAATGCCCGTCGGGATGCCGCGGCCGTCATCCGTTACCGTGATAGAATTGTCTCCGTTAATGGTGACATAAATGTTTTTACAATAGCCTGCCAGCGCCTCGTCTATGGAGTTGTCCACAATTTCGTACACCAAATGGTGCAGACCCCGCGCCGAGGTGGAGCCAATGTACATACCGGGCCGCTTTCGGACGGCCTCAAGACCCTCTAGGACTTGAATTTGGGTTTCGTCATATTGCGTATTTACTGTGTTTTCCATTTTTACCTCCGGTTACTTTCTGCCGAATCGCATTCAAAAATACCCTTTTTTTATATTATACCATAAATCAATATAAAAAGCAAGGTTTTTATATAAAAAGAATACAGAGGCGATTTTGAAACAATTCGCAATTTCAGTCCTCTGTTTGGTTAAATCTCTCTTTATTTTGGGACACCAAATACGTCAACTTTCCTTGATTGTTACATATACTGATAGTAAACCGGCGCAGAGCCGTTGTTGCGTAGATTTTTTACAACAGGAAAGGAGGAGGTATGGCTTTTTCAGACAGAGAGCTCCTGGCAAGGCTCGTTCAGTGTGAGGCCGGTGGCGAGGGCGATAATGGCATGCGCGCCGTTGCCAGCGTCGTCATGAACCGCGTCCGGGCACCGGGCGGGGAATATGCACGCGTCGGCCAGGGCAGTATTCGCAACATTATCTTTCAACCGGATCAATTTACCTGCGTCAAGGAGGTGGTCGGCGGAGAATATAACCCGCAAAATATTTATAACATGCGTCCCGAGGCAATTCATTATGCCATTGCCGACTGGGCCATTGCCGGCAACAGACTGCCGCCTCTCGGGCAGGCTCTTTGGTTTTTCAATCCCTTTGCTCCAACCTGTAGACAAAATTTTCCCAGCGAGGTCGGCATTTTTATCACACGGATTGTAGAGCATTGCTTTTATAACCCCACAAATGCTTATTTTGATACATAATATAGGCAGCAACAAATCCAGAAAGGAAGATGCATATGGACACACAGTTTTCCCAAGAGGTACAGGAGCGCGGTTTTGAGACAGAAACCACGCCCGACTACATCCCCACGCAGGCCAATCCCCCGGCAACCACAAGACTCTACAGCACGCCCACAGAAAGAGGGCAGCGGGAAATTCCTTTGCCGGAGTCACCCACCATGGGCGATCCGCAGAATCTTGAACAGGCATATCAGGACTCCTTCCAGGCAGTTTTAGCCAACAATCTGGGCTATTACATGGTCATTGAATTTTTAATCGGCACCTCAAATCTGACGGAAAAGGAGGGAATTCTCTACGCTGTAGGCAATAATTTTGTCACCCTGTATGAGGCAGAAACAAATCGCTACATCGTCTGTGACCTCTACTCTGTTAAATTTGTCACCATTTATAACCAAACAACCCGTCCCCGCAGCAGAATGAACAACACCTTAAACCGCACCGCAAATTCTCCCACCTCCGGCGGCATGGGACGGAGACTTTTCTAATTTGGTACATAAAAAACGGAGCGCGATGCGCTCCGTTTTTTTTGTTCATGGGGCTATATGAATAATTTGCTTATTTTTTTGAACAGCATAGTTCAGCGTATGCCTTGCGCCGCCGGATTTATACACATGGCAAAGAAATACGTCACAATGATTCACAAGCCACCTGCTGCGATTTGGTATATCATATTTTCCATATGCCTTATCACCAAAGGGACAAAGGATGTCATCAAACCAACGGGTATCCTTTGCCTTAACCTGTTTTACATTGTACGGCACAAAGGTAAGATGTCCGCCCAAAGCCTTTACTGCCTTTTCGCACATTTTATCAAAATTCCCCATGCCACCGCTGTAAAATGCAGTTATGACGATCTTCATAAGCTTTTCAATTTCTGCATAAATTTGTCCTTCCAGGCCAACACTATCGCGATGGCCTATAAAAGCACACTTTATAAAAAATACCTCTTTGCACTTATATAAGTGCAATTGTATCATAAAATAATTGTATAATCAAGAAAAATTATACTTATATAGGTGCAAAGAGGTGCTTATGAATTCATTTTACGAAAAACAAGTTGGAACGCAAATAAGAAAAATAAGAATGGACAATAAGTTAACACAAGATCAGTTAACGGCTAAGCTTCAAATTGCCGGTTGTGACATTACAAGAAGCGCTTTGGCCAAAATTGAAGTAGGACAGCGCCACATCTACCCGGATGAAATCAAAGCATTAAAACAGGCGTTACGTGTGACATATGAAGATATATTGATTTAACATTTGAAAGAGGCTGTAGCAAAATGCTACAGCCTCTTTCAAGTTTTGATATATACGTAACAACCAAACAGCTTACGCATCCTTCCACTCAAGGCTGCCTACAAGCAGCGTGACGAGCTCTTTCCCTACGGTGAGGAGACCGCCGTCTGTCTCTCCGGCTTTTTCTGTTCCGTCCCCCAGCTCAATCCGGCATCGACACGGCTTGACCGTGGTGACAAAGGGAATATGCCCGGCCATAACAGCCAAGTCGCCGGCCACTCCGCGCACGGATAGATTGACAACCTCACCCCGGAACAGCTCTCCTTCGGGCGAGGAGATTAACAGCGTGAAGGTGTTCATTGCGCCACCTTCTTCGCTTTTTCCACTGCTTCGTCGATGGTGCCGACAAAGAGGAAGGCCGATTCCGGCAAGTCATCATGCTTGCCCTCAATAATCTCCTTAAAGCCCCGGATGGTCTCGCGCAGAGGAACATAGGTACCCACAATGCCGGTGAACTTTTCGGAAACGGTAAAGGGCTGAGACAAAAAGCGCTGCAGCTTTCTGGCTCTTTGTACCAGCAGCTTATCCTCATCGGAAAGCTCATCCATACCCATAATCGCAATAATATCCATGAGCTCCTGATAGCGCTGCAGAATGCGCTGTACCTCCTTTGCCACTGCATAATGCTCCTCTCCGAGAATCTCCGGAGACAGGATGCGGCTGGTCGATTCCAGCGGATCCACCGCCGGATAAATGCCCTGCGAGGCGATACCGCGGGATAAAACAGTGGTGGCATCCAGGTGCGTAAAGGTTGTGGCAGGCGCCGGATCGGTCAGGTCATCGGCAGGCACATATACCGCTTGAATAGAGGTGATGGAGCCTTTTTTTGTAGAGGTGATGCGCTCCTGCAGGGTGCCCATTTCCGTGGCCAGCGTCGGCTGATAGCCCACGGCAGACGGCATACGCCCTAACAGCGCCGATACCTCACTGCCCGCCTGCGTGAAGCGGAAAATATTATCTATAAAAAGCAGTACGTCCTGGTTCTCTTCATCGCGGAAATATTCCGCCATGGTGAGGCCGGAAAGAGCCACGCGCATTCTGGCTCCCGGTGGCTCGTTCATCTGTCCGTACACAAGGGTTGTTTTGTTTAAAACGCCCGATTCCTTCATTTCGTTATACAAATCGTTGCCCTCACGGGTGCGCTCCCCAACGCCGGTGAACACGGATAAGCCGCCGTGCTGCTTGGCAATGTTATTAATCAGCTCCATAATGAGCACGGTTTTGCCCACACCGGCACCGCCGAACAAGCCGATTTTGCCGCCCTTGGAGAAGGGACAAATCAGGTCGATAACCTTAATGCCTGTTTCTAAAATCTCGGTAGAGGTAGAAAGCTCGTCGTAATCCGGCGCACTGCGGTGTATGCTCCAGCGCTCCACATCCTCCGGTGCGGCCTCGTTATCTACCACGTCGCCAAGCACGTTAAAAATTCTGCCCAGAGTTTTTTCACCCACCGGCACACTGATGGCTTTTTTTGTATCCACGACCTCCGTGCCGCGCTGCAGGCCGTCTGTTGAGGACATGGCAATACAGCGAGCCGTGTTGTCACCGATGTGCTGTGCAACCTCAACGGTCAGCTGCCTTTCTCCGTTTTGCATAGTGAGCGCGTTATATATGGCAGGCAACTCGCCCTCGGGAAAGCGAACGTCCACAACAGGTCCCATGACCTGTGAAACGATACCTGTTTGTGTATTTGGCATAGTGCAAAAACCTCCCTATTCGCCGCTGCCGGCGACAATCTCTGTGATTTCCTGTGTGATGGCGCCTTGCCTTGCTCTGTTATAGGCCAGGCTTAAATCATCAATCATCATTTGCGCATTTTTGCCTGCAGAATCCATAGCCATCCGCCGCGCAGCAACCTCGCTGGCAAAGCTCTCCTTAACCTGCCGCAGCAGCATGCCGGCAACATAGGTGGGAATGGCCGTTTCTAAAACGGTCAGCTCATCCGGCTCAAAAATGGCCGAGTGCTCCCGTGCCTCCTCCTTTTTTGTGAGGGGCAGCAGCCATGTCAGCACCGGCTCCTGCACCATCATGGAGACATAACGCGTCCCCACAACACCGAGCCGGTCATAGACCCCGGCGGCAAAATCCGCGCAAAGCCCCTCGGCAAGGCGTATGGCATTCTCGTAAGAAAATTTTTCCGCAAAATAGCAGGTGCCGCCAAAGCGCTCATAGGCGCGCTTGCCGATTGGAATGACCTCTGCCTCCGGATAATCCCTCATAAAGCGAAAAATATTTGCATTGTAGCCACCGGCTAGGCCTCTGTCTCCGGCAATGACAATCAGCCTTGTCCTGCCTGATGTGCGGCTCTTTATATAAGGACTTTTGGCGCATTCAGCCGACTTAGCCAACTGCGAAACGGTCTCCTGCAGGGCATCAGCATAGGCGCGCCCCTTTTGCATAGAATCGATCGCGCGCTTAATTTTTGACGAGGCCACAAGACCCATGGCCTTGGTTGTATGCAGGGTAGAATCAACGCTTTTAATTCGGTTCCGCAGCTTTTTGATATCTGCACCCATCACTGCCACCTCTGCATATCACCGAGGGCTGTTTTGAGAAGTGCCACATCTTCATCCTCAAAATACCCCTGCTCAAATCTCTCTAAAAGCCTTTCGTACTGACTCTCCAGCCTTTCATACAGCTGAACCTCATAGGCTGCGACCCTGTTGACGGGCACCTCGTTTAAATAACCGTTAATAACAGCATAGATGATCGCCACCTGACAGCCCACACGCACCGGTGCGTTGCGCTTCTGCTTCAAAACCTCCACAATGCGCTCACCCAGCGCCAGTCGTGCCTTTGTGTCGGCGTCGAGGTCACTGCCAAACTGCGAGAAGGACTGCAGCTCTCTGTATTGCGAATATAAAAGCTTCAATTCGCCCGAAACCTTTTTCATGGCTTTAATCTGTGCGGAGCCACCCACGCGGCTAACCGAAATACCGGGGTTGATGGCCGGCATAACGCCTGCATGAAACAGCTCGGTTTCGAGGAAAATCTGCCCATCTGTAATCGAAATAACGTTCGTTGGAATGTAGGCAGAAACATCGCCCGCCTGTGTTTCAATAATCGGCAGCGCCGTTATGGAGCCGCCGCCGTATTCCGGCGCTACGCAGGCCGCGCGCTCCAGCAAACGGGAGTGAAGATAAAATACATCACCGGGATAGGCCTCACGCCCGGGCGGACGGCGAATCAGCAGAGAAAGTGCACGATAAGCAACGGCATGCTTGGATAAATCATCGTAAATGATGAGTACGTCCTTTCCCTGCTCTCTGAAATATTCTGCCATGGCACAGCCGGAATACGGCGCCACATATTGAAGCGGCGCGGTCTCAGAGGCCGAGGCCGACACAATGATGGTATACTCCATAGCACCTGCCCGTGCCAGCTGGTTTGCCAGCTGCACAACGGCCGTATTCTTCTGACCGATGGCCACATAAATACAAATGACATCAGAATGCTTCTGATTGATAATCGTATCAATGACAATCTCTGTTTTTCCTGTCTGGCGGTCGCCGATGATGAGCTCACGCTGGCCGCGTCCGATGGGAATCATGCTATCAATGGCCTTGATGCCCGTCTGGAGGGGAACCGAAACACTTTTTCTTTCGATAATGCCGGGCGCCTCCGACTCAATGGGACGGGTTTCGTTGGTAGCAACCGCGCCCTTTCCATCTATAGGCTGGCCGAGCGCATCCACCACACGCCCCAAAAGCGCCTCACCCACCGGCACCGCTAAAACCCGACCCGTTCTGCGTACCGTAGAGCCCTCGCGGATGTTGTTGCGGTTGGAAAGAAGGGCTACGGAAACGGTCTCGTTTTCAAGGTTTTGCGCCATGCCAAAGCTGCCATCCTCAAATTCCAGCAGCTCACTCGACATACAGGCCTTAAGGCCATATACGCGCGCTATACCATCCCCCACTAAAACCACCGTTCCGGTTTCCTTCATTTCAATGCGGGACTGATAATTTCTGATTTGTTCTTTTATCACACGACTGATTTCTTCTGCGCTTTTACTCATAATGCATCACGTCCTTTATATCACGCAAACGGTGGCGCAGGCTGCCGTCCATCACCTTACCGTCCATTTCAATAAGCAGACCGCCGAGCAGCGAGGGTTCAACTGTGTATTCCGGCTCGACTGCATGGCCGCATATACCTTCCAGCTTTTTGATAAGCATGTCCTTTTCTGACTGCGTTAGGGAGACTGCACTGACAATGCGAGCCTTTGACACCTGCCCCCAGGCATCAAACAGCTTTTTGTATGCATCAATGCTCGCAAAAAGTCCACCAATACGGTTGCTTTCGCACAGCAGCTGCAAAAAAGACACAATATGCTCCGGAGCAACCGGCGAAAACGCCTGTCGAATAGCCTCCAGACGTTCACTCATGGGGATGCCCGGCGAGGCCAAAAAATCAAAGTAGTCCGGATTTTCTGAAAAAACCGCTTCCACCTTTTCCAGGGCCTCGGCATATTCCCTCTCAAGGCCACCCTCTAAGGCCAGAGAAAACAGCGCCGTACCATATTCCTTATTCATCCGGGCCTCCCTCTCCTACCTCGGAGATAAAGGAGGCAATGATGGCGCGGTGGTCCTCTTCGTTAATTTCACGGTTTAAGAGCTTTTCTGTCAACGCTCCGGAAACCTCCACAATCTCACGCCTAATTTCATCCGTTGCCTTCTTACGCTCTAAGGCTGCCTCCTGTCTGGCTGAGCGGACAATGCCTTCTGCCTCGTTTCTGGCTGCCTCAATCATTTTTTCTTCTCTATACCTTGCGTTTTTTGTTGCATCCTGCAGCACCCTGTCTGCCTCTTCCTGTGCATGCTCCATTTGCTCTTGCCAGGCTTTTTCATCAGCCGCTGCCGATCGTCTGGCCTGTTCTGCCGAGGCATATGCCTCTTCGATTTCGGCATCCCGCTTTGCCATGATGTTTTTTACCGGCTTAAACAAAAACTTTTTGATGATGAGAAAGAGGATGATAAGATTTGCAAGAGAGATTAATATGCTCCAAATATTAACCGATATGACATCCAAGCTTTGCATAATACCTTCTCCCTGCCTTATCCGATTGCATTCATCAGGATATTAACCAAAATATTCGGTGCAACAAAAATTAAAAGAATGGCAATGACCAAGGCATACAGACCGGTCGTTTCGGCAATGGCGCAGCCCATCAGCATGGTGCTTGTCACGGCACCACGGCTTTCCGGCTGACGGCCAATGGCCTCACAGGCCTTAGCAACGGCATTGCCCTCACCGATACCGGGGCCAATACCGGCAATCATCGCTGTGCCGGCACCAAGGGCGCATCCACCTAAAATAATACCAATAGCAAGCTCTAACATGTTACATTACCTCCAGTTTTTTCTTTTGGGTTTTTCTTTTCATATATAACTCTAACGGGAATCCTCCCGAAACATACATCATAGTCAGCATGGCAAAAATATATGCCTGCAGACAGCCGCTAAACACATCAAAATAAATGGAAAGCACGGCCGGAATGCCGATTTGGAGAAAGGGAATGCCCCCGAAAAAGCCGGGGAGCCAGCCGAGCAGCAGCCGGGAAAGGCCCTGTAGACCCGTAGCCACAAGGACAGAAATCACCGCACCGGACAGCACGTTTCCGTAATGACGGAAGGCCATGGAAACCGGCGTTGCAACCTCACTGATGATATTCAGCGGCGTTAAAAACGGCACCGGCTCCGTAAAGCTTTTCATATATTGCCATGGCCCGCATTTGCTTTTATAATATGTGATCAGGATAAACACCAGAACCGCCCACCCGGCAACCACATTCAAATCGGAGGTCGGGGGGTACAGACCAAAAAGAGCCAACAGGCTCGAAAAGGCAGAAAGCGCCAAAATAGACGCAATAAAGGCGGAAAAGCCCATGAAATATTCGCCCATGCTGTCCTTGACCAAAAAATCTACTTTTTCCACAATCCACTCAGCAAGGTGCTGGCGGGAGCGCACCTGGCGCGTTTTAAGGCCATGGGTCAGGTACAGGCATAGGCCCAATATAGAAATCATTACAAGCCACGAATGAATCTGCGCCTCCGTAATGAGCAGGCTTTGCAGCGGCATCGAAACACGGAGAAAAATCCGCGCGCCCGTAATGGTGATGCCCTCTGCCTGTGGCTTTGTCAAAATGGTTAAAACAAGACCGATAAGAATCGGCAAAAGCATGATGCTAATGTAGAGAATGTCTACCAGTATAAAGCGACGACTTTTTTCCTTCATGTACTTCACCTCTTGAAGCTCTTTTTATCGAAAAGCGGCCGGAATGCAATGGCGACGCGCGGAAAAAAGAGGGGAATGAGCGTCGTCCACGAATTAAAGCAGGACAGGGTCAAGCCAAGCACCGCGACTGCAAGAAGCAGCAGATTTCGATAGAGCTGCGATACCTTCATGGCGGTTTTTGCATCTTTTTCTTCCTTAGAGAGTGCGTTTTGCACGGTAAGACCCATCAAAAAAAAGTTGAGAACAGCTACAGCGCCGCTTAAGAGATTCCCCAGCAGCACTGTATAATTCCATTTTCCTATGATAAGAAAGACCGCCTGCAACAAAGTACTGAGCAGCAAAATCCCATATGCTATATATTGTGTCTCTTTCCAAACAGTTTTATCTATTTTTTTAATCGCTCTCACCCTTATTCATATAGATGCCGTTTTAATTCTGTTGCAGGTTTATAAATTTGATTAATTGAAGCCCTTTAGCGAAAAGCGTCCGGGCACTTAGCACCTCTGCCAAAGGCATATAGAACCGCTCCGGCAATGCGTTGCTTCTTGGCTTATTCGTCCTTTTTATCCTCCGGCTCCTCGCTGCGGTTCATCAGCGTGAAGGAAAAAAGCCCGAATAAAACAATGGACACAATTAAAATCAAAGCCCGGGAAATATCCGTCAGCAACATGATGATGCCGCTAATGGCCAGCATAGCCGACAGTCCGTACAAAATCACCACCGTGCTGCGATGGGAAAAGCCCCTGTCAATCAGCTTGTGGTGCAGATGCCCTCTGTCCGGCGCCATAATCGGCTGTCTTTTGAGCAGCCGGCGGATAATGGCAAAAAGTGTATCGAAAATCGGGAGACCCAGCACCAAAAGCGGCACCGTGAAGGCCACATAGGTTTTGAAGGGACCCTGAATGGAAATGCAGGCCAGAACAAAGCCTAAAAATGTCGCGCCGGTATCGCCCATAAAGAGCTTGGCCGGGTTGAAGTTATAAGGCAGAAAACCAAAACAGGCACCGGCCAGCGCCGCCGCCATAACCAAAAGCGTGACAGAAGAGCTGTGCTCTATTAATAGAATGGATAAAAGAGCCACGGCCGCAATGGAAGAAACCCCTGCCGCAAGGCCATCTAGGCCATCAATCAAATTAACCGCGTTGGTCACACCCACAATCCACAGCACACTGCCGGCAATGGAAAGCCAATCCGGTATGGTCATGAGCAGCCCGGTCAAGGGATTGCGCACCGCAAACACGCGCACGCCCAAAAGCACGGGAATCAGCGCCGCCACGATTTGAATGAGGAGCTTAAAAACTGCTCTGCGAGGCTTTATATCATCAAACACGCCCAGAGTGACAACTATCACACTGCCGATTAAGATGCCAATGAGATTATAATTCACGCTGCCGCTTGCCAGCTTAAAATCAGCAAAGCACAAAACGCTGACCAAAAAGCCGTAAAAAATAGCCAGACCGCCCAAAAGCGCCTTCGGTTCCTTGTGCATGCGGCGATTATCCTTCGGCACATCCACGGCACCGATTTTAAAGGACAGCCGCTTGGCAATCGGCGTTGCCACATAGGCCATAATAAGAGCAACAACAAATGAAAACACAATGTAAAGTCCGCTGTTCTGATTCATAAACCCATTCCTTTCCGGCTTCTTGCCGGTCCTTCTTTGGATAATATGATACGATTATATACTTATTTTGCCCAATTGTCAAGTTTTTCCGCCCGGATTCACAAAAGCTTAAGAAATTTCTCGCTTAGGACATAACAGCTAAAAGGGGCTGTAGCAAACCGCTACAGCCCCTTTTCATTCCGGCCGTATATGCCGGATATTTTTATTTGTTTTTCAGGTTGAACCAAGCGTTCAGGCCGGGATAGTAGGCAATGTCGCCCAGCTCTTCTTCGATTCTGAGGAGCTGATTGTATTTTGCCACACGGTCGGTTCGAGACGGTGCACCGGTCTTAATCTGGCCGGAATTGGTTGCAACAGCGATGTCAGCTATGGTAGCATCCTCTGTCTCACCACTTCTGTGCGAGGTAACGGCAGTGTAGCCTGCGCGGTTTGCCATCTCAATGGCCTCTAAGGTTTCGGTCAATGTACCAATCTGGTTAACCTTAATCAGGATGGAGTTGGCAACACCCAGCTCAATACCCTTTTTAAGGCGTTCGGTATTGGTTACAAACAGGTCGTCACCAACCAGCTGAATCTTGTCACCCAGCTTGTCTGTGAGAGTCTTCCATGCATCCCAATCCTCCTCGGCAACGCCGTCCTCTAAGGAGATGATGGGGTACTTAGCGGCAAGATCTTCCCAATAAGCAACGATTTCGTCGCGGGTCATGAAAATATCGGTTTTCCAGAAGTAGTAGCCGTCTTTGCCAATCTTCTTAGCTTCTTCAAACATCTCAGTAGCAGCTGCATCAATAGCGATTCTGAAATCGTCACCGGGCTTAAAGCCGGCCTTTTCCACAGCCTCAACGATGACCTGAATGGCCTCCTCGTCGCTCTTTAAGTTAGGAGCAAAGCCACCCTCATCACCAACAGCGGTGCTGTAGCCCTTGCCCTTTAAGACGCTCTTTAAGTTATGGAACACCTCAGCACACCATCTTAACGCTTCACGGAAGGAAGAAGCGCCGACAGGCATAATCATAAATTCCTGAATGTTTACGCTGTTGTCAGCATGCTTACCGCCGTTGATGATGTTCATCATGGGCACGGGGAAGGTTTTGGCATTGCAGCCGCCGATGTAGTTATACAGGCTGACGCCCAGGCACTCTGCAGCAGCCTTTGCGCATGCCAGAGATACGCCCAGGATGGCATTGGCGCCCAGACGACCCTTGTTCGGGGTACCGTCTAATTCAATCATGGCGCGGTCGATGGCAACCTGATCCAACACGTTCATGCCGATAACTGCCTCAGCGATTTCGGTGTTAACGTTTTCAACAGCCTTGCAAACGCCCTTGCCCAGGTATTTGCTCTTGTCGCCGTCACGAAGCTCAACAGCCTCGAAGGCACCTGTGGAAGCACCGGAGGGAACAGCGGCACGGCCAACATAGCCATCCTCTGTGTACACCTCAACCTCAACGGTCGGGTTGCCTCTGGAGTCCAGAATTTCTCTTGCAATGACATCGATGATTTCAATGTATTGTTTCATGATATGTTCCTCCTGTTTTATAAAAAATTTTTTTACGCTTACATAATCAGGCTCTTGCCTGTCATCTCATCCGGTTGGGGCAGACCCAAAAGCTGCAGCATGGTGGGCGCAATGTCTGCAAGGCACCCGCCCTCGCGCAGAGCGCAAGCCGTACCGGCTGCCACAAAGGGCACCGGGAAGGTGGTATGCGCTGTAAAGGCCTCGCCGTTTTCGGGATCTATCATCTGATCCGCGTTGCCGTGGTCAGCCGTTACAAGGGCAATGCCGCCGCGGGAAAGAATGGCATCCACCACTCTGCCCAGGCATGCATCCACAGCCTCAACCGCCTGTACAGCGGCTTGGAACACGCCGGTGTGACCGACCATATCGCAGTTTGCGAAGTTTAAAATAATAACGTCGTATTGGTCTGACTCAATCCGCTTTAAGGCCTCTTCTGTTACCTCGTAGGCGCTCATTTCCGGTTTTAAGTCATAGGTTGCCACCTTCGGGGAGGCAATCAGCGCTCTGTCCTCTCCCTCTGAGGCTGCCTCCACGCCGCCGTTAAAGAAGAAAGTGACGTGGGCATATTTTTCCGTCTCGGCAATACGCAGCTGAGACAGGCCCTTTTTTGCTAAGTACGCGCCCAGAGTGTTTTCCAGCGTCTGCGGCTTAAAGGCCACCTCTACGTTCGGCATGGTTTTGTCATACTGCGTCATGCACACATAATAAAGCGGCTTATATTCTCTGGCAAAGCCATCAAACTCCGTATCCACCAGCACACGGGTAATCTCCCGGGCGCGGTCGGGACGGAAGTTTGCAAAAATCACGCTGTCGCCCTCTGAAATAACGCCCACAGGCGCATCATTTTCCGTTACCACAACGGGGACGACAAATTCATCTGTCACCTCGTTGTCATAGGAACGCTGTACGGCTTCTGTCGCATCGGGCTGATGCTCGCCGATACCCAGCACCATGGCCTCATAGGCCTTTTCCACACGCTCCCAACGGTTATCACGATCCATGGCATAATACCGGCCCATCACCGTGGCAATTTTACCGCAGCCGATGTTCTTTAATTCCTCAGAAAGGGCTGCCACATAGTCCTTGCCCGAAGCCGGCGGCACATCACGACCATCTAAAAAGCAATGCAGATAGACCTTGGAAAGTCCCTCCTGCTGTGCCAGACGCACCAGCGCATAAATATGACTGTTATGGCTGTGCACACCTCCGTCGGATAAAAGACCCATAATGTGCAGCGCTGAATTTCTGACTTTGCAGTTTTGGACAGCGCCCAAAAGTGCTTCATTGGTGAAAAAGTCGCCATCGCCGATGGATTTTGTAATGCGGGTCAGCTCCTGATAGACAATGCGTCCAGCCCCGATATTGGTGTGACCCACCTCGGAATTGCCCATCTGGCCCTCCGGCAGACCCACGGCCATGCCCGATGCATCGAGGCTGGTGTGCGGATTTTCTGCCAGAAGCTTGTCCATGTTCGGCGTTTTTGCCGCTTGAATCGCATTGCCCTCGGCTGCGGCATTCATGCCGTAACCGTCTAAAATACAGAGTAACAAGGGTTTTTTCATAATCCTGCCCGAAAGCTCCTTTCGAAAAGCCGTCCGAAGGCACAGGCCGCCGGACAAGGCTCAGTCAAATTACGAATTGGCGATAACAGAGAAATCCTCTGCCTTGAGGCTTGCGCCACCCACCAGGCCGCCGTCAATATCCGGTTGAGCAAACAGCTCAGCACTGTTTTTCGCATTGACGCTGCCGCCGTACTGAATGGTGATTGCCTCGGCAGCATCGCTGCCATACAGCTCGCAAACACATTCGCGAATGGTCTTGCAAACCTCTTCGGCCTGCTCGGTGGTGGCGGTTTTGCCGGTGCCGATGGCCCAGATGGGCTCATAGGCGATGATGGCAGTCTTTGCTTGCTCGGCGCTTACGCCCATGAGCGCAATTTTCACCTGCATGCGAACCAGGTCTGCCGTGATGCCCTGCTCACGCTGCTCTAAGCTTTCGCCTACACAGATGATGGGAATCAGACCCTTTTCAAAAGCCTTTAAAACCTTTTTATTCACAGTTTCGTCCGTTTCAGCAAAATACTGGCGACGTTCGCTGTGACCCAGAATTACATAGGAAACGCCCAGATCCAGCAGCATATCCGCGCTGATTTCGCCGGTGAAGGCACCCTTATCCTCAAAATACATATTCTGCGCGCCTACCTTAATATTGGTGCCCTTAGCGGCGCTGACTGCAGCCGGCAGGCACACGGCTGTGGGACAAACAATCACGGTGTTGCAGGCGTCTGCTACCTTAGGCGCTAATTCGTTGATAAATGCCGATGTCTGACTGGGGGTCATATTCATTTTCCAGTTACCGGCAGCAACCTTTTGTCTCATGTCTCATTCCTCCAAATGCTATTTTTTAAATTATTTTAAGCAAGCAACGCCGGGCAGCTCAATACCCTCTAAAAATTCCAGGCTGGCACCGCCGCCGGTGGAAATATGAGTCATTTTATCAGCAAAGCCCAGATTGGTTACGGCAGCCGCACTGTCGCCGCCGCCGATGATGGTGGTGGCGTCTGCTGCTGCAACAGCCTCTGCCACTGCAATGGTGCCCTTGGCAAAGTTTTCAAATTCAAACACGCCCATGGGGCCGTTCCAGATGACGGTCTTAGCGTTTTTAATCACGTCAGAAAAAGCCTTCACGGTCTCGGGGCCAATGTCCAGGCCCTGCCAGCCGTCGGGAATTTCCATGGCGCTGCAAACCTTCTGGTTTGCGTCGTTAGAGAAGTTATCTGCTGCAACATTGTCCGTGGGGAGCATGATGCTGACGCCCTTTTCCTTAGCCAGCTCCAGCACCTCGCGTGCATAGTCAAGACGCTCCTCATCCACCAAGGAATCGCCGATCTTGCCGCCCATAGCCTTGCTGAAGGTATAGGCCATGCCGCCGCCGATGATGATGGTATCTACCTTATTTAACAGATTGTTGATAACACCGATTTTATCCTTTACCTTTGCACCGCCCAAAATGGCAACAAAGGGACGCTGCGGGTTCTCTAAAGCACCGCCCATGATTTTGATTTCCTTCTGAATCAAATAGCCGGCAACAGCGGGCAGATAGTCAGCCACACCTGCGGTGGAGGAATGTGCTCTGTGCGCGGTACCAAAGGCATCGTTTACGAAAATTTCGGCCAAGGAAGCCAGCTTTTCGGAAAATTCGGGTACGTTCTTTGTCTCCTCCGCATGGAAACGAACATTTTCCAAAAGCACAACCTCACCCTCTGCCATATCGGCGGTGAGAGCCTTCGCACTGTCACCCACAACATCAGCCGCCATTTTCACGTCCTTGCCTAAAAGCTCAGACAGGCGCTTTGCCACCGGTGCCAGGCTGTACTTCATGTTGAATTCGCCCTTGGGACGACCCATGTGAGAGCAAAGAATGACCTTTGCGCCTTGCTCAATTAAATACTGAATGGTCGGCAGCGCACCGACAATGCGGTTGTCGTTTGTGATGTTGCCATCATCATCCATCGGCACGTTAAAATCGCAACGAACCAGAACCTTTTTTCCCTTAACGGAAATGTCTTCTACTGTCTTTAAACTCATACGTTTCACCTCTTCATAATTATGTACCTTATTATTATATTTTATTTTTATCAAAGTTGCAAGGAAAACTTTGATAAATTTTTGTTAAATTAAGGATTTTATTTTTAATATTCTTTATGTAAATTACACCAAAAGGCAATTTATTGTCCTTTTGGGGACTGCAAAAAAATTTTGCAGGATTTGCAAAATATTAAAATTCTATTCATAATCTGGAAATAATTTAGGCGTATAATAAAAATTGCCGGAGGGTTCTCCGGCAATGAGCTATATCTCATTTTCATAATAATCCCCCCCGAGGGCCGCGGCTTAATCCACCGCGGCCTTCCCTTTTTTGAGGGAGGGGCGTCATGTATGCTGGCAGAGTGCGCAGCCCGGGCAATAGCTGACCTTATCCTCAAACACCCGGGTGATGGTGGTAAAGAGCTCACGGTTTTTTATCGCCTCGCCGCCGTGTACGCTGATTTTCTCAGGTGCCAGCGTAATCAGCACGCTAATGAGCAAATCGTCATAAGCCTCCTCGGTTAAAAGCAGCTCTCCCTCCACAAAGTCAGAAAAGCAGCGCGATGTAATGTCCGCATTTTTCTCATCTAAAATGGTATACCCGCCCTCCGGACGAACACAGACATGCACCAGCGCCGGACGCGGTTGCTGGATGTTTACAAAATATTTTAAAAGCTCAATAAACTCCTCGTACTCCCTTTGGGCGATATACGCCTCCACCAGTCGCTCTGTCAGCTCGGCAAGCAGGGCCTCATATTCCTTTAAGCGGAAGGTGACAAAGCCCTCTATCAGCATCAGGCTTTCTTCTTTAAAATAGTCGTACATGCTGAGCAAAATAGCTTGTTTTCTTGCGTTATAGCCAAACTCCGGGTCATCCGTGCAGCAGGCTACATTTTTTAAAATTTCCCGCTTGTGCAAAATGGAAAGGTCGCTGTAATCCTCCTCTAAAATTCTGCGTATCATGCGGGTTTCATACCGTTCAATGATGTATTCTGCCACCACGTTTAAATATCTGTCTAAGACCAGGAGGTCATCAGATGGCTCAAAGCTGATGTAGGTGACTGCTTCTGCCGATGCATCCTTTGCAACGGAAATGGGAAAGGTACATTCGGGATGGTTGTATAATCTGGATTTTATCAGATTGGTGTCGCCGTTTACACCAAGCGTGATCCGATCGAACAAACATGTTCACTCCTTTCGGCATGTTCCTTACGCCGTAAAAAAGCACGCCCAAAAGCACAGGCATGCTGTATATGTTTTCAGACGGTGTGTTTATTATGTGCGGTTTTCACAGGTCTATTCGTAAAATTGTGCCCACATCCGTCAGTGGCTTGCCGCAGATTTCTTTCGTTTCGGCTCCTTGCGCTTTGATGAAGGAGCGGATGCGCTCCCCTTCCGGGTGCAGGCTCAGGTCTCCGAAAAAAGCCACCGATCCGTTTTCCAAAACGCCGGAGGCACCACCGATAAAGCCATAGTCATAGCCGGGCAGACAAATTCCGCCCGGCCTGATGGCAAGCACCGATAGACCAGCCGCCTCTGCCGCTGCGCATATGGAGGGATCCGCAGAAATGAGCCCGTTTCCTATCGCAAGAGAGGAGCAGCGGGCATATCCCTGGGCCACCCGGACCCGCTGCAGTCCGCGCTGCGCTGCCTTCTCGCACACTATGGCATCTGTTTTTTCCCACAGAGCAAAAGCCGTGCTGCCGGCCTCTAATACATTATATGCAATGTCATCAGGATAGCAACCACCCAGATGGGCTTTGCCTTGTACCAATTTTACGCCGTAAGACGACAAAATACCGCTGTAGTAGGCATACACCTCCGGCGAGCAAACAACAGTGCCTCGCCCCGCCGGATACAACACCATATCCGGATGACAGGAGATAGGCGCAGAGAGTGACGGACAGCACGCAGAGGGCAAAATGACGCGCCCCGTGCCGAAGGCCTTATGAATCTCCTCATAATAGCGGTTATCTGCAATGTAAAGACAGTCTGCCATACCGATTCTCCTTGCTGATAATATTTTCTGCTTGAATAAATCTTATAAAACGAGTATAATATAGTCATCCTAAAATGTCAATGAAGGGAGAATATCAATGGTCTATGTATTTTTGGCCAATGGATTTGAAGAAATAGAGGCCCTCTGCGTGGTGGACTTTCTGCGTCGTTGCGGCATAGAGGTATGCACCGCCGCCGTGGGCGGAGAAAAAGTTGTCACCGGCGCCCATGGCATTTCTGTTGTGGCCGATTGTCTGCTTGATGAGGCAAACGAAGCTCACGGCGATGCCTTCGTGCTCCCCGGCGGTCTGCCCGGCGCTGACAATCTGCAGGCAGATGCGAGCCTAAAGGCGCTTCTGCAAAGTGCCGCCGCTCACGGAAAAATCATCGGCGCCATCTGTGCTGCCCCCAAGGTGCTGGGAGCCTTTGGTCTGCTGCAGGGCCGTCGCGCCACCTGCTATCCCGGCTTTGAGGAAGAGCTCATCGGCGCGCAGCCGGAGAAGGCCCCCGTGGTGCGTGACGGACACATCATCACCTCTCGTGGCGTTGCCACGGCACCGGCCTTTGCCTTTGCCCTGGCAGAGTCGCTGGGCGCAGATCCCCGAAAAGTACGCACGGGCATGCTCTTCGACGAGGATTATACAACTTTTTGATTGTATTTTGCGAACAACCTAAAAATCTATTGATAAATCTGCAAAAAAAAGGTATAATGTATTGTAATCGGGAAGAATTTTCCTGCCATTTTTAAGAAAAACACGGAGGTGCTCTTATGTTAACTGCATTTGCAGAAACTGCTCCGGCAGCAGCAACCGCAGGCGCGGACGCACAGGCAGCCGCAGCACAGGCAGGCCCCATGGGTATGTTGGCTTCCATTTTACCCCTGGTGCTGATGATTGCGGTTTTCTATTTTATTTTAATCAGACCCCAAAGAAAAAAAGACAAAGAGAACAAGGAAATGCTTGCGTCCTTAAAGGTGGGCGATAAAATTACCACCATCGGCGGTATTGTGGGAACCATCTTTAAGATTAAGGATGAAAAGGTTGTCGTGGAAACCGGCACCAAAACAGAAAAGCAGTACCTTGAAATGGAGCGCTGGGCTATAAGAAGCGTTGAAAAGGTGATTTCTGCCGATTGATTCCGGCAAGCGTTGCCTGTCATAAAAACATGTTCTCCGGCATAGGATGTAGTACCTATTCATTTTGCTTGGAGGAATGTGTATGTACAGCGAAGCATATAAACAGGTAAAGGATACAAGCAGCGCCGGCCTTTTGTGGCGGCGTCTTGCAAAGGCCGTGCCGATTGCCTTCGGCATTACGCTGGCGATTTTCGCCATATGCGCCCTTTTGTTGACCTATACAGGTCTGCCGGAGGAAAGCATCCCCGCTATCGCCATTGTGACCGCCGTGATAAGCGTTATGGCGGGCGGCATCATTGCCTCAAGGGGAGTGTCCGGCAAGGGCTACTTGACCGGAGCTGCGGTTGGCATTATTTATGTCCTTTTATTGTACATTTTTTCCTGCTTGTTTGCAGGTGATATGTTTTTTAACAGCTACATACTGATTCTGCTGGCCATCGGCCTGTTCGGCGGCGCAGCAGGCGGCATTCTGGGGATTAACCTGTCCGCCGGAAAAAAACGATACTAAGGAGGAAGCAACATGAAGCATATTAAAGTTGTCACCAAGGGAACCTTGAAGGAAAGCGCAAAAAAAGGCGGCTGCGGCGAGTGCCAGACCTCTTGCCAGTCTGCCTGCAAAACCTCTTGCACGGTTGCCAATCAAAAGTGCGAAAGAGCCTAAGCACGGCTTACGCAGCAAAAAAGCAAGGCCGGCTTTTGCCGGTCTTGCTTTTTTTATTGCCAATATATCAGGCAGGACAAGCTCTGCCGAAGGGAAAGGAATATAAAAAATGGTACATAGCTTTACGATAAACGGCACGTATATCCTATTGGATGTAAACAGCGGTGCGGTATCGGTCATTGATGAGATGACCCATGCTTTGCTGCAGGCTGCAGGTAGCAGCAAGCCGACAGAAAAAGATCTCCCCGCCACCATTAAAGACCGGCTGCCGCAATATGATGAGGCAGAGCTTTCCGAAATTTGGGAGGAATTATATACACTGGCAGAGGAAGGCATCCTTTTTGCAGAAGACCCTTACAGCGACGTTGCCAAAGCACCCCGGAACGACTCTGTGGTAAAGGCCATGTGTCTGCACATTGCCCACGACTGCAATCTGCGCTGCCGCTATTGCTTTGCAGAAACCGGTAGCTATGAAGGTCCCCGCGGCCTGATGAGCGCCGAGGTGGGCAAGCAAGCCATTGATTATCTGATTCAAAGCTCCGGCCACCGTAAAAATCTTGAAATTGACTTTTTCGGCGGTGAGCCTCTGCTGAACTTTGATGTAGTGAAGGAAATCGTTCGCTATGCCCGGAGCCTAGAGGCAAAAACCGGCAAGCATTTCCGCTTTACCATCACCACCAACGGTCTGCTTTTAGACGAGGCAAAAAAACAATTTATCAACGAGGAAATGGATAACATCGTGCTGAGCATTGACGGCCGCAAGGAGGTCAATGACAAAATGCGCATTCGCATAGACGGCACCGGCTCTTACGATTCTATTGTAGATAAATTTCTGGATATCGCCGAATCCCGCAATCAGGACAGATACTATGTCCGTGGCACCTTCACCAGAGAGAACCTGGACTTTAAGGAGGATGTGCTGCACTTGGCGGATTTGGGCTTTGAGCAAATCTCCGTAGAACCTGTTGTGGCCGAGGCCGAGGCGCCATACATGCTCCGGGAGGAGGATCTGCCGGTGCTCTTTAAGCAGTATGAGGAGCTGGCCGAGGAATATGTCCGTCGTAAAAAGGAAGGCCGTGGCTTTCAGTTCTTCCACTTTATGGTTGATTTAACCGGCGGTCCCTGCATTTTAAAGCGTCTTTCCGGCTGCGGCGCAGGGCACGAATATGTGGCGGTGGCGCCGAACGGCGATATTTATCCCTGCCACCAGTTTGTGGGCGATGAAAGCAAAAAGCTGGGGCATGTCAGCACGCCCGGCCTAAAAGAGGAGGTCAGCCGGATTTTCCGCGAGGCAAATGTATATACAAAGCCTGCCTGCAAGGACTGCTTTGCCAAATTCTATTGCAGCGGCGGCTGCGCTGCCAATGCCGTGCAGTATGGCGGCGATATTAACAATCCCCTGCCCCTTTCCTGCGCGTTGATGCGAAAGCGCATTGAATGCGCCATCTACTGTGAGGTTATGAAGGGAGCCGACCATGGAAATCGGACAAAAGATTGAGCTGACCATCACGGACGTGGCCGCCGGAGGCGACGGCGTAGGCCGTTATGACGGCATGGCGGTATTTGTGCCCCATACCTGTCGGGGCGAGCGGGTGCTCGTCCGACTCGTGCGCATCACCTCTGCCTGTGCATATGGCACACTGTGCTCTGTTATAGAGCCCTCGCCGGAGCGCCGGGTGGATTTTTGTGCAGCGGCAGGGCTGTGCGGCGGCTGTGATTTTGCTCACATGGCATATACAGAGCAGCTTGCAGTCAAGCAAAAAATCGTTGCTGACGCACTCACGCGCATCGGCGGTTTTTCCGATGTGCCCGTGGCAGAAACGCTGGCTGCTCCCCGACCGGAGCGGTATCGAAATAAAATGGTGTTCCCTCTGGGAACGGATGCAAGGGGGCAGGCTATCGGTGGCTTTTATGCGCCGGGCAGCCATCATTTGGTGCCTCTTTCCGATTGCCGGCAGGGTGACCGCGCGGCTGCTCTTTGGCTGTCTGAGATACTTTCTTTTTTAAATGAAACAAAAACCAGTGTGTATGATGAAAAAACCCGCCGAGGTCTGGCCCGACGCGTGTTTGTGCGTCTGGCAGAAGGCACCCGCGAGGCCATGGTGGTGCTAACGGCCACCTCCGCAAAGCTCAGAGAGACGGAAAAGCTGGTCGAAAGGCTTTTGGCCGTACCGACAGGCTATACACTAAAAAGTATTATTTTAAATATACACAAGGAGCCGGACAATCTGCTCCTAGGCAAGAAGAATCTGGTGCTATACGGCCGCGACTACATTATTGACACGCTGGGAGATTTGCGCTTTCACATTTCTCCTCACAGCTTTTATCAAATCAATGCACCGCAAACGAGCATTCTTTACGAAACAGCCTTGTCTCTTGCCGGCCTTTCCGGCAAGGAGACCATTCTGGATTTATATTGCGGCATCGGTACCATCTCGCTTTTTGCCGCTAAAAAAGCAGCCCGCGTCATTGGCGTGGAGGTGGTGCCGCAGGCAATTGAGGACGCGCGCGAAAACGCTCGCCGCAACCGCATTACAAACGCTGAATTTATTGTCGGTCGCGCAGAGGAGGTAGCGCCCCGGCTGGCTGAGCAGAACGAACGTCTCTCCGTTGTATTTCTGGACCCTCCGCGCAAGGGCGCTGACAGAAAGGCTATAGAGGCCATTTTGCAGATGGCCCCGAAAAAAATTGTCTACATTTCCTGCAACCCCGCCACCCTCGCACGGGACGCAAAGATTCTGGCAGAGGGAGGCTACAAAGTCGAGCAAGCCATTCCGGCAGACATGTTCCCGAACACAAGCCACGTGGAGACTGTGGTTTTGCTACAAAGACAAAATACGTAGAAATCCTTTATTTTAGGCACTTTGCGAGGCATACGGTGTTTAACGCAGAGGGCGATAAATTCCGAAATAAGGAGATAAAAAACTA